>JAEDOC010000018.1 GCA_016302185.1 Clostridium sp. | reverse complement strand
TGCCGCAGCCCAAGAACAGCCGAATCTTATACAATGACCTGCGTACTGTTTTTCCTGCCCTTCCCCGGCTGCTTTTTCGCTGTTTCCCGAATCCGTTCCAGAAGATATTTTCGACCAATTACAAAGGAGCGCCGGCTTACGCGACGCTCCAGGTTACTCAATATATCTCTATTTATTCTTCTCATACAGCGTCAGCAGTCCCTTCATCAGCAGCGCCCCATCATAGATGATCTCGTGGCTGCACAGGGGAAGGATCACTTTTGCGATTCCGCCGGTAGCGATGATGGTGGCACTTTGTCCCAGCTCGGTTTCAATGCGGGTCAGCATGCCGTCGATCATGGCGGCGTTTCCGTAGATGATGCCGCTGCGCATGCAGTCAATGGTGTTTTTGCCAATGACCTTTTTCGGGGTGTCCAGACTGATACGGGGCAGCTGTGCGGTGCTGGAGCTCATGGTGTCCATGGAGACACGAAGGCCGGGGAGGATGGCACCGCCGATGTAGCGGCCGTCTTTGTCGATGACAGACATGGTCGTGGCGGTTCCCATCTCGATGATGATGATAGGCGGTTCGTGTTCATTCAAAGCGCCGACGGAATTGACGATCATGTCGCTGCCGACGGAACGGGGATTGTCCATCAGGATGTTCAGACCTGTTTTCATTCCGGATCCGACCAGCTTGGCTGTGATACCGGTAATCTTGCGGATGGCCTCCATGATGGTACGATTGAGTGGGGGAACGACAGAGGAGATAATAGCGCCTTCCAGCTGTCGGGGTTCTATATGAAAGATTTCCAGAATGCTTTTTAAGGTAATGGCGTATTCCAGATTGGTTTTGCCGATGGTAGTGGTCAGACGCTCAATAAAATACGTTTTTTTTGCGTCCACAACGCCAATCACGATGTTTGTATTTCCGATATCGACAGCTAAGATCATGCGGTGCTCCTTTATGTTTTTGATGTGATATGTTATGATATTTCAAAAGAAGTATACATGATTTTAAAAAGAAAGACAAGAACGAGAGAGGAAAAAGAAGAGGAAATAAGAAGCGGAAAAGGAGAGAAAATTTTATGGTATATGAGAAGATTCGGATTTGTCCGGACGGAGCAGAAAGCGCCGTGCTTACTTGTATGCGGAAGGAGAATACACAGGGAAAACCGGATGCGGTAAGGAAGGCAGTGATTGTCTGTCCGGGCGGCGGATATGAGTTTTGCTCCAGTCGGGAGGCGGAGCCGGTGGCCTTTCAGTTTCTGGCGATGGACTGCCATGCCTTTGTACTGGAGTACAGTGTGGCGCCGGCGGTATTTCCCACAGCGCTGCGGCAGCTGGCTGCGGCGGTTGCCCTGCTACGTGAGAAGGCGGGGGAGTGGAGGATTGATCCGGAGGGAATCTATCTTTGCGGATTTTCCGCGGGAGGTCATCTGGCAGCATCCCTGGGAACCTTCTGGCCGCAGGAATTCGTCTGGAAAGGAATTGCTTTGCAGGGCGACAGAGTACGGCCGGATGGACTGATTCTTTCCTATCCGGTGATATCCTCCGGAGAATATGGTCATCAGAGATCTTTTGAACATTTGACGGGAGGACAAAAGGAGAAGGAGGGAACTCTGTGGGAGTATCTGTCTCTGGAGAAGCAGGCCGGCCCTCAGGTACCTCCGGTCTTTTTGTGGCATACGTATACCGACGGAACGGTTCCGGTGGAAAATTCACTTCTTTATGGGCTGGTGCTTCGGCAGGCCGGCGTCAGACTGGAACTGCATCTTTTCCCGGAAGGCAGGCACGGACTGGCTCTCGCCAATGAGGAGACGGATAAGGTTGAGGATGACGGAAGAGGGACCTATGTGATTCCTGCCTGTCAGGAGTGGATTCGGCTGGCAGAGCGCTGGCTTTCCGAACGGTAGAATCCGGGGAGTGTTTTTGAAACATGGGCCAAGCAGGATCTTCTGTTGACTTTCCCGGGATTTCATACTAGAATAAAATAGTTATTTTGTGCAATATTGATTTTTAGACTATTATCAGTTTGGAGGAAACACTCTTGGAAAATACAGCAGAACAGATTAAGAAGCGGCGTACTTTCGCCATTATTTCCCACCCGGATGCCGGTAAGACCACGTTAACGGAGAAGTTCCTGCTCTACGGCGGAGCGATCAATCTGGCCGGTACGGTGAAGGGGCGAAAGGCAGCCAAGCATGCCGTTTCTGACTGGATGGAGATTGAGAAGGAGAGAGGTATCTCTGTCACCTCTTCTGTGCTTCAGTTTAATTATGAGGGATACTGCATTAATATTCTGGATACCCCGGGACATCAGGATTTCTCGGAGGATACGTACCGTACTCTGATGGCAGCCGATTCCGCCGTGATGGTGATTGACGCATCCAAGGGTGTGGAGGCGCAGACCATTAAGCTGTTTAAGGTTTGTCTGCTGCGCAATATTCCGATTTTTACCTTTATTAATAAGATGGACCGTGAGGCCAGAGATCCCTTTGAGCTGATGGATGAGATTGAGAGCGTACTGGGCATCCGTACCTGTCCCATCAACTGGCCCATCGGCTGTGGAAAGAGCTTTAAGGGTGTCTATGATCGGAACACGAAGCAGATTACCACCTTTACGGCAGCTATGGGAGGCCAGAAGGAGGTCGCTTCCGAGACCTTCGATCTGGACAGTTCCCGGGTGGATGAGGTGATTGGACAGGATTATCATCAGCAGCTTCTGGATGACATTGAGCTTCTGGATGGTGCCAGTGATGAGTTTGATATGGATCTGGTCAGCCAGGGAAAGCTGTCTCCGGCATTCTTTGGTTCTGCGCTGACCAATTTTGGTGTGGAGACCTTTTTGGAGCATTTCCTTCAGATGACCACTTCTCCGCTGCCGAGAAAGACTACCACCGGCCTGGTTGATCCCTTTGACAAGAATTTCAGTGCCTTTGTCTTTAAGATTCAGGCAAATATGAATAAGGCGCACCGCGATCGTATCGCGTTCATGCGTATCTGCTCCGGCAAGTTTGAAGCGGGCATGGAGGTAAACCATGTACAGGGTGGAAGAAAGATTCGCCTGTCCCAGCCGCAGCAGATGATGGCCCAGGATCGGAAGATTGTGGAAGAGGCCTATGCAGGAGATATCATCGGTGTGTTCGATCCGGGTATTTTCTCCATCGGCGATACCATCTGTACCGGAAGTGAGAAGATTGAGTTTGAGGGTATTCCCACCTTTGCGCCGGAGCATTTTGCAAGAGTGCGCCAGATCGACACGATGAAACGGAAGCAGTTTATCAAAGGTATCAGCCAGATTGCGCAGGAAGGCGCGATCCAGATTTTCCAGGAATTCAATACCGGCATGGAAGAGATTATTGTCGGCGTTGTCGGTGAACTTCAGTTTGAGGTGCTGACCTACCGCCTCCAGAGCGAATATAATGTAGAGGTGAAGCTGGATAAGCTTCCGTATGAATATATCCGTTGGGTAGAGAATCAGGATGAAGTGGATGTGGCAAAGATTCAGGGCACATCCGATATGAAGCGGATCAAGGATCTGAAGGACAATGCGCTGCTGCTCTTTATCAACAGCTGGAGTGTGGGCATGGTGCTGGATCGGAATCCAAAGCTGAAGCTGAGTGAATTTGGAAGAAATAATTAACAGAAGTTCTGAAACCAGTGTAAATTCAGAAGATAGAAATCGGAGCAGGAGGTAAAAAGGATGAGCAGAACAGATGTTGTACGTGCAGCCATGGTGGAAGCGATGAAGGCAAAGGATAAGGCAAGAAAGGATTCCCTGTCCATGCTTCTCTCTGCATTAAAGAATGCGGAGATTGATAAGAGAGAGCCGCTGACCGAGGAAGAGGCTGACGCTGTTGTGAAGAAAGAGATTAAGCAGACGAAGGAAACCTACGATCTGGCTCCGGCTGACCGGGAAGATATCAGAGCGGAGGCAGCAGCCCGTCTGGCAGTTTTTAAAGAATTTGCGCCGGAGGATTTAACGGAGGAACAGATTTCGGAAGTGATTCGGAATGTTCTGGCAGAGCTGGGAATCGAAGCACCGAAGCCGTCAGATAAGGGAAAGATTATGAAGGTTCTGATGCCGAAGGTAAAGGGCAAGGCTGACGGTAAGCTGGTGAATCAGGTTCTGGCAGGAATGCTGAAATAAGAAACGGAAAGGAGCATAGGCACCATGTATAAGAAAAAGATTGAAGCATATATTGATGCACATAAACAGGAGATGATTGAGGATATCTGTACGCTCTGCAGAATCAACAGTGAGAGATCCTCCTATCAGAAGGGAAAACCGTACGGAGAGGGTCCCAGCCGGGCTCTGTCCGCTGCCCTGTCCATGGCGGAGCAGTACGGGTTTACCATCAATAATTACGATAACTATGTGGGAACGGCTGATTTAAATGACGGGGAGAGAGCTCTGGATATTCTGGCTCATCTGGATGTGGTTCCGGCCGGAGAGGGCTGGACCGTTACAGAGCCCTTTGAGCCGGTGGAGAAGGACGGCAGGCTGTACGGACGCGGAACGGCGGATGACAAGGGACCGGCGATTGCCGCCCTTTATGCCATGCGTGCGGTGAAGGAGCTGGGTATCCCGGTTTCGAAAAACGTGCGTCTGATTCTGGGTACGGATGAAGAGTGCGGAAGCTCTGATATTGCCCATTACTATGCGGAAGAGGCGGAAGCACCGATGACCTTCTCTCCGGATGGTTCTTTCCCGGTAGTGAATATTGAAAAAGGCCGCCTGCCGGGGCATTTTACCGCATCCTTTGAAGCTTCTGAGGCTCTGCCGCGGATTCTGTCTGTTAAGGGCGGCACCAAGATCAATGTGGTTCCGGGCAAGGCCTACGCCACCATCGAGGGACTGGATGATAATCTGGTCCGTGAGACGGGAGAAAAGGTGACGGAGGAGACCGGAGTAACCTTTGAGATTCAGGGAATGAATGAAACCCTGCAGCTGACAGCAGAGGGTGCCGGTGCGCATGCTTCCACTCCGGCAGAAGGAAAGAATGCGATTGCAGCATTACTGCTTCTTCTGGATCGTCTTCCGTTTGCAGAGTGTGAGCAGACCAAAGCGATTCATCATCTGGTGGAGTTGTTCCCGTGGAATGATACGGAAGGAACAGCTCTGGGCGTTGCCATGGAGGATGAGATTTCCGGTGCACTGACCCTTACCTTCTCCCTGCTGGAGATGGATGGGGAGAGTCTGGATGCTTCCTTTGACAGCCGCTGTCCCATCTGCGGCAATGACTCCAATGTGGTAGAGCCGATCCGGGCAAAGCTGGCGGACTGCGGCATGACGCTGGAGAACAAGACCATGACTCCGCCGCATCATGTGGATGGGGATTCCATGTTTGTGAAGACATTGCTTGCAGCCTACGAAAGCTATACCGGAAGAGAAGGCTACTGTGAATATACCGGCGGCGGCACTTATGTGCATGATTTGAAGAACGGTGTAGCATTCGGTGCTTCCATGCCGGAGACAGACAACCGGATGCACGGCGCGGATGAGTTTGCGGTGATCGACGAACTGGTAGTCAGTGCGAAGATCTTTGCGCAGGTGATCGCGGATCTGTGTAAATAAGAGCAAATTTAAATAAATAGATAGACATTCTCAAGCCCCTGTTCAAAGCGAACGGGGGTTTTCAGATGCAGTTTTTTCATTCCTTTTGCATAGAATAGCAATAACAGGTTCTGCCGGGAGAGTATGGTGCGATTTTGTGAGTTGAAACAGAAGGAAGTCATTAATGTGAAAGACTGCAGGCGTCTTGGTTTCGTGGGAGATATTGATTTCGATATGAAGACGGGAAAGCTGCTGGCGATTATTGTTCCGGGGCCGGGTTGTGTCTGGGGATTTTTAGGCCGTGAGAAGGAGTTTATTATTCCATTCTGTGACATCTGTCAGGTGGGTGATGACATCATTCTGGTGGAGCTTCCCGAAAGAAAAGAGGGTTAGGAAAAAGAAAAAAGGCAGTCTTTTGCTTGCATAAGAACCGGCCCTGCGATAAAATAGACAAAAGTGATTGAGACAGGAGGACACCACGTTGAAATGCCCATTTTGCAATGCAGCTGATACCAAAGTAATTGATTCCCGACCTGCCGATGATAACAGCTCTATCCGGCGGCGGCGCCAGTGTGAACAGTGCGGAAAGCGTTTTACCACCTATGAGAAGCTGGAAACCATTCCGCTGATGGTAATAAAGAAGGATAATACCAGAGAAGTCTACGATCGGGCCAAGATTGAGGCAGGTGTGCTTCATTCCTGCCATAAGCGCCCGGTGTCCCCACAGCAGATAGGGGCTCTGATTGATGAGATTGAAAATATCATTTTCAATAAAGAGGAGAGGGAGGTACCGACCTCTGTCATCGGAGAACTGGTGATGGACAAGCTAAAGGATCTGGATGAGGTAGCCTATGTCCGGTTCGCTTCGGTGTACCGGGAGTTTAAAGATGTCAATACCTTTATGGAAGAGTTGGGCAAGATTTTAAAGAATAAGCCCGGCCAGAAAGCGGGGAAGAAATAAGAGGAATGCTTTCCTCCTTTTATCCGAAGGAATATCTGGATTCGGCCTATGAGATTCCCTATGAGGAATACTATAAAAAAGGGGTGCGGGGGATTATTTTTGACATCGATAATACCCTGGTTCCTCACGGAGCGCCGGCGGATGAGAGGGCGATTGCGCTGTTTGAACGACTGCACCGGGCGGGATTTCATACCTGCCTGCTGTCGAACAACAAGAAGCCGAGAGTGGCTACCTTTGCATCGCAGGTAAATTCGGAATATCTGTATAAGGCGGGAAAACCGGCCAGGGCCGGATACCGGAAGGCAATGGCGAAGATGGAAACAACGGAGCGCTCCACTCTGTTTGTGGGCGATCAGCTGTTTACCGATGTGTATGGTGCCAACCGGGCGGGAATCGATACAATTCTGGTGAAGCCAATTCATCCGAAGGAAGAGATTCAGATTGTGATAAAACGCCGCCTGGAATGGATTGTGCTGTGGTTTTATAAGCGAAGCCGTTCGAAAGGGAAGCAGGCTTAGGAAGAAGGAGACGAAAGAGAATGGATGGAAAGACAAGAGTCTGCGGAGTGATTGCCAATCCGGTGGAGCACAGTCTGTCTCCGCTGCTGCAGAACCTGTATGCGGAGCGGACCGGTGTGAATCTGGCCTATGTTCCGTTTAAAGTGAAGGAAGAGCAGCTGGAGGAGGCAATAAAGGGTGCGTATGCCCTGAATCTGCTTGGTTTAAATGTGACTGTTCCGCACAAGCAGGCAGTAATGAAATATTTAGTGGAGATTGATCAGACCGCAGCCGATATCGGTGCGGTCAATACGCTGGTGCGTGTGGAAGGCGGTTTTAAGGGATATAATACGGATGTACCGGGACTGACCCGGGCGGTGAAAGAAGAGAAAATCCGGATGGAAGGAAGAGCCTGTATTCTGATCGGCGCCGGAGGAGCAGCCAAGGCAGCTGCCTATATGCTGGCAAAAGAAGGTGCCGGTGTGATCTATCTGCTAAACCGAAGCGTGGAGAAAGCGGAGGCGCTGGCCGCATGGGTGAACCGGCTGTCCGGCCGCGGGGTGGTAAAGCCGCTGGCGCTGACAGAGTATGAATCCATTCCGGGAGACGGATATTTTGCCATTCAGTGCACCAATGTGGGAATGCATCCCAGGGTGGATGCGGCGCCGGTTGAGGATGCGGCATTTTACCGGAAGATTTCGGAAGCCTATGACTGTATCTATACACCGGCGGAGACGAAATTCATGCGTCTGGTGAAAAAAGCGGGAGGCAGGGCAGTAAACGGCTTAAACATGCTTCTCTATCAGGGGGTGATTTCCTATGAGCTGTGGAATCCGCAGGTAAAGGTAAAGGAAGATGCTATCGCGGCTGCCAGAGAGCTGCTGCAGCGGCGGCTGGGAATCGGAGCCGCTGCTTCGGAAGAAAAAAAAAATAGCGGAGATATCATTCTGATCGGATTTATGGGAGCAGGAAAAACGACGGTGGGACAGGCTCTGGCAAAGTCAGCCGGGATGGCATTTGCTGATACGGACCAGATGATTGAGAAAAAGGCCGGAAAGGAAGTCAAAGCGATTTTCTCGGAAGATGGTGAAGAAACCTTCCGCCGGATGGAGACCGGACTCCTGCGGCAGCTTTTGCAGGAAAAAGAAGAGAAGAGAGCCGCAGGAAAGCCGAAGAAGGCCACGGTATATTCCGTGGGCGGAGGGCTTCCCATGCGGGAGGAAAACCGGGAGCTGTTAAAGCAGCTGGGACGCGTGGTTTACCTGACCATCACTCCGGATACCGTGCTTACGCGTCTGAAGGGGGATACCACAAGACCGCTTTTGGCCGGCACGAACGTGCGGGAACGGGTGGAGGAGCTTCTTTCTCTGCGGGATCCGCTGTACCGGGAAGCCAGCCATGTCAGCGTGGCGACGGATGGGAAAGCGCTTTCCCGGATTGTGGAGGAGATTCTGGTGGATTTCCGTCAGAATCAGCCATAAGTTGATAAAAAGTAGTTGAAAAACAGGGTATAATAGTATAAAATAAAAAAGATTAAGAGAGAATTTTCAAGGAGGAATATCATTTATGATATCAGCGGGCGATTTTAGAAACGGCATCACACTGGAAATTGATGGTAACGTATACCAGATTATGGAATTTCAGCACGTAAAACCCGGAAAGGGCGCTGCGTTTGTAAGAACAAAGATTAAGAACGTAATGAGCGGCGGCGTGGTAGAGAAGACATTCCGTCCGACAGAGAAGTTCCCGTCTGCAAGAATCGACAGAGTAGATATGCAGTATTTATACTCTGATGGCGATTTATACAACTTTATGGATGTGAACACATTCGAGCAGGTTGCATTAAACGCAGAGACCATCGGCGATGCATTAAAGTTTGTGAAAGAGAACGAGATGTGCAAGATCTGTTCCTACAACGGCAAGGTATTCTCTGTAGAGCCGCCGTTATTCGTAGAGCTTGAGGTTACCGATACCGAGCCTGGCTTCAAGGGTGATACCGCTACCGGTGCAACAAAACCGGCAGTTGTAGAGACCGGCGCTACGGTTTATGTACCGTTATTCGTTGATCAGGGTGATAAGATCAAGATCGATACACGTACAGGCGAGTATCTTTCCAGAGTATAATGTAATGTATTAGCAAGACAGATGAACTGCTGTAAAAGATCCGGAGGAGACGAGCGAGATTTTACAGCAGTTTCTTTTATTATTGCTGAGAAAAACAAAGGAGAAAATTGTTGGAGAGTGAGACAAGGGAAAGCCATCGGGTGTCGGAGTACCGCAGGATGCGCCGCCGGCAACGAATGCAAAGGCGACTGATTCTCTGTTGTGTGCTGTGTGTACTGGCATTTCTGTCCGGTTTTGGCGGCGGGTGGTTTGCCAGAGGACTTATGATACGGGAGCCGGTGGATTTAAGTGCCATTAAGGCGCCCGGCTGGATTGATCAGCAGTTTATTGCAGTGAATCCCTATTCCAGGCCCGGGACAAAGCTCTCTTCGGTTAACGGAATTGTGATTCATTATGTGGGAAACCCTGGAACCACGGCACAGCAGAACCGGGATTATTTTGACGGGCTGAAACGCCAGAGCGGAAGTAATACCACTTCTGTCAGCAGCCATTTTGTGATCGGATTGGATGGAGAGATTATCCAGTGCATTCCTGTGGATGAGAAAGCATTTGCTTCCAACAACCGGAATTCCGATACCATATCCATCGAGTGCTGTCATCCGGAGGCGGATGGAGTCTTTACGGAAGAGACGTATGAATCGCTGATAAAACTGACAGCCTGGCTCTGTACGGAGTTAAAGCTGGAAGTGAAGAATGTGATCCGCCATTACGATGTGACCGGGAAGGAGTGCCCGAAAGCATTTGTGGAGGATGAAGGTGCCTGGAAGCAGTTTCGAAAAGATGTGAAAAAGGCGATGCGTTAGCATCGTCAGATAAAGGAGACGAAAAACCCATGAAGAAGATTGTGGATTTGATTATTGACGAGTTGAGGCCGGCTTTTACCGGCTGTGGTTATGACGAGAAATATATCCGTGTGACCTTATCCAACCGTCCGGATCTTTGTGAATATCAGTGCAATGGTGCGATGGCAGCGGCAAAGGCCTATAAGAAGAAGCCCATTGACATTGCAAATGAGGTTGTGGAGAAGGCTGCCGGAAGTCCGCTGTTTTCCGAAATTACCGCAGTGATGCCGGGCTTTATCAACATTCGGTTGGATCCGGCGGCTCTGGCAGAATACGTGGAAAAGTTATCCGGACAGGAGAAGCTGGGACTGAATGAGCCGGCAAAGAAGGAAACCATTATTGTGGATTACGGCGGAGCCAATGTGGCCAAGCCGCTTCATGTGGGACATCTGCGTGCAGCTGTTATTGGTGAGAGTATTAAACGGATCTGCCGTTATATGGGTCACGAGGTGATCGGCGACGTTCATTTAGGAGACTGGGGTCTCCAGATGGGCTTAATTATCGAGGAGCTGAGAGATCGCCGTCCGGATCTTCCCTATTTTGATGAGAATTTCAAAGGTGAATATCCGGCAGATGCGCCGTTTACCATCTCTGAGCTGGAGGAGATCTATCCGGCAGCCAGTGCCAAGTCCAAGGTGGACGAGGCGTTCCGGGAGCGGGCACAGCAGGCGACCTTTCTGCTGCAGAACGGTTATGCGCCCTTTACCGCAATCTGGAAGCATATTATGAAGGTATCCCTGGCTGATTTAAAGAAGAATTATGCCAATCTGAATGTACACTTTGACTTATGGAAGGGCGAGAGTGATGCACAGCCCTATATCCCGGGCCTCATCGAGGATCTGGTAAAGAAAGGGCTGGCCTATGAGAGTGACGGTGCTCTGGTGGTGGATGTGGCTGAGGAGGGAGACTCCAAGGAATATCCGCCCTGTATCGTCCGCAAGAAGGACGGCGCGGCGCTCTATGCAACCTCAGATCTGGCAACAATTATTGAGAGAGAAAAGCTGTATCACCCGGATCGCTATATTTATGTGGTAGATAAGCGTCAGGATCTGCATTTCCTGCAGGTATTCCGTGTGGCGAAGAAGGCAGGCATTGTGAAGGAGGATACGAAGCTGATCTTCCTGGGCTTTGGTACCATGAACAGTAAAGAGGGCGGCCCGTTCAAGACAAGAGATGGCGGTGTGATGCGTCTGGAGTATCTGATCCGCGAGATTGATGAGGCGGTATATCAGAAGATTCTGGAGAAGCAGAAGGTACCGGTGGAGGAAATGCAGCGTACCTCCGAGATTATCGGTCTGGCAGCGTTAAAATACGGAGACCTGTCCAATCAGGCCACCAAGGATTATGTGTTTGATGTGGATCGCTTTATTTCCTTCGAGGGCAATACCGGTCCGCACATTCAGTACATGATTGTCCGGATCAAATCGATTCAGGAGAAATACGAAGCATTGCGCGGCGCGGATGCCAGACGGGTTCCCATCCGTCCGGCAGAGTCTGTGACTGAGAAGGAGCTGCAGCTGGAGATCTGCCGTTTCAGTGAGGTGATTGAGGCTGCCTTCCAGGAGACCGCACCGCACAAGATCTGTCAGTATATGGCGGATCTGGCGGATGCCTTCAACAATTTCTATCAGGAGAATAAGATTATCTCCGAAGAGGACGAGGAGAAGCAGGCGGCCTTTATCAGCCTGATTTCTCTGACCAGACGGGTCCTGGATACCTGCATGGATCTTCTGGGTATGGAGTCTCCGGAGCACATGTAACACCAGGGGAGATGATTCCATATGAGAATCAGAGATTGGTCTCTCGACACCTTCTGGAAGGGAGAAGTCCGGGTCCGGGCGGTAGTGGAGGAAGGAACAGAGGAATACAGAACACGGGTTTTTATCAAGGGTAGTCAGATTTATGACTACTCTTGTTCTTGTGCAGAAGGAAATTCCTACAGAGGGCCCTGTGTTCACGCGAAAGCAGTATACTCAGAATATCTGCGTCGGGCCGAGGAGGAGCGGAGGGTGCCGGTATCGACTTCTGCATCTGTCCGTACCATGATACGGGAATATACCAACCGTGAAGTGGCCCGGATCATCGGGGAGGAAGAACGGGAGACGGTTCGTCTGATGCCGCACCTGTGCCTGACCCGACAATCTGTGTCTCTGGAATGCCGGGTGGTCGGAAAACGGCAGTATCTGGTGAAAAATCTGGCAGAATTTTCTGATGCGGTGCGGAATGGAAAACGGTTGGAATATGGAAAGGGAATGGCGTTTGAGCATAACCTGTCCGCCTTTGATGAGGACAGCCGGCCGCTGCTTTCCCTGGTGTTGGAGGAAGCCGGTTCTTATGTGGAGCATTACCGTGAGGTGAAAGGTCATCCGGCTGGTTTGGAACCGGTGCTCAGAAGTCTGACCCTGAACCGTGCTGCCAGAGATCGACTGATTGCCATGATGGTAGGAAAGACGATGGCGGTAGAGGATTACAAAGGGACGGAACGGCAGCTCGCAGTGGTGCGTGAGAATCCTTCCTTTGCGGTCAAAGTGCGAAAAAAAGGAACCGAGGGCATTCTGGTTGCGGTGCCCGCAGAGCTGATGGCTTTTTCTGGAGAGCATCTTCTCTATGTAGCGGATCGGGAGAAGCTGTACTGTTGCGATGAAGAGTATACGGAGGCGCTGGAGATTTTTCTGGATCAGAGTCTGAATACCTGTCCTGATGTTTCTTCCGGTGCGGGAGAAGGGGAGCTTCTGGTGAACAAGAGGGATATCCCCCTGTTTTATGCCCGTGTGCTCAGCCGTCTGGAAGCGATGAGTCTTCTGGATGACGGGGAGATTGACTGGGAGAACTACCGCCCTGCACCGTTAAAAGCCCGCTTTGAGTTTGACAGCAACGGCCCGGGAGAAATTACCATGAAGCCGACCCTGTCTTATGGGGAGTATTCCTTTCATCCGCTGGAGGACGAGGCAATTCCCAAGGAGATCTGCCGGGATGTGCCGGGAGAATTCCGTGTCAGCCGTCTGATTACCCGGTATTTTCAGTTTCGTGAGGATGGAACAAAAAATCTGATTATCCGTCAGGATGAGGATGCGATGTATCGACTCCTGCGGGAAGGAATGGACCGTTTCCGGGAGTTGGGAGAGGTATGGCTGTCGGAATCCTTCCGAAGTCTCCGTGTGCTTCCTCCGCCGAAGATGTCACTGGGAGTTTCCGTGCGGAGCGGATGGCTGGATCTGACACTGGATACCGGAGGTATGAGCGGAAGTGAGCTGTTTAAAATTCTTTCGGAATACCGGCAGAAGAAAAAATATTACCGTATGAAGAACGGAGAATTTCTGGAACTGTCGGATGAAGGCCTGCTGGCGCTGTCGAGACTTTCAGATGATCTGGGACTGGGAAAAGCGGAGCTGGCTTCCGGGAAGCTGCACCTGCCGGCGTACCGTGCGGTCTATCTGGACAGCCTGTTTCGGGAGGACGCAGGTATCTCTTTTTCCAGAGACCGGGATTTCAAGTCTATGGTTCGGGAACTGAAGGAAACAGAGGATATGGAGGCGAAGCTGCCGAAGCATCTGGAGGAAACCCTCCGGGATTATCAGAAAAAGGGCTATGCCTGGTTAAAAACGCTGGATCATTATGGATTTGGGGGGATTCTGGCGGATGATATGGGATTGGGAAAAACCATCCAGATTCTTGCTTTATTGTCTTCTGAGTATGAGGAAAAGAAAGAACGCCTGCCGTCTCTGGTGGTTTGTCCTGCTTCTCTGATCTATAACTGGGGCCATGAGTGTGCCACGTTCGCACCGGCCTTAAAGGTTCTTCTGGCAACAGGAACTATGGAAGAGAGGAGGACGGCGCTGGCAGATGCTTCCGGATATGATGTGATTGTTACATCTTATGATCTTTTGCGCCGGGATTTTGCCTGTTATCAGGATATGGAATTCCGGTTTCAGATCATTGATGAGGCGCAGTATATCAAGAACGCATCCACGCAGAATGCACGAGCGGTGAAATCCATCCGTGCGGTGTCCCGTTTTGCTCTGACCGGTACTCCGGTGGAGAACCGGCTCAGTGAACTCTGGAGTATCTTTGATTTTCTGATGCCGGGATTTTTGTTCAGCTATCGGAAGTTTAAGTCTTCCTTTGAACTGCCAATTGCCAGAGGAGAGGATGCCGGAGCGCTGGAACGGCTGCACCGGATGATTTGTCCTTTTGTTCTTCGGAGACTGAAATCAGATGTATTGAAGGAGCTGCCGGAGAAACTGGAAAAGGTGGTGTATACTGCGGCGGATGGACGCCAGAAGACGCTTTATCAGGCAGCGGCGCTGAAGCTTCAGTTGCAGCTGAAAGCGCAGGACGAGACTGCAGAGGCTTCCGGACGAGAGAAGCTGGAGATTCTGTCGCAGCTGACCAGACTCCGGCAGATCTGCTGTGATCCGTCCCTGTGCTTTGAAAATTATGCCGGCGGTTCGGCCAAGATGGAGACCTGTATTTCCCTGATTTCCTCTGCTGTGGAAGCGGGACACAAGCTTCTTCTGTTTTCTCAGTTTGCGTCCATGCTGGAAATCCTGGCAAAGAGGCTGGAAAAAGAGGGGATCCGTTTTCATCTGCTGACAGGAGCGACGCCGAAGGAGGAGAGAAACCGGATGGTAAGCGCCTTCTCCAAGGATGAGATACCGGTATTCCTGATTTCTCTGAAAGCCGGTGGAACCGGCCTAAACTTAACAGCGGCGGATATTGTGATTCATTATGATCCCTGGTGGAATGTGGCGGCACAGAATCAGGCCACCGATCGGGCACACCGCATCGGCCAGAAACGTCAGGTGACGGTGTATAAGCTGATTATGAAGCATACGATTGAGGAAAGTATTCTGCGGCTGCAGGAGTCAAAACAACAGCTGGCAGATCAGATTATAAGAGAGGGCATGGTTTCCCTCGGAGAGCTCGGCCGGGAAGAGCTGTTGAAATTATTTGAGTGATCGATCCCTGCCGGAAAAATAGATAAAATGGTTATTTCTCAAGATCTGCATGTATTTGACCAGGCGCGGATATAAGGGCTCAGCCTTGGGTCCGAATGCTTCTCTGACAAGCTCCGCGAGTGTGCCAACGGTACGTTCTCCGTTGATTTGGCAGAACAGGAAGCTGCCCAACTCATCCAGATCGATGTGGCTCACCCGCGGGCGGTGAAAGAACCGCTGGGCAATCCAGGCGAAAAAACCGCGATGTACCATGTGAATGGTAACCCGTCCGTTGGGGCCTGTTTCCCAGGTATTGCGCGGATCGATCACCGGAATATAGTCTAGATAATTTTCATTTTTTTTCTTTGACATGATAGAATCTCCCATGAATGACCGGAAAAGAAACCGGGCCGCATACCCGTCAGAAGGGATGCGGTCCGGTCTTTTTATTGTTATGCTTCTGCGGCTTTTTCGCCTTTTCTTGCTGCCAGATAAATCGTGTAGATCAGTACAGCAAAGAAGACAAGACCGCCAAGGTTGCCTAAGTTGATGCCGCGGGCAGAGAGATCGATGATCTCGCCGATGGTTTTTCCGTTGACAGTAATGATAGCAAAGACTGCCAGAAGAATACCGATGATGCCTTCGCCGGCGATCAGGCCGGAGGTATAGAGTACGCCGGACTGAATGCAGTCATTTTTCGCCTTTTCAGAGCTGTAGTTCCGCTTTTCCAGATACCAGCGCAGCAGGCCGCCTGCCATAATCGGGGTGGACAAATGAATCGGCAGGTATAAGCCGATGGCGAACGGCATAACCGGAACGCCGAGAACTTCTACAACCAGAGCGATAAATACGCCGGTAAATACCAGGGCCCACGGGAGCTGTCCGCCCATAACACCTTCGACTACCATCTTCATCAGGGAAGCCTGTGCCGCCGGAAGCTCGTTGGTGCCGTAGCCCCAGGCAGCGTTCAGAAGATACAGGATACCGCCGACTGCCAGAGCGGAGATGACACAGCCTAAGAGTTCGCCGCATTGCTGCTTCTTCGGGGTGGATCCTACTAAAAAGCCGGTTTTTAAATCCTGAGAGGTATCACCTGCGATGGCAGCGATGATACAGATCAGGGAACCGATGGTAATTGCTGCGATCATTCCCTCTGCGCCGTTCATACCGGTTGCTTTTAACAGCAGGGTGGAGATCAGCAGAGTTGCGATTGCCATACCGGAAACCGGGTTGTTGGAGGAACCGATCAGTCCTACCATACGGGAAGATACGGTGGCAAAGAAGAAACCGAAGATGATCACGATCAGAGCACTGAAGAAGTTCAGCGGAATGGTCGGGATCAGCCAGAGTGCCACAGCAATCAGAAGAACGCCGATGCCCAGTACCTTCATGGACAGATCCTGCTCGGTCCGCAGGGTTCCGGTTCCGTTTTTGCCGTAGCCGCCGATGGCGTCACGGAAGGTGCGCAGGATCAGCGGCAGGGATTTAATAAGGCTTAAGATACCTCCGGCAGCCACCGCACCGGCACCGATATATTTGACATATTTGCTCCACAGTGCCCAGGTGCCTCCCTCGGCCCACAGCTGTGCCACCGGGATATCTGCAGGGTAAATCACCACATCACTGCCGAAGAGCGCGATCAGAGGCATGATGACAAACCATGCCAGGGTACCACCGGCAAATAAGTAGGAAGATACCTTCACACCGCAGATATAGCCGACACCGGCCAGGGCAGGAAGCACATCCATACCGATACCGGCACCCTTATAGGCCGGAATCGAATAGTCTACCTCACTGGGGAACAGCTTCAAGCCGTCTGCAATAAATTTGTAGATGGCTGCAATTCCAAGACCGGTAAATACGGTGGATGCTTTGGAACCGCCTTCTTCGCCGGCGATAAGAACCTCCGCGCAGGCCTGTCCTTCCGGGTAACTTAAGACGCCGTGTTCTTTGACAATCAGGGCACTTCGTAAAGGTACCATCAGAAGAACGCCGAGAACACCGCCGCACAGGGCGATCAGGCCGATCTCCAGCAGAGACGGAACCTCACATAAGCCCTCCTGGGCCCACATGAACAGAGCCGGCAGGGTGAAAATGGCACCTGCGGCCACAGATTCACCGGCAGAGCCGATGGTCTGAACCATATTGTTTTCCAGAATGGAATCCCGTTTTAATACTTTCCGGATGACTCCCATGGAGATCACTGCCGCAGGAATGGATGCGGAAACAGTCATGCCGACACGAAGTCCCAGATACGCGTTGGCTCCGCCGAACAATACAGCAAGCAGAGCACCTAAGATCACGGAGACAACGGTGAATTCAGGCATAACCTTGTCTGCCGGGATGTAGGGTTGAAATTTGTTGTCTTTCACTTCTTACACTTCTCCTCTTTCTATGATTTCTCAGCGCGTTACCGTAATAAAGCACTGTGCGTGTCATACCAGGGACACACAAGGAGCGATTATACGGGAATTTGCAGGAGAAGTCAAGGCGGGGTCGGGTAGGATCCTGTTGGAAAATGATGGAATCTGTTACTTAAAAAAAGAAAAGTTCTTCTTGACAAAAATTAACTAACTAATTATTATAAAGCTGATTATCGGAGAACAGAGGTTTTGTGTCCTGTATTTGTAAAGGTTTAACGGGAAGGAGGCCCTTATGAACAAAGAACAAACAAAAGAATATGAATCCCAGGCGCATATTCTGGTGGAAAAGTATATTATGAGCACAAAGCTGCACAAAATGTATCTGGAGAGAGAGCTGAAGGGTTCCGGTGTCTTCCGGAGCCAGCATCAGATTCTTATGTCGATTGCCAAGGCACCCAATGCTTCTCAGAAAGAGATTGCCCGGTGTCAGCATGTGTCCACAGCGACCATAGCGGTTTCCTTAAAGAAGCTGGAAAAAGGCGGTTATATCAGCCGGGCGGTGGATGCGGCGGATAACCGTTTCAATCAGATCTGCATTACGCCGAAGGGACAGGAGGTTGTGGAACAGAGCAAAAGAGTGTTCCAACGGTCAGAGAAGGCGCTGTTTCAGAATTTTTCCCAGGAGGAGATGGATCTTCTGGAAGATTTTCTGGACCGGATGCGTTGGAACTTAGAGAAGCTTCTGCAGGAGGAAGATGCTGCCTGCGAAGCCCCTGCTTTCAGGGAGAAACAGACGGAAAGAGGAAAAGGAGGGAAACCATATGGGAAAATATAAGAAATATGCGGTGCCCTATCTCAGTGCGTTTATCCTTGGCCCCCTGATGATGCTGACAGAAGTTTTCGGTGAAGTGATGCTGCCGAAGTTTATGTCGATGATTGTCAATGTCGGCGTGGCGAATCGGGATGCGGGCTATACTATCCGGATGGGAGTACTGATGGTCGTAACAGCGCTTGTGATGGCTGCCGGAGGAATTCTGGGGGCGTATTTTTCGGCAAAGGCTGCCATCTGCTTTACCAGTGATTTGAGAAAAGACGTGTTTGCGAAGGTTCAGCAGTTTTCTTTTAAAAATATTGACGAGTACAGCACCGGTTCTCTGGTGACCCGGCTGACCAACGATATTCAGCAGGTGCAGAATGTAATGATGATGGGACTGCGGCTCTTTCTGCGGGCTCCCGGTCTGCTGATCGGCGCCCTGATCATGGCGTTTACCATGAATGCGCGGCTGGCGCTGATTATTCTGATCGTGATTCCGATTCTGGCACTGGCAATTTTAACAATTCTGCGTACAGCCTTTCCTCGGTTTGAATTCATGCAGAAGAAGCTGGATGCATTAAATAACGGAATTCAGGAGGTACTGACCAACATCCGGGTGGTGAAATCCTTTGTGCGGGAAGATCATGAGACAGAGCGGTTCGCTGTGATGAACCGTGAACTAAAGGAGAGCAGCCTGCGGGCGATGCGGATTGTAATTGCCACCATGCCGGTGATGATGCTGGCGATGAATGTAACTACGCTGGCGGTTGTCTGGTACGGAGGCAATCTGATTCTGGCCGGCGGGATGCCGGTGGGTGATCTGACCGCTTTTACTACGTATATTGTACAGATCCTGATGTCCCTGATGATGCTGTCCATGGTGCTTCTGCAGAGCTCCCGCGCGATGGCTTCGGTGAAGCGTATTAATGAAGTAATGAATACCAGAATCGATCTGACTGATGATGACGCCCGTGAAAAGGAAAGAAGGGTAACAAAGGGGGAGGTGGAATTTAAGGATGTGTCCTTTGCCTACGGGAAGGGGATGGATCCGGTGCTGGAGCACATTTCCCTGAAGATTCAGGCGGGTGAGACCGTTGGAATCATCGGTTCAACGGGCAGCGGAAAAACATCGCTGGTACAGCTGATTCCCAGACTGTACGACGTGACGGAAGGAGCAGTTCTGGTGGACGGTGTGGATGTCCGGGAGTATTCCTTAAAGCATCTGCGGGAAGGCGTCGGCATGGTTCTGCAGAAAAATGTCCTGTTTTCCGGAACGATTGAAGAAAATCTTCTGTGGGGTGATGAGAATGCGTCCCCCGGGGAGGTCACCCGGGCAGCAGAGAGTGCTCAGGCAGACGGCTTTGTCCGTTCCTTCCCCCGAGGCTATGATACGGAGATGGGACAGGGCGGTGTCAATGTCTCCGGCGGTCAGAAACAGCGGCTCTGTATTGCCAGAGCGCTTCTAAAGAAACCGAAGATTCTGATTCTGGACGACAGCACCAGCGCGGTGGATACAGCGACAGAGGCAGAGATCCGAAAAGCATTCCGGACAACGCTGAAAGAGACTACCAAGCTGATTATCGCCCAGCGGATCAGCACGGTGGAGGATGCCGATCAGATTGTGGTGCTGGAAGATGGGCATATCATTGGCAATGGAACCCATACTCAGCTTCTTGAGACCTGTGAGGCTTATCGGGAGATTTATGAGACGCAGTATGGGAAACAGAATACCGTGTTACAGGAGGTGCAGGCATGATGGATGAGAGAAGAATTGCCAGTTTAAAACGCCGGTACGGAAACCGGATTGCCGAGGCGCCGAAGAAAAAGCACGGGCCGGGGCCGGGACATGGACCGGGGCCGGGACCGCGGGGCGGAGGTAAGCCGAAAAACAGTGCAGAAACCGTCCGCCGTCTGTTGTCCTATCTGGAGAAGGACCGGTACTGGATGGGAATTGCCTTTCTGTGTGTGATTCTCAGTACGGGAACCAACCTGGCCGGATCCTATCTGCTGCGGCCGATCATTAACAGCGTGGCCCAACCGGCGGGAGGCATATCCGGCGGGGCGGCAGCCCTGCTGCGGGGCATAGCGTTAATGGCAGCAGTCTATGCCTGCAGTGTGGCAGCCAACTATGCTCAGTCCCGTATCATGCTGACCATTGCGCAGAATGCGCTGCAGAGGATTCGTGAGGAGCTGTTTACAAAGATGCAGAAGCTTCCGCTGCGGTTTTACGATACCAACAGCAACGGTGACTTAATGAGCCGTTTTACCAATGATGTGGATACCATCGGAAATATGTTAAGCAGCACACTGGTACAGCTGTTTTCCGGTATCTTAAGCATCATCGGCACCCTGCTTTTAATGATTTATACCAACGTCTGGCTGACGGTAATTACTTTGGCTATGATTCCCCTGATGATGAAAGCAGGCGGATTCGTGGCGGGTCGAAGTCAGAAATATTTCTCTGCCCAGCAGTCGGCTCTGGGAGCGTTAAACGGCTATATTGAAGAGACCATACAGGGGCAGAAGGTGATAAAGGTATTCTGCCATGAGGAGATCACCCAGGAGGAATTTGAATATCTGAATCAGGATTTAAGAGAAAAACAGATTCGGGCTCAGTTTTTCGGCGGAATCATGGGACCGGTCATGGGAAATCTGAGCCAGGTTAATTATGCGCTGACTGCCTGTATCGGAGGTCTTCTCTGCATTTTCCGGAATTTTGATGTGGGAGGCCTCACCGTGTTCCTCAATTTCTCCCGTCAGTTTTCCCGTCCGATCAACGAGATCTCCATGCAGGTCAGCAACGTCTTCTCTGCGCTGGCCGGTGCGGAGCGGGTGTTCGCGGTGATGGATGCTGAACCGGAGGCAGAGGATGCTGCGGATGCGGTTTCTCTGGAGCCGATCCGCGGAGAAGTAGTACTGGATCATGTGACCTTTGGCTACACCCCGGAAAAGGTGATTTTAAAGGATATCAGTCTGTATGCCAAACCGGGACAGAAGATCGCCTTTGTGGGCTCTACCGGCGCCGGGAAAACAACGATTACCAACTTAATCAACCGGTTTTATGATATTCAGGACGGCGCGATTACCATCGACGGAGTGGATGTCCGTCATATGAAGCGGGAAGAGCTTCGAAGAAATATTGCCATGGTACTGCAGGATACCCATCTGTTTACAGGAACGGTGATGGAAAATATCCGGTACGGACGGCTGGATGCAACAGACGAGGAAGTGATTCAGGCAGCAAAGACTGCTTCGGCCCATTCCTTTATCATGCGTCTGCCGAAGGGCTATGATACTATGCTGGAAGGGGATGGCTCCAATCTGAGCCAGGGCCAGCGCCAGCTTCTGAACATTGCCCGGGCTGCTGTTTCAAAAGCGCCCATTCTGATTCTGGATGAGGCCACCAGCTCGGTGGATACCAGAACGGAGAAGCATATCGAGCATGGCATGGATCGTCTGATGAAGGATCGGACCACGCTGGTTATAGCCCACCGGCTGTCTACGGTCCGCAATGCTAATGCCATTATGGTGCTGGAAAACGGTGAGATTATCGAGCGGGGAGATCACGAGGATCTGCTCCGGCAGAGGGGAAGATATTACCAGCTGTATACCGGACTTTCCCAGCTGGAATAGAGTTTTGCCGGAAGAAGAGAGGAAAATCACACGGCGGATGACGTGTCGACCTGTTTTTGCTCTGTTTTCGTATAAACTAGGTTCATACGAGAGTAGTTTACACGAGAGATGGGAGGGAAAACCATGCAGGTTTGTGAAGCAACAGTAACACGGATTCGTGAGCTTCTGAAGGCAAAGCGGCTGACGCTGTATGCATTGTCCTACAAGACCGGAATGCCGCCGTCAACGCTGAAATGCATTTTGAATGGAAGAAGCAAGAATCCTGGAATTGTCAATATTCAGAAAATCGCGGAAGGCCTGGATATGTCGATTCGGGAATTCTATGACTGCGATTTATTTGATCATCTGGATCAGGAAGATTAATCGAAGAAATGCAAATTTAGACTGGCATTTTTTCTAAAGCTGTTGTATAATAGGCGTTACTGACAAGGGAGTGAGTATTTCACTCCCTTTTTGCGCCCTTTTTCAGGTATTTTGCCGGAAAAGGAGGCAAAACGGCGGTACAGACTGTCGCGTAAAAAAGCCGGGCGGTGTAAACTGACGGAGGGAGATCAGGCGGCCGGCGGAAAGAAAAGAGTATGGAGGATAGAGAAACATGAGTATTCGAATTGGTATTTTAGGTTACGGTAATCTGGGACGGGGCGTGGAATGTGCCATCCGTCAGAATCCGGATATGGAGCTTCGGGCAGTGTTTACCAGACGTTCCCCGGAAACCGTAAAGATTTTGACAGAAGGTGTACCGGTGTACCGGGCTGAGGATGCGGAAAAATATAAGGATGAGATCGACGTCCTGATTCTCTGCGGCGGAAGCGCAACCGATCTTCCGGTGCAGACGCCGAAATTTGCCCAGTGGTTCAATGTGATTGACAGCTTTGATACTCACGCGAAGATTCCGGAGCATTTTGAGGCAGTCGATGCAGCAGCGAAGAAATCCGGTAAGATTGCCGTGATTTCCGCCGGATGGGATCCCGGGATGTTCTCTATTGCCCGTGTATACGCGATGGCAGCGCTTCCCAACGGCGAGAATTATACCTTCTGGGGGAAGGGTGTCAGCCAGGGTCACTCTGATGCGATCCGCCGGATTGCGGGCGTGAAAGATGCCAGACAGTATACGATTCCGGTGGAGAGTGCGCTGGAGGCAGTCAGAAGCGGCGTGAATCCGCAGCTGACCACCAGAGAGAAGCATACCAGAGAGTGCTTTGTGGTGGCGGAAGAAGGTGCGGATCTGGCCCGGATTGAGAATGAGATCAAGACGATGCCAAATTATTTTGCCGATTATGATACCACGGTACATTTTATCAGCGAAGAGGAGTTACAGAGAGATCACAGCCGTCTTCCGCACGGAGGTTTCGTTCTGCGCAGCGGCAAGACCGGCTGGAACGAAGAAAACAATCACATTATTGAGTACAGCTTAAAATTGGATTCCAACCCGGAATTCACCTCCTCTGTTATTGTGGCTTACGCAAGGGCTGCTTATAAGATGAACCAGGAAGGACAGAAGGGCTGCAAGACCGTTCTGGATGTGGCACCGGGCTACTTATGTACCCAGAGTGCGGCAGAACTGAGAAAGAATTATCTGTAAGATGGGAGACGAGCCAGGTGGCGTTTGAGAAAGCAAAAGAGTGGCTGAAGCAGTGGGGATTCGAGGATCGTGTGCTGGAATTTGATGTTTCCAGCGCTACGGTGGAGCTGGCGGCGGTGGCTGTCGGCTGTGAGCCGGCACGGATTGCCAAATCCCTGACCTTTAAGGTGGGAGAGAAGGCTGTACTCATTGTAACAGCGGGAGATCAGAAGATTGATAATCATAAATACAAGGCGCAGTTTTCAACCAAGGCGAAGATGCTGACCGCAGAGGAAGTGGAGTATTTTACCGGTCACAGAATCGGCGGTGTCTGCCCCTTTGGAGTAGGGCCGGAGGTGTCTGTGTATCTGGATGAATCCTTAAAGAAATATGAAACCGTCTATCCTGCCTGCGGAAGCAGCAACAGTGCGGTCCGCCTGACCCCGGAAGAGCTGGAGCGGTGCTCCGGCTCCCTGGGATGGATTGATGTGTGCAAGGGAAAAGAAGAATAAAGTAAGTGAAGCAAAACGGGACAGAGCCAAAAGATGCGGTTCTGTCCCGTTTTTTGTTGTCGGGCAGAAAAAATTGACCAGAATGCCGAAGAAGGGAGTTTATGAATTCCATTTTTCAGGAAAATGAAAAATTGCATTGAATGATGTTCGGACCACAGTCTAGGTAATTTCTGCCAAGAATTTAAAGTGCTGCCAAAAAGAAATAGACAATGCGACGAATTGAGCAATAATAACTAAAAATGATTAAAAAAGGATTGACTTATGAGAATTTAGCCGGTATGATGCAGTTAATTTTCCAAACGGAATTTTCGGATGGGAAAGAAAATAGAAAATAAACAGAGAATGCAAAGGCGCATAACCTCCGGGTTGTGTGCTTTTTGTTTTATAAAGCTTTAAGGAGGATGACAAGTTTGAAACAAAGAAGTAGTGGATAGCAAATATAGAAGGGCATAACAAGAAA
>JAEDOC010000123.1 GCA_016302185.1 Clostridium sp. | reverse complement strand
CAGAAAGAAGCGTATCGCTGCCGGAGCCGGTGTTGATATCGCGGAGGTAAACCGACTGGTAAAACAGTTCGGTGAGATGAAGAAGATGATGAAACAGCTTCCCGGCATGATGGGAAAGGGGCGCAGAGGCGGCCTTGGCGGCATGTTCGGTAAGATGAAGCTGCCGTTCTAAAGAACACGATTTCTTTGGTTAGTATGATGCAATATGCATTGTCTATATAGTACAATTTTCAAGGAGGTGAAAAACGATGGTAAAGATGAGACTGAAAAGAATGGGCCAGAAGAAGGCGCCTTTCTATAGAATTGTTGTTGCTGATTCCCGTTCTCCGAGAGACGGAAGATTTATTGAAGAGGTAGGTTACTACGATCCGAACACCGAGCCGAGCACAATCAAATTCAACGAGGAAACAGCAAAGAAGTGGTTAGCAACAGGTGCTCAGCCGACCGAGACAGTTGGCAAACTTTTAAAAATCGCCGGTATCCAGTAAGACAACTTAGCTGAAAGGTGTATGGTATGAAGGAATTAGTAGAAGTTATCGCAAAAGCACTGGTTGAAAACCCAGACGAAGTTGTTGTTACCGAGTCGGTAAAGGATGATGAGGTTGTGATCGAACTGAAGGTGGCCGCGTCCGATATGGGCAAGGTTATCGGCAAGCAGGGAAGAATTGCGAAAGCGATTCGCTCCGTTGTGAAAGCAGCCGCATCAAAGGATGATAAGAAAGTAATTGTTGAGATTCAGTAACATGAAAGCCGCCGGCCTGAACAGGAAGACGGCTTTTCTTACTGTAAACCGGCACCAATGGGAGAATCATATGGAACAGTATCTGCGAGTAGGCGTGATTACGTCAACGCATGGCATCCGCGGAGAGGTAAAGGTATTTCCGACCACGGATGACGTCAATCGTTTTAAGAAGCTTCGTCAGGCAGTGATTGATACCGGCAAGGAGAAGCTTCCGGTCACCGTAGAGCAGGTGAAATTTTTCAAAAACATGGTCATTGTAAAGTTTAAGGGAATCGACAGTATCAATGACTGTGAGGCTTATAAGGGAAAGGATCTTCTCGTTTCCCGGGAACATGCGGTCAAGCTTGCTCCGGATGAGAATTTTATCGTAGATTTAATCGGACTGACGGTGGTAACGGACGCGGGAGAGGAGTTCGGTACCGTGAAGGATATCCTTCAGACAGGAGCCAATGACGTCTATGTCATTGACGGAAAGGACGGAAAGGAATATTTATTCCCGTCCATTAAAGAGTGTATTCTGGATGTGGATCTGGAGGCAGGCAGGGTCACGGTTCATATTCTGGACGGACTTCTGGATCTGTAGCCGGCGGTCCGTGTGTTTCTCACAGGAGGAAAATTATGAATTTTCATATTCTGACCCTGTTTCCGGAGATGGTGACAGGCGGACTAAATACCAGTATCACAGGGCGCGCCATGGAAAAGGGACTGATCTCTGTCAATGCGGTCAATATCCGTGACTATTCCAAAGACAAGCACCGTCACGTGGATGATTATCCCTACGGCGGCGGCGCCGGTATGGTGATGCAGCCAGGGCCCATCTATGACGCCTATGAGGATCTGGCCGTAAAAACCGGCAAGCGTCCCCGGGTCATTTATATGACACCGCAGGGCCGTGTCTTCAATCAGAAGATTGCCGAGGAGCTGGCACGGGAAGAGGATCTGGTATTCTTATGCGGTCATTATGAAGGAATTGACGAGCGCGTTCTGGAGCTGATCGTGACGGATTACCTCTCCATCGGTGACTATGTGCTTACCGGTGGGGAGCTGCCGGCCATGGTGATGATAGACTGTATCTCCCGGCTGGTTCCCGGTGTGTTAAATAACGAGGAATCCGCAGAGTTTGAATCCTTTCACGATAACCTCCTGGAATATCCCCAGTATACCCGCCCGGAGGTTTTCATGGATCGGCCGGTGCCGGAGGTGCTGCGTTCCGGACATCATAAAAATATTGACACCTGGCGCCGTCAGAAATCCATCGAGCGGACACTGGAACGGCGGCCTGATCTGCTGGAAGGCGCTGTCCTTTCCAAAAAGGAACAGAAATATCTGGAAGAACTGTTGGAAAAAAAGAGACAGGAACAACGGACCGAGACAGAAACTGTAGAAACAGAGGAAACTTGATAAAAGTGCTTGCAAATTCAACGTCTTTATGGTAATATATTATTCTGTGAAATAAAGAGATGTTCCGCTGTTACAGAAGGTATTAAGAACATCCGAGATTTTAAAGGAGGTTCATTCACATGAACGAAATTATCAAGAATATCGAAGCTGCTCAGTTAAAAGAGTCTGTACCGAGCTTCAATGTAGGTGATACCGTAAGAGTATCCGCTAAGATCAAAGAGGGTAACCGCGAGAGAATTCAGGTATTCGAGGGTACCGTAATCAAGAGACAGAACGGTGGTTTAAGAGAGACCTTCACCGTAAGAAAGAATTCCAACGGCGTTGGCGTTGAGAAGACCTGGCCGTTACATTCTCCGTCCGTTGAGAACATTGAGGTTATCAGAAAAGGTAAAGTAAGAAGAGCAAAACTGAACTACTTAAGAACCAGAGTAGGAAAAGCTGCTAAGGTAAAAGAGTTAGTTAAATAATTCTTGAACGTAAAAGGGACAATGAAAATTGTCCCTTTTTTAGCAGTCGGGATCAGTAAGAGGGATTCGGATGTATTTGAATGAAGAGCCCAACCGCCTCCGCCTGGTGGTGGGATGGATGGTTGATGTGATTGTGGTGATCTCCATCGCATGGTTTCTGGTATTTTCCATGGGAACCCAGATTCATGTAAGCGGTCAGTCGATGGAACCGATGTTTTACCAGGGAGAAACCGTTCTGATGAACCGTCTGTCTTACCGGTTCTCCGGGCCGGAACGTCTGGACATCGTTGTATTTGAAAAAGACGGGAAATATAATATGAAGCGGGTGATCGGACTGCCGGGTGAAACCGTGCAGATTCAGAGCGGCCGGCTTACGATAGATGGCAAGATGCCGGACGTGCCGGATGGCCTGGAACGGGTGGATCTGGCAGGACTGGCGGAGAATCCGGTGGTACTGAAGAAGGACGAATATTTTCTTCTGGGAGACAACCGGGAAAACAGTGAAGACAGCCGCTTCCCCAATGTGGGGAATGTGAAGCGCCGTCAGATTAAGGGAAGGGTATGGCTTCGGATAAAACCTTTTTCCCGGTTTGGCCTGATTGGCGGAAAATGGAGGTTGGAAGAATGAATATACAGTGGTATCCGGGACACATGACCAAAGCAAAACGTGCCATGAAAGAGGATATCAAGCTGATCGATCTGGTCATTGAACTGGTGGATGCCAGAGTCCCCTTAGGAAGCAGAAATCCGGATATCGATGAGCTGGCAAAGGGAAAAGGACGAATGATTCTCTTAAATAAGGCGGATCTGGCGGATGAGAGATATAATGAGGCATGGATCAGCTATTTTAAAGAGCGTGGTTTTCATGTGGTAAAGGTAAATGCCAGAAGCGGTATGGGATTAAAACAGATCACGCCGCTGGTACAGGAGGCCTGCCGGGAGAAGATTGAACGGGATCGGAAGCGGGGAATCTTAAACCGTCCGGTACGAACCATGGTGGTGGGGATTCCCAACGTGGGTAAATCCACCTTTATCAACTCCTTTGCAGGGAAAGCCTGCGTTAAGACCGGCAATAAGCCGGGTGTAACCAAGGGAAATCAGTGGATTCGATTAAGCAGAACGCTGGAACTTCTGGACACACCGGGAATCCTATGGCCGAAATTTGAAGATCCGGCGGTGGGTCTTCGTCTGGCCTTTATCGGTTCCATTAATGACGAGATTATTGATAAAGAAGAGCTGGCGGTGGAGCTGATCCGTTTCCTGAGAACATCGTATCCGAAAAATCTGACAGAACGCTACGGCGTAGAGATCGGGGAAGAAGAGGATTATGCGGTTCTGCAGGGTATTGCCCGGTCCAGAGGGTGTCTTCTGAAGGGAAATGAACTGGATACCAAGAAGGCGGCAGCTCTTTTCCTGGATGATTTCCGCAGCGGAAAGCTGGGAAGAATCACGCTGGAATTCCCCGGGGCAGGGAAAATATCCTAAGAGACTGAAATAACGAGAGAGCGAAAAAGAGAACGAAAGTGAGACCGAGGATGAGAAAACTGACAGGAGAAAAGCTGGAGCAGGAGCTTGCGCGCCTGGAGGCCATGCGGGAATACGAAAGAGCCTATGAGGAGAAGCTTGGTGACGATGTGCTGATCTGCGGCATTGATGAGGCAGGACGCGGTCCTCTGGCCGGACCGGTGGTGGCCGGCGCCTGTATTCTGCCGAAGGACTGCACCATCCTGCGCCTGAACGACTCAAAAAAACTGTCGGAAAAGTGCCGGGAAGAGCTTTTTTCAGAGATTAAAGAGAAAGCGACAGCCTGGAGTGTGGGGATTGTCAGCCCGGCGGTCATTGATGAGATTAATATTCTGCAGGCCACCTATGAAGCGATGCGGCAGGCAGTGGCCGGGCTTTCCAGAGAGCCCGCAGTCTTCTTAAATGATGCGGTTATCATTCCCGGCATAGAAGAAAGCCGCCAGGTAAAGATTATTAAGGGCGATGCGAAAAGCGTCTCCATCGCGGCAGCCAGTATTCTGGCCAAGGTTACCAGGGATCACATGATGATCGAATATGATGCCATTTACCCGGAATACGGGTTTGCGAAGCACAAGGGCTACGGGACGAAGGCACACATGGATGCGATCCGGACGTATGGGATGACACCGATCCACCGCAGGACCTTTCTGAAGGGATTACAGCATGAACAATAATCGCAGTACCGGCAGCCGTTATGAGGACGAAGCGGCTGCTTTTTTACTCCGGCAGGGATATGAGATCCTGGAGCGGAATTTTTATTGCCGGCGCGGTGAGATTGATCTGATTGCCAGAGAAGGACATTATCTGGTTTTCGTAGAGGTCAAATACCGAAGAACAACAGACAGCGGAGATCCGGCAGAGGCGGTGGATACACGCAAAAAGCACCGGATGATACAGGCAGCAAGATATTATCTGTATACCCATGGATATGGAGAAGAAACACCCTGCCGCTTCGATGTGGTGGCGGTGCTGGGTTCGGAGATACGCTTGTACCGGGATGCGTTCTGGATGCAGTAGAGGAGAAACACGGGATATGACACTGAATTTTAAACGATGCGGGCAGAAACGGGAGGTACTGAAGGTACTGGAGAACGGAGGTGTTCCCTTTCTTACCTTCCCCCTTCTGACAGAGAGCGGGCTGGTGCGCCACGGCTTTTCCACGCGGCTGGGCGGAGTCAGCCGGCCCCCTTACGATACCATGAATCTCTCCTTCACCCGGGGCGACCGGACGGAGGACGTGAAGGAGAATTACTGCCGGATGGCGGCGGCACTGGGGATATCCGTGGAGCGGATGGTACTGACACAGCAGACCCATACCGTCAACGTGCGGAAGGTGACGGAAGCGGATGCGGGAAAGGGTGTGATCCGGGAGAGGGATTATGCGGATGTGGACGGTCTCATCACCAATGTCCCCGGAATATCGCTGGTTGCCTTCGGCGCGGACTGTGTGACCTTATTTTTTCTGGATCCGGTGCATCGGGCCATCGGCCTGTCTCATTCCGGCTGGCGGGGAACTGTAAACCGGATGGGGGAGGTAACCCTGCAGGCCATGGCCCGGGAATACGGCACCTGTCCGGAGGATGTACTGGTCTGCATCGGCCCCAGCATCTGCCGGAGCTGCTATGAGGTGGGAAGTGAGGTGGCGGCGGAATTCCTCCGTGCTTTCGGAGCAGAGCATCAGGCAGAGCTGATGGACAAAAAGGAGAACGGCAAATATCAGCTGGATCTCTGGGCAGCCAACCTGCGGGCCCTTCTGGAGGCGGGAGTGAAGGAGGAGAGGATTCAGGTTACGGATATCTGTACCTACTGCAATCCCGGGCTATTATTCTCCCATCGGAGAACCGGAGAAAAGAGGGGAAATCTCGGGGCATTTCTGTGCCTGAACAAAGAATTTTAAGTATAAAAAAGACAGAGCCGGACATGATAATCCATGCCGGCTCTGTCTGTCATGCTTCAGGCTTTATTTGCCTGCCATCTGTCTTTCCTGGGCCTCGATCATTTTCTTTACCATATAGCCGCCGACAGAACCGTTCTGAGCGGAGGTTAAATTACCGTTGTAGCCGTTGCTTAACGGTACGCCAAGCTCGTTTGCAACCTCCA
>JAEDOC010000122.1 GCA_016302185.1 Clostridium sp. | reverse complement strand
CAGCGAAAAACCGTATTTGACCGGGTCCTCGTCATCAATCAGAAACTGACTGTGCCCGGTAATATAAGCACTTCCCGTAATCTCCGGCACCACAGCCCGGTATGGGCCCACCTTCGTCTCCCGCAGTGCCCGCCCGGTAAATTTGGTTCCGATCACGCTCTCATAGACAAAGGGATCGCCCAGCTTCAATTTACCTCTGGCCCACAGCGCCGCTACCTTAGCGCTGGTCCCTGTTCCGCAGGGTGACCGGTCAATCTGCCCGTCAAAAATCGTGATATTCTGCAGATCCGCATCCGGCGATTTGGCCGGTCCGTAGATCTCACATAAATCAATGGTTGTAATATGGGGAACCTCCAGCGTCACCTCACCCCGGACCGTATCGACTGTTATGATATCTCCATCCTCTACCAGTGCAATATTGCCGCCGTCATAGGCCTCCGGTGACACGTGGCCCACAATCGCTCCGTAATTAAAGCCGGAGAACCGGGCATCGGTAACCAGTCCCACACTCTTATGTAATCCATAGCTTACCAGCGCATCGGTAGTCAGCATCATTTCCTTCATTCCCGGAGAGCCCTTGCAGCCCTCATAGCGGATCACGATCACATCTCCCGGCACAATCTCGCCCCGCTCAATGGCAGCCAGAGACTTAGAATCATTGTCGAATACCTTTGCTTTGCCGGAGAATACCTTCATCTCCTCCGGTACGCCGGTGGGACGGATGATCGCTCCGTTGGGAGATAGATTGCCTCTCAGAACCATAAGCCCCGGCACCGTAAACAGCGGATGATCCAGGCTTCTTACCACATCACTGCTCTCCGCCTTCACTTTCGTGAGAAGCTCTCCCCATGTACTGCCTGTCATCGTCGGGACATCCTTACAGATTTTCGGTTCCAGCATCTTCATCACTGCCAGTGCACCTCCGGCATGATACAGGTCATTGATCGTATACGGTCCGCTGGGAATCACACCGGTGATACAGGGAATCTCTTTTGCACACTGTTCAAAATCCTCCAGTGTGATTCCGAGACCCAGCTCATAGGACATGGATAAAATATGAAGCACCGCATTGGTGGAACCGGCGATTGCCATATCGAATTTAATGGCATTCAGAAGCGTCTCTCTGGTAATCAGGGTGGAAGGACGAAGCTGCTCCTTTGTCATTTTTACCATGTAGGCACCGGCCTCTCTGGCCTTTCTTATCTTCAGATTATCTGCTGCCGGAATACAGGAGGTTCCGGGCAGCACCAGATTGAATACTTCTCCCATCAGCTGCATGGTATTGGCCGTACCCATGGATGGGCAGGCACCGAAGGACGGGCAGACGCACTCCTCCATCTCCGCCATCAGTTCCTCGTCACTTCCATTTAAGCGGGCCACGTCAATATCGGCCTCCACCACCTGTTTTCCGCAGTGGCTTCCCGCCGACATGCAGCCGCCGGTTACCACCATGGCAGGAATGTCCAAACGGGCAGCCGCCAGATAACAGCCGGCAATAATATTGTCACAGGAAGCAATCATACAGATACCGTCAAACTGATGTACCTTGCTGACCGCCTCAATGGACATACAGACAATATCACGGAGTACCTGCTCATACTTCATCTCCTCCACTCCGTTGGGAATATTGCCGCAGGTGGCCGGGATACCAAACTCCACCGGAATTCCTCCCGCTGCCCAGATTCCCTGCTTTACCGCCTCCGCAATCTGACGAAGATGGGCGGTTCCCGGGGAACCTTCCATAAATGAATTTGGGATACCGATATGTGGTTTATGGCGGATATCCGCATCACCGTAACCGGCAGCTTTCATCATCACACGGCGGTGAGCCGCTCTGGGACCATTCCAGAATTCAGGACCGTACTGACTCATTGTACACCTCTCCTTTTCCTCTTCATTAAATTAACTGTGAAAAGTTCCGTTTTTTCTTTGTTTTCAGTCTATCATGTCCGGAATTTTCCTGCAATCCGAATTCTGCACGAAAGATACTCCTCCTCTCACGGCAGCAAACCATACAATAAAATCCCTTCTTTTATGAGCATTCCGCACAATATTTTTTGTTTTTCCCGGTGTTTTCTTTGAGTTGCTTTCTCTGAATTGCTATAATATTGAGAAGAAATACGATTATGAAATCAAAATGAATTCAGATTTGATATGACACAGAACAGGAGGCTCCTATGATCACCTGCAGAGATTTGCTTTCCCTGGATTCCTTCCGACGGATTACGCTGGCCGCCGGGGCTTCCGGGCTGGATCGGACCATTTCCTGGCCCTATTCCAAACATACTAAGACAATTACTCCCTGGGTACAGGGAGGTGAATTTATTCTGGTTTCCGGCTATGAGCTGGGAGTAGATCAGACAGAGCTGTTAAGCCTTTTAGAAGAGGCGAACGCCAGCGGACTCTCCGGGATTCTGATAGAAGGCGGCATGAATTTTAAGAGCTTAAGCAGCCTTGTGATTAAAAAAGCAGAAGAATATCAGATCCCTCTGTTCTTCACGCCCTCAGTGGTCAGTTTTCTGGATCTCTCACGGGAAATCAGCACGCTGATTCTGGAGGACCAGCATTCAGAAAACAACCGGACGGAATGTTTGAAACATCTGCTTTTCTCCGAAACAGAGTCTTCAAAAGAGCTGGACCTTCTTCTGGACACCTGCCATATTCCCGGAGACGGCAGGTATCAGCTTCTTCTCGCTTTCTCTGATATTCCCCGAAGCAGGAGGCAGCTTCAGACTCAGCTATCTCCGATATTCTCTGAAATCTCTCTGCCCCATCTGGCTGCCTTTTTCGAGGATTATGCCATCTGCTATCTGTGCGGGGCAGAGGAAGCTGAGCTTTCTGCCTGCATCACTTCTCTGCAGCAGTCACTGACTGCCGGGAGCTCTCTTCCGATGGCTGTAAGCTCCGTCCATTCCGACCGGACAGCAGTGAAAGAAGCCTTTCGCGAGGCACGATTTGCCGCCTCTCTTCTGGAAAAAGGAATCTTTTCCGATTTCCCCCTCTTCTTTGACGAAACCGGAAGCCATCAGTTCCTGTTTTATATAGAAAAGAAAGAATGGCTTCTGGAATTCCGGGATCGTTACCTCAAGAAGCTGGCCGAGGCGGATCAGGAGCGTTCTTCCCATCTGTTTGATACGCTGAAGGCCTATCTGCAATGCCAGGGAAACATGCTGAAAACAGCTGAAAGCCTCTTCATTCACCGCAATACGCTGCAGTACCGTCTGGAGCGCATCAGCCTCATTACCGGCCGAAGCTTAAATGATGCAAAAAACCGGCAGGATTTCCAGAACGCATTGATGATTCTGGAGTATTATCCCTTTTCCGGTACAGAATCCCGGTAGGATACCTCTGTATTGGCCAGAAATCTTCGAATCGACGGGTGCTCCGGATAAAGAAGAATTTCTTCCGGCGTTCCCTCCGCGATCTGCCTCCCGTTTTCCAGAAAATGGACCCGATCACAGATCTTTTTGATATGTACCAGCTGATGACTGATGGTGATCCAGGTGATGGGCTGCTTCTTCTGCTGCTCTATGATCAGCTGTTCAAAAAGCTCCGTGCTGTCCGGATCCAGATTGGAAAGCGTTTCATCCACAATCACCAGCTTCGGCCGGAAAATCAGAGCCCGGATAAAGGACAGCTTCTGCTGTTCTCCGCTGGAAAGAGAACGGGCATACTGTTTCTTCTTTTCCAGAAGCCCGCAGCGGTCAAGCCAACGATCCACCTCTGCCTCCTCCGGACGGATCCCGCGAAGCTTCAGCGGATAGATCAGATTCTGATATACCGTATCGTGAAGCAGGTACGGCTTCTGACTGGTCATGGTAATATCCCGGGGAGTCAGCCCCTCATAGTCAATCCTGCCGCCATCCGGCGTAAGGATTCCCATAATCAGCTTGCAGAGGGTTGTCTTTCCGCATCCGTTGGAGCCAATCAGACCGTGAACCAGCCCCGACTCCAGCGTCATCTCTTCCATCTGCAGCCGGAAGCTTCCCATCTGTTTTTCCAGGTTAATAATTTTCATCGGCCTTTTCCTCCTTCCGGAATGAATCTGCCAGGGTCTGTACCGCAAAAGCCATCAGCATCAGAAGAATCCCCAGAAATACGCCCTCATAATAATCACCGGCTCCTTTCAGAGTGGAGATGGCTGTGGTCATCGTCCGGGTACTGTTCTTGATATTTCCACCTACCAGAAAGACGGCTCCCACTTCGCTGATGGAGCGCCCGTAACCGGACACGATTGCAAAATAAATCTCATTTTTCATCTCCCGCAGCAGAAGCCATCCTGTCTGCCTGCGATCAGCGCCCATGGTTTTCGCAAAGGCACGAATGGCCGGCGCCGTGCGGATCGCATAGGAATATACCATTCCACAGACAATGGGTGTGATAATCAGCACCTGGGCACAGACCATTCCTTTAATGGTAAACACCCAACGTAGGGAACCAAAGGGTCCCTTCTTCCGCAGCAGCATATAAGTCAGAAGTCCGATGACTACCGGCGGCGCTCCCATCAGAGTCCGGTTCACACGGACCACCAGGCGCTTTCCCGGAAACTCCTTTTTTTCCAGAAGAAGCCCCAGCACAATTCCCAGGGATGACGCGATCAGGGTGGACCAGAAGGACATAATCAGAGTCACCCGGATGGAATCCACCACACCCACGGTTCCAAAAAACTGTGAAAATAATCCGTTTATTCTTTCCATCTTTTTCTCCGGTATATCAAAACGGAGGCTGCCCCGCCGGGGGACTCTCCAAAGAGAATCCCAGGTTTCGGGTACAGCCTCCTGTTACGTTGCCCCAACTTATTTCTGTTCTGCGTTCGGGAAGAACAGCGGCTCGCCGTACTCTTCTACACCGAACTCACCAATCAGCTTCTGTACCTCCGGGGAGCAGATCCACTCGATGAAGGTATTGGCTGCCTCGTTGTTCACATCCGGATATTTCTCCGGGTTCACTGCGATGACACCGTACTGATTTAACAGGTTCTTATCGCCCTCGCAGACAATATCCATCTCCGGATAGTCTGCCTTCTTTGCCAGCCAGGTTCCGCGGTCAGATAAGCAATAGCCGCCCTTCTCATCTGCCATATTGATGGTATCACCCATGCCTGCGCCTGCAGAGATGTAATTCGGGTTGCTCTCATAATCTGCGATGCTCAGCTTATCCCAGATACCGGTTTCCTTATTATGGGTACCGGAGTTGTCACCACGGGAAACGAAAGTTAAGCTCTCATCCATCACCTGCTTGAATACAGACTCAATATCATCGGTCTTCGCAATCGGGCCATCCTTCGGTCCAATGATAACAAAATCATTGTACATTACCTGGAAACGCTCAACGCCATAACCGGACTCTACAAACTCTTCCTCTTTTGCCTTGGAGTGAACAAGGATTACATCTACCTCGCCATCCTTTGCCTTCTGGATGGCATCACCGGTACCAACCGCAGTCCACTGTAAATCAATTCCGGTATCCTCCAGGAATAACGGCTGGAGATAATCCAGTAAACCGGTATTATCCGTGCTGGTGGTGGTTGCCATCAGAAGAACCTCACCATCCGCTGCAGTCTCAGACTCGGCCTCGGTCTCTGCTTCTGTTTCTGTCTCTGCTTCTGTCACAGCCTCAGTTGCTGCTTCAGTTGCAGCTTCGGTCTCTGCCGGTTTTGAGGAACATGCTGTCATGGAAAAAACCATAGAAGCAGCCATTGCAAGTGCAAGTACATTCTTTGCTTTTCTCATCTTGATACTCTCCCTTATAATATTGTAAAAAAAATTCTGAAAAAAGCTGGCACGGAAAGGGGACTGTGGCTGAACCGCCAAAGATGTTATGTTAAACAATCACAATTTCTTTCCAATGCATTTCTTTCCAAATGCGGGAGGCATCCGAGTTTCCTCTGACACCCAATGGCTTCCTGCCATCACAGCGTGATCCGCTGCCTAAGGCAAAACAGCTCGAAATTATCTGTTTTTTCAGATTACTGACATACGGCAGTATAGCATAAGAGCCGACGAACGTCAACCGAGGATCCGGGGATTTTCCGTTTTTTATTTTAACATAGATGAAATTTCTTTTCCGCTGCATACTTATTTTTCATTTTTCAAGTAAATCAAACGATATAAATTTCCCTTCATCAATGTTTTTTGTGGAATAATTTTAGTCTGATTAAATGTGTATTTTGTAATTATACAGTTTTCTTTTAAAAGTGTGGACAAATTAATTTGCAAATGTTAGAATTCCTATGTTTTTTTTCAAATTACTATTGTATTTCTACAGAGTTTGTAGTATTATAGACTT
>JAEDOC010000017.1 GCA_016302185.1 Clostridium sp. | reverse complement strand
GATCTGGGACGGATGCTGACAGAACCCTGCGGCTGCGGCTGCTTAAAACCGAGACTGGATAAGGTGGAAGGCCGTCTGGATGATTGTATGAGACTTTCGGACGGAACGGTGCTTTCCATGCATGTACTGGATGAGATGATGTTTGCGGTGGACGGAGTACAGGATTTTGAGGCAGAGATAGCAGAGAACAGGCTTCTCCGGGTCTTTGTGCAGATAAGAGGAGGGATGGAAGAATCCGCACGGGAAGCAGTGACTGCTTCAGTATTGGCTTGTTTGACGGAACGGTTCGGTTTGATGTTGAAAATCGAAGTGGAAGAGAAAGAGATTTCTCCGTATATCGGTTCCGGGAAGAGGAAATTGAAAATGACGGGGCTTGATTTCGTATAAAAAAGTTGTTATAATTTAAAAAAATCAGAAAAAAGAGAGGTGAGAATATGGACGGTAGTAGTGGACGAAGTTGGGACAGGGCAGTCATCCTTGGTCAGAGGGCGTGCATTACGGTATCGCCTGTATTCTGACTGTATTTTCGTGTACAAAAGTGAAAAGGGAAGTCTGCCATTGTCCGTTCTAAGACTGTACTACACCAGTGGTAAGCTGGCGCAAAGTAGGTGCTGCAGGTGACAATGGTATTTTTATGCCCATTTTTACCTGTGGGTTTTTCTGTGCGTCTGGCGTAATCAGGGAATCGCAAGGGATTCGACAGAAAAAGCAGTAAGGAGGAATGGGACAATGAATAGAGAAAAAGACAATATCAGTATTCCGGCTGTGAATACGCAGCATCCGGACTATAAGAATGAAATTGTTGAAATTATCCGCAGCAATCTGACACCGAAGCTGACAGGAGAGAAGATTAGCGGTTACCATGAGAATGATATTGCAGCGGCGCTGGAGCTGCTAAAGAAGGATGAGAGAAGCAAGCTTTACAGTATCCTGGATATTCAGACACTGGCGGATGTGCTGGAGTATTCGGAAGAGAGGGATGTCTATATCGGTGAATTGGCCATCCGAAGACAGGTGGAGGTGCTGGAGCAGCTGGAGATCAGTCTGACGGTTGATTATCTTCGCCAGTTAGATAAGACGAAGAGAAATCTTCTGATAGGTCTGATGGAGGCCGGAACCCGGAAGGAAATCGCATTTTCCAGCTCGTTTGACGAAGATGAGATTGGAAGCAGGATGACCACCAATTATATTTCTATCCGGAATGGCAGCAGTGTGCGTCAGGCCATGCGGGATCTGATTGATCAGGCGGCGGAGAACGATAATATTTCCACGATCTATGTGGTGGATGAGGATGATACCTTATTCGGGGCTGTGGATTTGAAGGACTTAATTATTGCGCGGGAGACCACAGCGCTGGAGGAGATTGTGATGACTTCCTATCCGTATGTCTATGCGGAGGAGGAGATTGATGACTGTATTGAGCGGATCAAGGATTATTCGGAAGATTCGATTCCGGTATTGGATGAAGAAAATCGGTTAAAGGGTGTTCTGACTGCCCCTGTGATTGCCCAGCTGGTCCATGATGTACTGGGTGATGATTATGCCAAGTTAGGTGGCTTGACTGCAGAGGAGGATCTGGAAGAACCGCTTCATAAAAGTGTGGCCAAGCGTCTGCCGTGGCTGGTAGTGCTGCTGGTTCTGGGAATGCTGGTTTCCAGCGTGGTCGGACTCTTCGAGACGGTGGTGGCCCAGCTGGCTCTGATCGTCTGCTTTCAGTCTCTGGTTCTGGATATGGCAGGTAATGTGGGAACCCAGTCTCTGGCGGTTACCATCCGTGTCCTGATGGATGAAGAGATCAGCGGAAAGCAGAAGCTGTATCTGGTTTCCAAGGAGGCCCGGGTGGGGCTGTTGAACGGGGCAATTCTGGGAAGCCTGTCCTTCCTTGTGATTGGCGGGTATCTCTATTTATTGAAGGGACAGCCGGCGATTCTGTCCTTCGGTGTTTCTGCCTGCACCGGAATTGCCCTGCTGGTGTCGATGCTGTTATCCAGTGTGGCAGGGACTTCGATTCCGATCCTGTTCAAAAAGCTGAAGGTAGACCCGGCGGTGGCTTCCGGTCCGTTGATCACGACGGTGAATGACCTGGTGGCAGTGGTTACGTATTATGGATTGGCGTGGCTTCTTCTGCTTCATGTGATGCATCTGTAAATGAAATTTGAAAGAAGGTTTTTTCCTGATAATGTGTGAATGCAGCAGCATTGTCAGAAAAGAGCCTTCTTTTTATATTATATGAAAAACGGTGCTGTGGATGTAACTTATGCTACTTGACGGACGCGAGGCGGCGGAGTATCATTATAGTATACGTTATTTTGCCTTCTTAATAACGACGTGAAATTATTTTGCAGTAATTTCATGTTTATGACATTGTTATGAAGGTAAAAGGATAGGAGAAGGATAATTATGAAAATTGCGATTGCAGCCGACACACAGGAGATTGACGGTCTGGTACCGGCAACCTTTAAGGAGAGTCCGTTTTTAATGATCATCGATGCGGATAAGAATGAGATTTTCCATATCTATGGAAAACAGGATCTGGAGAATCTGGTCTTTGCGAAAAAGATTGTGGAGCATGACTGTGAAGCGGTGATCTGCGGCCCCATCGAGAAGGAACCGTTTGAGATAATCGCAGGTGCGGGTGTGACCCGGTATCTGGGAAGCGGTCATACGGTACAGAAGGCGTACAGCTATATGAATCGCTACCAGCTGGAGCTGATTCGGGATTATATCGGGGGCCCTGGTGCGGGAGGACACAGCCACAGCGGGAACTGTGAGTGCGGTGAGGAACACGAGGAATAGGAATGAGCGGAATTATTATTTTCGGGTCCGGACAGGCGGGAATGACGCTGTATCGTCTTCTGCAGCGGCAGGGAAGCCGGGTGATTGCCTTCGGAGACAATAACGAGGCTCTCTGGGGGACAGAGAAAGAGGGACTTCCGATCTGGCCGCTTCCCAAAGTGGTGCAGGCAGAGCCGGAGGAGATCTATCTGGCAGTAGTGAATGAGAGTGCGCAGAAGGAGATCCGGGAGGCGCTGATGGCAGCAGGCTATGCCGGAAGGCTGATCTGTCTTTCGGAGTTAAAAAGCAGGTATCAGATTCGTCTGGCTACCTGCCGGAGAATTGCGGAGGAAATTCGCGCCGGGAAGCTGCCGGGCGCCATCGCAGAGCTGGGAGTATATCAGGGAGAATTTGCCGAGGAGTTAAACCGGATGTTTCCGGAGCGGACCTTATATTTGTTTGATACGTTTACCGGGTTTGACGCCAGAGATATCGGTGCGGCGGATGGGAAGAAGGCAAAAGCTGGCGATTTTTCTGACACCTCGGAACAGGCGGTACTGGGCCGGATGCCTTATCCGGAGCGGATTCGTATGAAAAAGGGATATTTTCCGGAGAGCCTGTCACTTCTGAGTGAAGAGGAAGAACAGGAGTGTTATGCGCTGGTCAGTCTGGATACGGATCTGTATCAGCCCACACTGGCAGGGCTCAATTATTTTTATCCGAGGCTGGTACCCGGCGGGTATATGATCCTGGACGATTACCAAAGCGCACAGTTTCCCGGTGTGGGGGAAGCGGTGCGGGACTTCTGTGAGAGAGAGGGTGTCAGTGTGGTGCCATTATGTGATCTTCACGGAACGGCAATTCTGGCGAAATTTGGGAAGAGGAAATCATTATGAGAAACCTGTACTTGGTGCGCCATGGAAAACCGGAATTTTCGGGAAAACGGAAATATTGTATCGGATGGACAGATCTGGCGCTGTCGGAGGAAGGGCGAAGTCAGATTGAGGTATTGAAGAAAAACCTTGAGTTGGAGAAGATTGAAAAAATCTATACCAGTCCGCTGAAGCGCTGTGTGGAATCTGCACAGATTTTGAGCAGGAGATCGGACGGGGAGACCATTCCGATTGAAGTTGTGGAAGATCTCAGAGAGATCGGAATGGGTGAATGGGAAGGACTTCCGTTTTCTGAAATTAAGGAACGTTATCCGAAAGAATATGAAGCCCGGGGACGGGATATCGCGTTTTTCTGCCCGCCTGGGGGCGAGAGCTTCACTGATTGTCAGAAGCGTGCGGTTCGGGCCTTTGAACGGATCCGGAGGGAGAGCCGGGGCGATGTGATTGTGATGGCGCATGCCGGTGTCAACCGTTCCCTGATTTCCTGGCTGGAGAAGAGAGCGTTAAAGCAGCTTCTGGAGATTCCCCAGGAATACGGAGGAGTCTATACCTATGGCGATTACATTTTTGACGGTATGATTGTGGCAGCGGGGATGTCCTCGCGGATGGGCTCTTTTAAGCCGCTGATGGAGCTGGGAGAAAAACGGGTAATCGATCGCGAACTGGATACGCTGCGGGCCGGAGGTGCCAGAGAAATTGCAGTAATCACCGGGTATCGGGCGGAAGAACTGGAGGCGGCGGTAAACGGCCATCCCTTTGCTGTTCCGGGCGAGACGGTCTGTCTGCGCAATGAAGCCTATGCGGAGACGAAGATGTTTGATTCGGTGTCGATCGGTCTTAGGTATTTTCTGAAGAAATGGAAGAGCCCGCAGGGAAGGACACTGGACGGAATCTTTTTCCTGCCGGTGGATGTGCCTCTGTTTACCCGTTTTACCATGGAATGGGAGAAGAAGGAGTTTGCAAAGGGAACAGGCGATGTTTACTGTCCTTATTATGAAGGAGCCCCGGGCCATCCGCTGCTGATCCGGTCCTCGGCGCTGGAGGCACTGCTTTCCCATGACGGAGAGCGGGGATTGAAGGGCGCTTATGAGCGGCTGGGCGATCGGGTGATTCATTTAACGATGACAGACCGCGGCGCGGTGATGGATGCCGATACCAGAGAGGATTTTTCCAGGCTGGAAGGCTATGCACGGGAGCGGGACATTCCGGGAGAGGAGGTCTGTCGGGAGCTGCTTTCCTGGTTTCATGTACCGGAGGCGACGGTGCGCCATTGTGAGACCGTGGCAGGGCTGGCGGTGGAGCTGGCGGAGAAATGCAATCCGGCGCTGAAAAGAGCCGGACAGAGGGAGCTGGATACTGCGCTTGTCTACGCAGCGGGGATGCTGCATGATGTGGCCAAAGGAATGGAAGATCACGCGGCTGAGGGCGCACAGTGGCTTACCATGCTGGGGCACGAGACGGTGGCAGCGGTGGTGGCGGATCACATGGATCTGCCGGAAGAGCGTCTTGGCGGGCTGAACGAGAGCCTGATCGTCTATCTGGCGGACAAGATGGCAGCCGGTGACCGGACTGTGACGGTGGAAGAGCGGTTTGCTCCGAAACGGGAGCGTTTTGCAGGAAACCCGGAAGCGCTGGCCGGTGTGGAGCGACGGTATGAGAAAGCAAAGCGTGCCGAGGCACTGGTGCGGGAGTATAGAGAACGAGAGAAGCAGTAAGAGAGAAAAGCGGAGCTATGATATAAGGGAGGAACGGTTATGAAGCTGATTAATACGGTAGATGCGGTAGGACATGTCCTGTGCCATGATATGACACAGATTATTCCCGGAGTAACCAAGGATGCGGTATTCCGCAAGGGCCATGTGGTACGGGAGGAGGATATTCCGGTGCTGTTATCCATCGGAAAGGATCGCCTCTATGTCTGGGAAAAGGACGACACGAAATATCACGAGAATGAGGCGGCGGATATTCTGCGCAGCTTATGTCAGAATGATCATATGCGTGCAACAGAGCCGAAGGAGGGCAAGGTAGAGCTGATTGCTGAGGAAGACGGTTTGTTCCTGGTGGATGAGGAGCGGTTAGTAAAGCTGAACAGCCTGGGTGAGATGATGATCGCCACCCGGCATGGCAATTTCCCGGTAAAAAAGGGCGATAAGCTGGCCGGAACCCGGATTATTCCGCTGGTTATTGAGAAAGAGAAGATGGAAGCAGCCAAAGCGGCGGTGGGAGAAGAACCGCTGTTGACTCTTCTTCCTTATAAAAAGAAAAAAGCGGGAATCGTGACCACAGGAAATGAAGTATTCTATGGAAGAATTCAGGATAAGTTCGGACCGGTGATCCGGGAGAAGCTGGCGGAATTTGACGTGGAGGTTCTGGGGCAGACGATTATGAATGATGATCCGGAGAAGATCACGGCAGCGATTCAGAACTGGCTGGATCAGGGAGCAGATTTTGTGGTCTGCACCGGAGGAATGAGCGTGGATCCGGATGATACCACACCGACAGCGATCAAGAATACAGGAGCAGAGATCGTATCCTACGGCGCACCGGTGCTTCCGGGAGCCATGTTCCTGCTTGCCTATACTCCGGACGGCCGGGCGATCATGGGACTTCCGGGCTGCGTGATGTATGCGAAGAGAACCATTTTTGATTTGGTGCTTCCGAAGGTAATGGCGGATGTAACCGTTACCAGAGAAGATCTGGCGAAGTTTGGGATGGGAGGCTTGTGCCTTGGATGTCCCACCTGTATTTTCCCGAACTGCGGATTCGGCAAATAATCCGCTATCTGATAATAAAAATAATGTTATTTTTACAAGGGTAAATTCACCGGAGGAGCTGATTCATACTCATGAAAATGGGATGAATCGGCTCTTTTATATTGACAAATTTTTCCCCTTGCGGTATGATCGAATCGTTATAGCAGTATAAGAATAACGACTGCAAAGCGGTTGAAAAAGGAGAAAGGTATCATGAGAAAAGCATGGAGTGCAGCATTGGCAGCAGTATTGGCAGTATCTATGACGGCATGTTCATCTAAGCCGGCAGAAACGAAAGAAGCGACCGAAGCCGCCACAGAGGCAGTAACCGAGGCGGCAGAGACAGAAGCGCCGGAAACAGAGGCAGCGGCAGAACAGCAGGAGATTCTGGTGGCAGCAGCAGCCAGCCTTCGCTATGTTATGGAAGATAAGATTCAGCCGGCATTTGAAGAGGCGAATCCGGATGTGAAAGTAAGCTTTACGTTCGACAGCTCAGGAAAGCTGCAGACCCAGATTGAAGAGGGTGCCGATGCCGATGTATTCTTCTCTGCAGCGAAGAAGCAGATGAATGCATTAAATGAAGAGGGTCTGGTAGACAGTGACAGCATCGTTGAGCTGCTGGAGAATAAGATTACTCTGATTGTTCCGAAGGGATCTGAGCTGGGAATTACCGGTTTTGAGGATATTACCAAGGCAGAGAAAATCGCTCTTGGAGATCCGGAGAGCGTTCCGGTCGGACAGTATTCCAAGGAGGCATTTGAGAATCTGGGTATGTGGGAAGCGGTTGAGGCAAAGACCAGCTTCGGAACCAATGTAACCGAGGTATTAAGCTGGGTAGCAGCAGGCAGCGCGGATGCAGGTATCGTATACTTAACCGATGCTACCACCAGTGATCAGTTTGAGGATGTTGAAGTGGTAGGTTATGCACCGGAAGGAAGCGTTTCCAAGGTGATCTATCCGGTTGGTATTGTAAGCGCAAGCACCAAGAAGGATGCTGCTCAGAAGTTTGTTGATTATCTGGGAACAGACGAAGCACTGGAAGCATTTGCAGAGTACGGATTCTCCGCAAATAAATAATTATGAACTGGTCTCCGATTCTCATATCCATGAAGACCGCCTCGCTGTCCATCGTGATAACCTTTTTCCTTGGTGTATGGGCAGCGAGAATCGTGGTTATGTCCAAATCTCAGAAATTTAAGACAGTCGTGGACGGAATCCTGACGCTTCCAATGGTTCTTCCGCCGACCGTGGCCGGATTTTTTTTCCTGATGATATTCGGAGTGAAACGGCCGCTGGGACAGTTTTTTCTGGAGTTTTTTGGAGTCAAAATCGTTTTTTCCTGGGCAGCCACTGTGATTGCGGCCACGGTCATCTCTTTTCCCTTGATGTACCGGGCGGCCAGAGGCGCTTTTGAGCAGGTGGATAAAACGCTGATCTATGCAGCCAGAACGCTGGGCTTTTCCGAGGGGAAGATCTTCTGGCGGGTTGTCATGCCGGCGGCGATGCCGGGGGTGCTGAGCGGAGCCATTCTGGCTTTTGCCAGAGGCCTGGGAGAATTCGGTGCTACTGCCATGCTGGCCGGCAATATTGCCGGAAAGACGCAGACACTTCCGCTGGCGATTTATTCTGAGGTGGCTGCCGGAAAGATGTCGGCGGCGTACCAATACGTATGGATTATCGTTGTGATTTCCTTCGTGGTTGTGGTTCTGATGAATGTGCTGGCGGGAAAGGAAAAGCAAAAATGAGCCTTCAGGCAGAATTTAAAAAGAAATTTTCCGGTTTTGCACTGGAGGTGTCCTTACAGACCGAGAAGGGAGTTCTTGGTATCCTGGGAGCTTCCGGAAGCGGTAAAAGCATGACGTTAAAGTGCATTGCGGGAATTGAGACCCCGGACGAGGGGCGTATCGTATTGAACGGACGGGTGCTTTTCGATTCGGAGAAAAAGATTAATCTATCACCGCAGGAACGGAGAGTGGGATATCTGTTTCAGAATTATGCGCTTTTTCCTAATATGACGGTGGAGACCAATATTGGTGCCGGGATGCGGGGAAGCAGGAAGGAATGTGCTGCCCGGGTGGAGGAGATGATTCATCTGTTCCGTCTGGAGGGACTGGAGAAGAGATATCCCTCCCAGCTTTCCGGAGGTCAGCAGCAGAGAGTTGCGCTGGCGAGAATTCTGGCCTACCGGCCGGATGTGATTATGCTGGATGAGCCTTTTTCCGCGCTGGACTACTACTTAAAGGAGCAGCTTCAGTTTCAGGTAAAAGAGGTTTTGAAGGAATATAAGGGTGACGTACTGCTGGTCACCCACAGTCGGGATGAAGTCTACCGCTTCTGTGAAAACAGCGTGATTCTGGAACAGGGACGGGTAGTGACGTCGGGAACGACGGAAGGAATTTTCCGGTGTCCGGAAAACGTGACGGCAGCACGGCTGACCGGCTGTAAGAATATCAGCAGAATTAAGAAACTGGATTCCCGCAGAGTCCTCGCCCTGGACTGGGGAATCCCCCTTACCCTGGCCGGTGAGCCGGGAGATGAGATTACCCATATCGGAATCCGTGCCCATCAGTTCGGGATGATTTCCGAGAATGCATTTTCCTGTGTCTGGGATGATACCCTCAAGCAGCCCTTTGAGTGGGATATTCTGGTAAAGCCCGAGGGGGATGCATCACAGACACCGATCTGGTGGAAGCTGGATATTTCCCAGAGTGGACTTCTGGAAGGAAAGCATCCGGGAGATCGTCTTACACTGGGTGTGAAACCGGAAGATATACTGCTTTTGAAGGAATAACTCTTTCAACGCAGTTTCCAAAGGTGATACTATTATTTTCCTCAATTTCATAAAGATATTTATTTCTGTCAGTCGTTTTTACAGCCCGAAAACGGCTGACTTTTTTTTATGAAATTGGGATTTATATTGTAAGAGAGGAAGCAGATATGATAAACTAGGGACAGAATGTAACCTGCCATTGAGCAGGAAGAAGAAGGATGTGAAAACGTGGCGGAAAAACGGACAGGCGCAGTCATCCTGGCAGCCGGGAGGTCGGCTCATATGGAAGGCCTGAAGCCTATGATGAAGCTGGGACGGACAACGATGATACAGAAGGAGATAGACACCCTGCGTCAGGCAGGAATTACCCCGATTGTGGTAGTGACCGGGTACCAGGCAGAGGAGCTGGAGCGGCATATCGCGCATCGAGGGGCAGTTTGTGTCCGGAATAAAAAATATGAGACATCACAAATGTTTGATTCGATTTGTCTTGGACTGAAACGGATCGGAAAGAAGACGGATCAGGTGCTTCTGTTTCCGGCGGATGTGCCGCTGGTATCGACAGAGACGATTATAAAGATGAAGGAATCGGATGCGAAAATTGCGGTTCCGGTGTTTCAGGGAAAGACCGGCCATCCAGTGCTTTTGGATAAGGATGTAATTCCTTCTGTTCTGGCCTACGACGGGGGATGCGGATTGCGTGGAGCTATGGAGGCCAGCGGGGCAGAGGTGGTTCATATTGAACTGTCGGATCCCTGCGTGCTGATGAATACCAACACAGAGGAGGATTACGCAGATTTGCTGCGGTATGAAGAGAACAGTCGGAGGCAGATCCCCCTGTCTTTTGGGCTGCAGGCGAAGCTGTGCCGGCCGCAGGAATGCTTTGATGAGAATACGGCTTCCTTTTTGCTGGCGGTGGAGGAGCATGGTTCCATGCTGTCTGCCTGTCAGGCCAGGGAGATTTCCTATAGTAAGGCCTGGAAGATGGTGAAGCTGGCGGAGGAGCAGCTGGGAATTACTTTCCTGGAACGTCAGACCGGAGGAAGCGGAGGCGGTTCTTCTTCCCTGACGCAGGAGGGCAAAGACTTTATTGTCCGATACCGCAGGTTTACGGAAAAGCTGCAGGAAGCAGCGAAAGATATTTTTGCAGAGATATTTGCAGAAGAATAGATAGTGAAGAATAGAGGAGGAAAAGAACATGAGACTTGGTTTTATCGGAACAGGTATTATCACAACGGCTGTGGTGACCGGTTTTTGTGAGAGTGGAAAAGAGGATCTGCACATTATCGTGTCGCCGCGGAATAAGGAGAGAGCAGCAGCACTTCATGAAAAATATCCGGAGATCGTGACGGTGGCGGAAAGCAATCAGGAGGTAATTGATCAGTCGGATTGGGTATTTGCGGCTCTGCTGCCTCAGCATGCCGAGGACGTATTAAGTGAATTGACATTCCCGCCGGAAAAGAAGTTCATCAATCTGGTAATGACATTAAGCACCAAACGGGCGGAGGAAATCATTGGAAAGAGGGATATTATCGCCGATGTGGTTCCGCTGACCTTCGCAGCCAATGGTTTTGGTCCGGTGGTGATCTATCCGGCCATCCCGGAGGTGGGAGAGCTGATGAGCCTGGTGGGAACTCCGGTTCTGGTGGAAACACCGAAGCAGATTGCCATTCTGCGTTCCACCACGGGTCTGATGAGTGCCTACTATATGTTGTTAACGGTGCTGATTGACTGGTGCCAGGAAAATGGTCTGGATGAGCCGTCTGCCAGAACTTACATCACTTCCTTTACAGAAGCCATGTCAAAGAAGGCAGCCACATGGGAAGGACCGCTGGAGAATCTGGCCCGTGAGATGACACCGGGCGGAATCAACTGGATGGCTCTGACTCATCTGGAGGAGACAGAGGCATACAAGCCCTGGACGGAGATTCTGGATCCGATCTTAAAACGGGTAATCAAGGAATAAGAACAGGAAATGAAAGAAACGAACGGAACAAAGCGCCTTCTGGTTCAGGCGGCCTGGACAGCGCTGACCAACGGATATCTCTATGGCTATTTAAATGGAACCATCTATAAAGGCCGCAGCAAACAGCTCTGCGTTCCGGGACTGAACTGCTATTCCTGTCCCGGCGCGTTGGGTGCCTGTCCCATCGGAGCTCTGCAGGCAGTGTTGTCAGCAAAAAAATTCCGGTTTTCCTGTTATGTACTCGGTTTCCTTTTGATGTTTGGCTCAGTTTTCGGGAGATTCATCTGTGGCTGGCTCTGCCCCTTTGGCATGGTGCAGGATCTGCTGCACCGGATTCCGGCAGGGAAAAAATGGCGCACTTTACCGGGAGAGAGATACTTTCGACTGGTCAAATACGGAGTTCTTGTGATTCTGGTGCTTCTTCTTCCGTCAGTGGCAGTGAATGTGGCTGGGATAGGAAAGCCCTGGTTCTGTCAGTATCTCTGTCCCAGTGGAACGATGATGGGAGGAATTCCGCTGCTGCTTGGAAATCCGGAGCTTCGGGAGGCGGCAGGATGGCTGTTTTCCTGGAAAATGGGTATCCTTCTATTGATTGGGGTGCTTTCCGTTAAATTGCCCCGGCCGTTCTGTCGTTACCTTTGTCCTCTGGGGGCGATCTACGGGGCTTTTCAGCCGGTTTCTCTCTTTCGTCTGGCCATTCATGAGGAGAGCTGTACTGCCTGCGGAGTCTGCCGGCGTGTGTGCCCCATGGATGTGGAGGTCTGGAAGCGGCCGAACAGTGCCGAATGTATTCGCTGCGGTGTCTGTGTGGATGCCTGTCCGGCAGGAGCGATTGAAAAAGTGGGAATATGGAAAAAGAAAAACAGCGGGGGAAAAGCAGAGTAAACTGCTTTTCTGCCCGCTGTTTTTGCGTCTGTGCGTTTCAAAATACCCGTATGGTTAACTGTTTTCCGTATCTTCCTCTTTTGCCTTTAAGGAGAAGATAAGCTGTGCCTTAAATAAGTCTCCATCAATGAACAGCTCAAACTGTCCGCCTAAAAGCTCGGTCAGGCTTTTGGCGATGGAGAGTCCCAGCCCGCTGCCTTCCGTGGTTCGCGCCACATCTCCGCGGACGAAACGTTCCGTCAGCTCATCCGGGTGGATATTTAAGGGTGTGGCAGAGATGTTTTTCATGGTAAAGACGACCTTCTCTGTCTCTGACCTCTGAATATCGATGTAAATCCGGCTGTGCTCCAGTGCGTATTTAAATGCATTGTTGTACAGGTTTTCCAGCACACGCCACAGCCGGCGGCCGTCTGCCTCGATGATCAGCGGCTCTTCCGGTGCGGTAAGAATGATCTCCAGGCCCCGGGTTTCAAACTTTTCTTCGAATTCTCCGTTGGTCTGGCAAATCATCTCATTTAAATCAATGTCACTGATTTCCAGCTTTAAGTTACCGGAGCTGGCCTTGGACGCCTCGACCAGATCCTCGGTCAGTGTCTTCAGCCGCTGAGACTTCTGATCCAGAACCTCTAAATAGCCCCGGATCTTTTCATCCTGGATATTTTCCCGCTGAATCAGGTTGACATAGTTGATAATGGAGGTCAGAGGTGTCTTAATGTCATGGGAAACATTGGTAATCAGATCTGTCTTCAGACGTTCACTTTTTACCTTCTCCTGCAGCGCCGCCTCTAAGCCGGTGCTGATATTGTTGATATTTTCTGCCAGCTCCAGCTCCTGTCCTTCAAAGTGATTCAGATCGATCTGGTAATTGGTCTGGCCGGAGGCCAGGCGCTGCGCCGCGTCACGGATCTGATCCTGGTTGGTGGCCCGCCGGAACATTCCGTAAAATACCCACAGATTGAAGATGAACCAGGCGAAAATCACAATGCCGGTCAGGATGTAGATGGTGGTCAGGCTCAGATAGATCCGATCCCAGAGGAACCACGCCAGACTGATCAGCAGGGTGTTCACAATCAGGTATGCCAGAAAGCTGAAGGTCAGGCGGCCGGCAAAGCTCTGTCCGGAGAAGAAGAGAGCCATTCGCTCCTTCCAGCGAAAGAGGAGGCTGCCGGTCCACAGGGTTCCCGCTTTGTAGCGCCGTAAGAGGCTGAAAAACAGAAGCAGGGATCCCAGATAGATGACGGCGGTGTTCAGTACCCGCTCCGACAGAAGCCAGCTGCTCTCCGGAAGAGCCAGGTGAGCGATACGCACCAGAGCGAACCGGCACAGCCACAATGCGGCCAGAGTCAGAAGCGCAAAAAGAATGATTCCGCTCTCCGTGCTGGTGGTGTCAAACCGGTGCAGGGTAATGGTTTTATCGCCGTACTCACGGTATCCGGAGACATGGAGCAGGAACAGGAGCGTGATTAGGCCAACAACGCCTCCGGCAATCAGAAGGACAAAACCGGTAATATAATTCTGCTGCATCTGCAGATAGGCGCCTTTCTGCTGGGAGTAAATGTCTGTGATCGGATAGGTGGTGTCAACACCCATCAGAAGATAATGGTCGTTGCCTTCATAAGGGTTGTTCGTCGCCAGCTCCGAGATGGTGTTTAAGGAGATTGCTTTTAAGTTGGTATCATAGAAAACGGAATTTCCCGGAAGGTACGCATACTTTCCGAAGTTTTTTACCGTTTCCGGGGTCAATGTCTCATCATTGCTGTAGGTGGTGATCCGTTTTCCGCCGGAGGAGGGATCGTTGAAGACAATTTTAAAATGCATATTGCTTTCATTCACCATCAGACGATTGTACGTAGTATAATACCGGTGGAGAACATCCATGATTTCCAGAGAGGCTGCTTCCAGAGTGATTCGGCGCATACCGGGGGTCAGCTGGCTGTATACCCGATCCGGTTCGCTGGCGGTCCAGTCGATATAGCCTTCCCGGACGGAGGAACCGGTCTGAATCGGGCCATCGGGCTTCTGACCGTTAATGGTGCAGAGGAAATCCTCATTCAGTGTATATCCCAGAGATTGCAGATAAGTAATTAAATCGGCCAGACTGAAATCAATGGTCTCATTGGGACCGAAGGTCATCTCCAGCATCTTTTTAGAGACATCAATGGAGCCGTCCTTGGAGAAGACATCCTCATATTCCATAAAATGGAACAGATCGCTCATGTCCTGATTGAACTGCCCGTTAAATTCTTCGGTATCCTCAAAAGCAATGTTTTTTACATGGGTAATGCCAACGCCGAAATTGTCATTCAGATACATGATGCCAACCCCGGCAAACATGATTATTAAAAAGATGAGGTGCAGTGCGCTGGCGATCCACTTCTGTACCTGCAGCGATATTTTTATTTTATTCATAAGCAATCGTCCTGTTCTTGGCTGTTCCCGGAATTACTGTTTTTCTATTTTGTACCCGACTCCCCAGACTACCTTTAAGTAGCGGGGTTCTCTCGGGTTAATCTCGATCTTCTCGCGGATGTGGCGGATATGGACCGCAACTGTGTTGTCGGCACCAATGGCCTCCTCATTCCAGATTTCCTCGTAGATCTGATCAATGGAGAAGACCTTTCCGGCGTTCTTCACCAGAAGAAGCAGAATATTATATTCGATGGGGGTCAGCTTGATCGGTTCTCCGTCCACGGTAACCTCTTTGTTTTCATCATTGATCTGCAGGCCGCCGCATTTGAACACATGGGTTCCGGCCTGGGTATTCATATTGCCCAGCTGGGTGTAGCGGCGCAGCTGGGACTTCACCCGGGCCACCAGCTCCAGGGGATTGAAGGGCTTGGTGATATAATCGTCCGCGCCGATATTTAACCCCAGAATCTTATCCGTATCTTCAGACTTGGCAGAGAGGATGATAATCGGGATACTGCTGGTTTCCCGGACCTTCCGTGTAGTTCGGATGCCGTCCAGTCCCGGCATCATCACGTCAATAATCATCAGGTTCACATTGTGGGTTTCCAGAAGCTCCAGAGCTTCATAGCCGTCGTAGGCCTTGATGACCTCAAAGCCCTCTCCGGTTAAATAGATATCGATCGCTTCCACGATCTGTTTATCATCATCGCATACAAGAATACTTTGCATGGCAGATTCCTCCTTTACTGCGTGTAGAACAATGCGGCAAAACGCCGCGGCTATCTTCATTATACACCGAAGTAAAGGGGAAGTGGTATTACATTTTTCTTACAGGGGTATCGGAATGGTGTGTTCTAGTGACATTGCCCTTCCGTGTGCGGCGGAGGAGGAGCTGGATTTGGAGGCTGTGAAGAACTTGTCGGGAATTGGCTGTATCGCCATCGCAGAAGGCGCGATACGGCTCCTGACACGTGAGGCTCGGCGCTGCTCAACGATAAAAAAAGAAAAGCACCGTCTTATGCCGATGCTTACTCTTCATAATGTCCTCTACAGGCAATGATCCAAAGACTTCCATTATCATCAATATTGTAAACGAGGCGATTTACTTCATCGATTCGTCTGCTCCATGCTTTTCTATGTCTTAGTGGTTCAGGTTTTCCAATTCCCTGTGACAATCCATCACGTTCTATACTTTTCACAAGTTCATTGATGCGTTTCAATGTTTTTTTATCTTGTGTTTGCCAATAGAGATAATCGTCCCATGCTCTGTCACTCCATAATTTATTCATCTTCTTCCTCTATTAATTCGTGCATTTGTCCTTTACCGGCTTCCAACTGTGCGATACCTCTATCAATCATAGCAAGATATTCCGCATTTCTGGCAGCTTTTTCTAACTGGTTATATTTTTCAAGGCTTAAAAGTACAACATTTTTTTCGTTTTTGCGAGTAACAATTACTGTTTCATATAAGTCAGTAGCCTTGTCACAATAGTATTTTAAATTATTTCGGATGGTAGAATAATTTACTGCTAACATAAAAACACCTTCTTTCTATGCACAATATATTGTTCTGGTTCTTGTACAATAATTGTATTATAATAGTATGCCGGTGTCAATGGTTTTGATACTGCCTGAATTATCGTTTTCCATAATTATGAACAGAAAAAGTAAATGAGGTTCCGACATGGAACCTCAAATGAGAACGTATCATTTAGCTGGTCATCTTCTCCTGCTTCACTTTATGATCAATCACATGCCGGGAAGCCAGTTCATCATGGATATCCTCTAAGGAGATCCCGGCTTCTACCATCAGAACCATCACGTGATAGGCCAGATCGGCGATTTCGTAGATGGTTTCTTTTTTATCTTCAGCTTTTGCGGCGATGATCACCTCGGTGCTTTCTTCTCCGACCTTTTTCAGGATCTTGTCTAAGCCCTTTTCGAAGAGGTAGGTGGTGTAGGAGCCTTCCTTCTTCTCTGTCTTCCGGCCTTCAATCAGCTTCATCAGCCCTTCCAGGGAAAATTCGTGAAGTTCATCGCTTTGCCATACCGGATTTTCAAAGCAGGAGCTGGTGCCTAAGTGGCAGGCCGGGCCGTCCGGCTCCACCAGAATCTCCAGGGCGTCCTTATCGCAGTCTGCAGTGATGGAAACAATGTGCTGGTAATTGCCGCTGGTCTCGCCCTTCAGCCACAGCTCCTGCCGGCAACGGCTCCAGAAGCAGGTCAGGCCTTTCTCCATGGAAATCTGAAGGCTTTCCCGGTTCATATAGGCCAGCGTCAGAAGCCGTTTGGTTTTGGCATCAATGACGATGGCGGGGATAAGACCTTTTTCGTCGAATTTCAATTCGTCTATGTTAATCATGATTGTTAATCCTTCTTTCTTATTCTGTAAAATCCGCCTGCAGCCGTACCGGAATCTGCGCTTTCTTCAGCTCCCGCTTTAAGACCGGGATACTTACTTCCTTAAAATGGAAGATGGAAGCAGCCAGTCCGGCATCTACCTTGGGCAGAGCCTGAAACAGCTTCACAAAATCGTCGATGCAGCCGGCGCCGCCGGAGGCGATCACCGGGACGGAAACGGCGTTGCAGACCGCATCCAGCATCTCCAGATCAAAGCCGTGTTTAACACCGTCGGTATCGATGGAGTTGACCACCACTTCGCCGGCACCGGAGCCGACGCAGCGCTTGATCCATTCAATCGCTTCCATGCCGGTGTTTTCCCGTCCGCCCTTGGCGAACACCCGGAAGACGCCGTCCACCCGTTTCACATCCACGGAGAGAACCACGCACTGGTCACCGTAGCGTTTGGCTGCGTCATAAATCAACTGGGGATTTCGGATGGCGCCGGAATTGACACTGACCTTGTCAGCGCCGCACTTTAATACCCGTTCAAAATCAGAGACGGAGTTAATTCCGCCGCCTACGGTCAGCGGGATGAAGATCTGGCTGGCCACCTCGCAGAGAATGTCAGTGAACAGGGCTCTTCCCTCCGCGGATGCGGTGATATCGTAGAAAACCAGCTCGTCGGCGCCGCAGGCACTGTAATACTTTGCCAGCTCCACCGGGGACGAGACGTCATTTAATCCGAGAAAATTCACTCCCTTAACCACTCTGCCGTCCTTGATGTCCAGACAGGGAATAATTCGTTTTGTAATCATGTTGCCTCCTGTTTTGCCTTAGTGATTGGCTGTTAGTCCAATGTTTTGTTTTCACCGGCGGCAATTTCAATCGCTTCTTTCAACTGAATCGCACCGGTATAGTATGCTTTTCCGATGATGGCGCCGTACAGATTCAGAGCCGCCAGCTTTTTTACGTCGTCCAGGGAGGAGACACCGCCGGAGGCTACAATCTGCATGGAAAGCTGTTCTGAAAGCGTCCGGTACAGCTCATGGTTGGTGCCCTGCATGGCTCCGTCTTTGGAAATCTCGGTGCAGATGAGGGTGCGGATGCCGCCTCCCACCTCCGTAAAGAGAGAGGTTTCCGCCTTTAAGGAACGAATCAGCTCCAGATTGGGGGTGGTGCCGGATTTGGCGCCTTCCAAGTCAACCACATGGAGACAGGAAGCCCCCTGGGCTTCAAAATCCCGTACTAACTCTATGGGGTTGTTGCTGTAGATGGTCATCTTCCGGTAATCTCCTTGCAGGAGACGTACCGCTTTTCCCTCGTAGAGGTCAATGGCCGGAAAAATCAGCATGGTTTATCCCTCCTCGCAGAATGCCTTTAAGATTTTCAGTCCCACGGTCCCGCTCTTTTCCGGATGGAACTGGCAGCCCCACACATTTTCGTGGGCGACGGCAGCGGTCACGGTTCCGCCGTAATCCGTGGTGGCAATGATGGACTCGTCACAGTTTACTCCGTGGAAGGAGTGGACAAAGTATACGAAATCCCCTTCGTTAATATAGCGGAACAGGGGATGCTTTTTCCCGTAAAAATGCAGGGCATTCCAGCCGATCTGCGGAATCTTCAGGCTCGGGTCAATCACCTCGGAAATGGAGCGGATATCGCCGGGGATTAGCCCCAGCCCGTCATGAACTCCGTATTCATATCCCTTCTCAAAGAGCAGCTGCATGCCGAGGCAGATGCCCATGATAGGCTTTCCCTTCTTTGCTTCGCGGATGACTGCCTCTCCCAGACCGCCTTCGTGAAGCTTGGCTGCGGCGTCACCGAAGGCGCCTACGCCGGGGAAGATGATTTTATCCGCCTGGGCAAGCACTTTTTCGTCAGAGGTAACGATGGCTTCCTCTCCGATGGAGTGGAAGGAGCTTTTTAAGGAAAATAAGTTGCCTACCCCGTAATCTACAATCGCAATCATACCAGCACTCCTTTCGTGGATGGAATATCATCAGAAAAGACCGGATCGATGGAAACGGCTTCCTTTAAGCTTCTTGCTGCGGATTTGAAAGCCCCCTCGATGATGTGGTGGGAATTGGTTCCGGACAGCTGTCGGATATGAAGATTGCAGGCTGCCGTGCGGACAAAGGCCTGCCAGAATTCCTCCACCAGCTCTGTGTCAAAGCTTCCCACCTTCTGGGTGGGGATTTCCAGTGCATCCACCAGATAGCTTCTGCCGGAGAGATCCACAGCGGTGAGGATCAGCGCCTCGTCCATGGGAAGAATCGTGGATCCATAGCGTCGGATGCCTCGTTTCTCTCCCAGAGCTTCGGTAAAGGCCTGCCCGAGACAGATGCCGATATCTTCTACGGTATGGTGGTCATCCACGTCAGTATCGCCCTTACAGGTCAGGGTTAAATCAAAACGGCCATGCTTGGCGAATAAGGTGAGCATATGGTTTAATAATCCTTGATCCGTTCTTTGGTAAAATGGCGGATCAGAATGCCACGTTCCTTTAATCCGGTATAGATGTCGGCACCGCTCACCGCCCGGTGCTTTGCAAACACAAAGTTCGTCCGGGAGGGGAGCACGGTAAAGCCCCGGCGGGTCAGTTCCTCTGTGGTCCATTCTCTTGTTTCCATGATGGCGGCACAGTTGGCCTGCGTATATTCTTCATCCTGCACCATGCCCAGGCCGGCGGCCATGGTCATGCGATTGATATTATAGGGATTGGTGGAATATTTGATGGCATTCAGATCCTGAATCAGGGCCTTGCAGCCGATTCCGAAGCCCAGTCTGGCACCTGCCATGGAGCGGGACTTGGAGAAGGTCTGGGCCACCAGAAGGTTGTCGTATTTCTTAATTAACGGGATACAGGTTTCTCCGCCGAAATCCACATAGGCTTCATCGATCACCACCACGTTGTCCGGATTGGCCTTCAGAATTTCCTCGATCTCTGCTCTGGTTAAAGCAATCCCGGTGGGGGCATTGGGGTTGGCGATGAAGATGGTTTTATGTAAACCAAAGTAATCTGTTATATCGATGGTGAGGTCCTCCTTCAGAGGGATCTCCACATAGGGAATCCGGTTGATCTCGCCGAATACGGAGTAAAAGCCGTAGGTCAGATCGGCGAAGGCGGCAGGCGTCTCTTCATCGCAGTAGGCCATGAAGGCGAAGTTTAAGATCTCATCGGAACCGTTGGTTAAGAGCACCTCATCCGGTTCCACGCCGCAGAGTGCGGCCAGTGCCGCAGTCAGCTCCGTGCAGTCCGGATCGGGATAGAGCTGCAGGCGCTCGGCAGCCTCGGCCGCCAGTCTCCGGGATTTTTCCGATGGCGGGAACGGAGATTCATTGGTATTTAATTTGATGTATTTGCGTTCTCTGGGCTGCTCTCCGGGAGTGTAGGGAACCAGAGAGGCATATTTTTTACTGAAAAATCGGCTCATGGGTGTCCTCCTTACAATCAGCGAAATCGTGTCAGTTTTTTCTTAGGCGAAAAGGTGTTTATTCTGCCTCAAAACGAATCACAGCGCTCTTTGCGTGGCCGGTCAGGCCTTCCTTTTTCGCGAAGTAGGCGACATCGGCGGCTACTTTTTCCAGAGCGTCCTTCGTGTAGTACGTATACTGGGTTTTCTTCACAAAGTCGTCCACAGAGAGCGGGCTGGAGAATCGGGCGGTGCCGCTGGTGGGCAGGGTGTGATTCGGTCCGGCAAAATAGTCTCCCAGTGCTTCCGGACAGTTCTTTCCGAGGAAGATGGATCCGGCATGTCGGATAGCGGACAGATAATCAAAGGGATTGTCCACACACAGCTCCAAATGCTCCGGGGCGATCTCGTTGGCGATTTCAATAGTGGCAGAAAGGGTGGGAGCAACGATGATTTTGCCGTTGGTATCGATGGAGGCTCTTGCGATCTCTGCCCGGTCTAACTGAGGAATCTGAACCTCCAGCTGAGCACTGACCGCGTCAGCCAGCTCCCGGGAATCCGTTACCAGCACGGCGCTGGCCATCTTATCATGCTCCGCCTGAGAAAGGAGGTCGGCGGCCACATGGCGGGGATTGGCGGTCTTATCTGCCACCACCAGAATCTCGCTGGGCCCGGCAATCATATCGATGGATACCCGGCCGAAGACCTGTTTTTTTGCCTCTGCCACAAAAGCGTTCCCCGGTCCCACGATCTTATCCACCTTCGGAACGGATTCGGTTCCGTAGGCTAAAGCGGCGATAGCCTGGGCACCGCCTACCTTAAAGATCTTGTCAACACCGGCGATCTGGGCAGCAGCCAGAATGACCGGATTGATTTTTCCGTCAGAACCGGGGGGAGTCACCATCACAAGCTCGGGAACACCGGCAATCTTTGCCGGGATGGAATCCATGAGAACAGTGGACGGATAGGCGGCGGTGCCGCCGGGCACGTAAAGTCCCGCCCGATCCACCGGGATCACCTTCTGTCCCATGACGATGCCGTCGCCGGTATTTAAGATAAAGCCGCTGCGTACCTGATGTTCGTGAAACGCGCGGATATTGGCGGCGGCTTTTTTCAGGATTTCGATGAATTCCGGCTCTACGGCTGCCATCGCCTCCTGTTTTTCCTCCTCAGAAACCAGAAGGGAGGTAAGCTCTGCTTTATCAAATTGTTTTCCGCAACGAAGCAGCGCCTCATCCCCGTCTTTTTTGACGGTTTCGATAATTTCGGACACGATGGACTCTACATTGACTGTGGGAGTCGTCCGTGCGAAGATTTCGCTGTTTTTTACTTCTCCATAGGTTAAAATTCGGATCATTTGTCTGCCTCCGTCTGTGCAGCCAGATTGTGAATTAAGCTCTCAATCTGCTGATTTTTAAACTTAAAGCTGGCCTTGTTGGCAATCAGTCTGGCACTGATGGGAACGATGGTTTCCAGCACCTTTAAATGATTTTCCTTTAATGTGGTTCCGGTCTCCACGATATCCACAATCACATCGGAAAGGCCCAGAATCGGCGCCAGCTCGATGGAACCGTTGAGATGGATGATGTCGATATCCCGGCCCAGGGATGCGTAATAGTTTCTGGCAATATTGGTAAATTTGGTCGCCACCTGCAGCGTCCGTTTCGGGTCATCCCGGAAATCTTCTTTGCCGGCGACAGCCATACGGCAGGTGCCGATCTTTAAATCCAGCAGCTCATAGATGTCCGGTTCGTATTCCAGAAGAATATCTTTACCGGCGATGCCGAGGTCGGCGGCGCCCCGCTCCACGTAGATTACTACGTCGGATGGCTTGACCCAGAAATAACGGACACCGTGTTCCGGGCTTTCGAAGATCAGCTTTCGGTTATTTTCTTTAATAGAAGGGCATTCCAGGCCGGCTTTTTCAAACATGGCGTATGCCTTTTCTCCCAGCCTGCCTTTGGGAAGTGCGATATTAAGCATTGTTTTCAAGAATTTCCACCCTGCCTTCCCGCAGCCGCAGAAGCTGCTTATATGTTAGGTTTTCCGGGATTAGACGCTGGACCAGAACGCTTTTTCCGCCTTCCCCCAGGAACTGAGCCGTATCATGGATCATCTGCAAATCGGAAGACGAGTCATAGAGGAGGACTGCGTCTACGTCGTAAGCGGGAGAATTCTCGAAGATCCGCTCCAGTTGATCCAGATAGACGGCAAAGCCGATGGCTCCGGCCTTCTTTCCCATTTTGGACATCAGCTTATCATATTGCCCGCCGGAGAGGAGGAAAGGTTCAGACTGTCCAGAATTCCGGAGACCACACCAAGGTGGGAGAGATCCAGGACATAGCTTTCAGAAATCAGCCGCAGGCTTTCGGCCGCCAGCCGCAGAACCTCAAAAAGACAGTAGTCATCGATATCACCAATGCACTCTAAGCCGGTCTGCATGATTTCCCGGAAGGACTGGGTTCCCTTGGAAACACGATAGACATTTTCATTATAATAAAGCTTCTGCACACTGCCCGGGGTATCTTTGCTGTTTCGGATGATGGACAGGGTAACGTCCGGCTTTAATGCCATCAGCTTACCATTGGTATCGGTAAAGGTAATGATATGATCGGAGACCAGAAAGTCTTTGTTGCGGACGTACAGATCATATTCTTCAAATTTGCTCATCTTGTATTGAGAATATCCATAGGACTGGTACAGCGCACGCAGGCCAAAGGCTGCTTTTTCGCCGCTTCTCCATACAGAATCGTTATTGTTCATGAGTCCTCTCTTTCCGGCACTTTTATTACAGGAAAAAGCACCGTTGATTTAATTGATTATCACTTTACCATATTAGCAGAACAGAGTAAATATGTTTTGACTAGAAAAAAGATCCAAGTTGTTCTTGACAAATACTATGCTACCCGCTATATTGGAAATAGTTTGATAGTCAAAGCATTTGAAGATCAAACTAATTCGACCGTTTTCGACAGGGGAAAGAGAAAATGACAGCGAGAATCATAGGAACTGGCGTGTATGTGCCGGAACAGATTGTGACAAATAAGGATTTGATGAAGTTTCTCGATACGGATGATGCCTGGATTCAGGAGCGGACCGGTATCCGGGAACGCCGGATATCGACGAAGGAGAGCACTGTGGATATGGCCACAGAGGCGGCAAAGCGCGCGATTGCGGATGCAGGAATCAAGCCCGAAGAGTTGGACATCGTTATTGTTGCAACTTCTACGGGAGATAAAGGCTTCCCCAGTGCGGCCACGGAGGTTCAGGCGGCCATTGGTGCGGCGAATGCGGTGGCGTTTGATATCACGGCAGCCTGCTCCGGATTCATCTACGGCCTTCATATCGTTCAGGGCTTTTTTCAGGCAGGGATTTATCGGACCGGCCTGATTATCGGAGCGGAGACCATCAGCAAGGTGCTGGACTGGACGGACCGTTCCTCTTGTATTCTTTTCGGAGACGGATCCGGCGCAGCCGTGGTTCGGGCAGAAGAGACCGGAGTGATCCGGACACTGGCAGGAAGTGACGGAACGAAGGGACACGTGCTGTCCTGTCAGGCCAGAAGTCTTGGCAATTTCTTAACCGGAACGAAACCGGAGCTGGGACTGATGGAGATGGATGGCCAGGAGGTCTTCAAGTTTGCGGTAAAGAAGGTACCGGAGATTGTGAATCAGCTTCTGACAGAGACAGGAACTGATCGAAATGAGGTACAGCATTATGTGCTTCATCAGGCGAATATCCGGATTCTGGAGTCTGCGTCCAAGCGGTTAAAGATTCCGATGGAGAAGATTCCGGTAAATATCGACCGTTACGGTAATACGTCGGCGGCATCCATTCCGATTCTTCTGGATGAGATGAAGAGAGACGGACGGCTCAAGAGAGGCGACAAGCTGATCATGGCCGGATTCGGCGCGGGGCTCACCTGGGGTGCGGCACTGATGGAGTGGTAACACGGTAATACTTATCATTTAAACTATATTTTATTTTAAGAAAAAGGAGATTAAAACCATGTTAGAGAAGATGAAAGAATTAATCGCAGATCAGTTAAGTGTAGATGCAGACAGCATTACCGAGGCTTCCTCTTTTAAGGATGATTTAGGTGCAGATTCCCTGGATTTATTTGAGCTGGTTATGGCTCTGGAGGATGAGTACTCCGTAGAGATCCCGGCAGAGGATTTACAGAACCTCTTAACCGTTGGTGATGTTATGAATTATCTGAAAGACAAGGGTGTGGAAGCATAATGAAGACAAGAGTAACAGAGCTCTTAGGGATTCAGTATCCCATCATTCAGGGCGGTATGGCCTGGGTGGCAGAGCAGCATCTGGCTGCAGCCGTATCGGAGGCAGGCGGTTTGGGACTCTTAGGCGGCGCCAGCGCGCCGGGCGAGGTAATCCGTGAGGAGATCCGTGAAGTCAAGAAGCTGACGAAGAAGCCGTTCGGTGTCAATGTGATGCTGATGAGCCCCCATGCGGATGAGGTGGCAAAGGTTGTTGTGGAAGAAGGTATTAAGGTGGTTACCACCGGAGCCGGAATCCCGGCAAAATATATGCCCATGTGGAAGGAAGCCGGAGTGAAGGTCATTCCGGTGGTTGCTTCCGTGGCGCAGGCAAGGATGATGGAGAAAGCCGGTGCAGACGCAGTGGTTGTGGAAGGTATGGAA
>JAEDOC010000121.1 GCA_016302185.1 Clostridium sp. | reverse complement strand
AGCCGTAGCTGCCGCCGCGCATCCAGTGGTTGTTGTTGCCCAGAGCCACAATACCGATTCCATACTGCTTTGCCAGCTCACAGGCCCGGTCCATTGCCATCTTTGCATTCAGCGGTCCAAAGCCTCTGTGACCGTTCCAGCGTTCGAACGCACCCAGAGAAATCTCTGTGGTAGCAGTCACATTCGGGTCAATCTCTCCCTTCTCCAGATAGGAGACAAAGCGCGGAAAACGGTTCAGTCCGTGGGAGTACACACCTGCCAGACTGTTCTGTGCAAAGATGGTTGCCGCATCCTGCGCTCCCTTCTCAGAAAATCCCCGTTTCATCAGTACCCGCTTAAATTCCTTTACCATCGTCTCATAAGCTACTCTCATCTTTCTTTCCTCTCTTTCTCTTGTTCTAACAGTCACATACCGGAATCTTAATCACAATTTTCTTAATCGGTCCGCTTGTCCCTATCTGGCAAAACGGCCGGTGCACATCCTCCGGAAAAAAGATGGCGTAATCGTCTTTCCTTAAAGGAACCATCAGCTCCTCCGCGTTCGGATTCTCCCGATAATAAAGAGTATCCTTTTCCTCCAGGCAATCCTTTAAAACCTCATTCTCATTCCGGTCCGGATAATATCCGATATACTCCTCTCCGGATACCACATAGTGCAGCTCCACATAATGGCGGTGGACCTCCGGCAGTCGCTGCTCCTTCGGCTCCGTCACTCTCTCATTGATAAGAACGACGATATCCTCTCCCGGAAAAACATCATACCGGCCTTCTGTCATGCCCGAGACATCCGTCTCCCTGCAATAAGCCAGCATCTTCTGAAGCCTGAGCGAATAATCCGCGAAAGAAGAACTCTGTTTTCCGTTTCCCAGAATCATAATCACTCCCCCTTGTCCGCTTACTTCTGCTTCTTTCTTCTCGTTTTTTTGCAATCGATTGCTTTGTTTTGATTTAATAATAACGTATAATTTCTCAGTTGTCAACTTCCTGTTTATTGTCATTTGTAACATTATTTTTTATCTGTTTTTGTATGATCTTTACATTTTCTTTCTTTTTGCTTCTTTCATATTCGAAATCGATTGCATTATGTAAAAAAAAGAAATGCAGAGAAAAGCTTTTTCCTTCTCTCTGCATTCTTCCGCATCTCTTTCTGCGTTCTTTCTTATCTTCTTCCTTACGTGCTCTCCCGCTCAATAATCCTGGAAAACAGCATGATTTTCGACGGATTTTTCTTTTCCTCCAGGCTGTCCAGCAGAATCCGGGCGGACTCCATACTCATATCCAGCATCATATTGTCCAGTGACGTCAGCTTCGGATTACAGATCTCACAATACATGGTATTATCCACACCAATCACCGCCACCTGATCCGGCACAGACACACCCGCATCTGTCAATGCCCGGATTCCGCTGACCGCTGCCATATCCTCACAGAAAAGGAGCCCCTCCAGATCCGGATGCTCCTTGAGAATCCTGCTTGTCACCGCATAACCGTCCTCAAATGTGGTCGGCGAATGATAGATCCAGAGATCCTCCCGCTTCCATCCGGCCTCCTCCATCGCCTCGATATATCCCTTTTGCTTTTGTAAATTGCTCGGCGTCTGATTGGGAATCACAAAAGCAATCTTCTGATGGCCGCGCCCCATCATCAGGCGCACACATTCCACCACGCCGTTTCTCTCATCCACCAGAACTCCGTGCACGTTGGGAAGCGGCAGGTAGCCATTGGCCATCGTAATCGGGATATCGGGAAAAGAAGCTGCCAGCGCCCGCTCCACCGCGTCGCACTGAAAGATGGAGCCGACAGCGATCAGTCCCTGAATTCTTCTCTGCTCCAGCATCTTGATGGCCTCTACCTTCTTCTCATCGGAGCTCCCGGTATTCATGATCAAACTGCAATAGCCTGCCTTGCCCAGCTCCTCTCCCACAAAATACGCAATATCCATGTAGTGGGAATACCGAATATCCGCAATCAGGATTCCAATGAGGCCGCTGGCCTTTTTCACCAGACCGCGCGCCGCCTCATTGGGAGTATAGCCGTATTCCTTCAGCAGGCGTTCAATCTTTTCCCGGGTGGCAGGCTTAATCCCCGGCTTGTTATTCACAACCCGGGAGACCGTGCTGGCCGATACCCCGGCTTTTTTCGCAATATCATATATGGTCATCCCCATCCAACCTTTCCGCAATCGATTGATTTCATTGTACCATCCAGGGCCGTAAAATACAAGAGAAGCATCCCGAAAGATGCTTCTCCGCTCATTTTTTTCTGGTTAGTCCATTCTTTCCCACCTGTCTTTAGTGATGGAACAGACGGATTCCGGTAAAGGCCATCACCATGCCGTACTTGTTGCAGGTCTCAATCACGTTGTCATCACGGACAGAGCCGCCCGGCTGCGCGATATACTGCACACCGCTCTTATGAGCACGCTCAATATTATCACCGAAGGGGAAGAACGCGTCGGATCCCAGGGTTACGCCCTGCATTTTGTCCAGCCATGCTCTCTTCTCTTCTCTGGTAAATACCGGCGGTTTTACCTTGAAGGTCTTCTGTCATGCGCCCTCCGCCAATACATCCATATACTCCTCACCGATGTAAACATCAATGGCATTGTCACGATCCGCTCTCTTAATTCCGTCCACAAACTGCAGATTCAGTACCTGCGGAGACTGACGGAGGAACCAGTTGTCTGCCTTCTGTCCAGCCAGTCTGGTACAGTGAACACGGGACTGCTGGCCGGCACCGATACCGATGGCCTGTCCGTCCTTCACATAGCAGACAGAATTGGACTGGGTGTACTTTAAGGTAATCAGAGCAACACTCATATCAATCTTTGCAGACTCCGGAAGCTCCTTATTCTCGGTTACGATATTGGAAAACAGCGCATCATCAATCACCAGTTCATTTCTTCCCTGTTCGAAGGTGATACCGTATACCTGCTTTCTCTCAATGGGAGCCGGAACATAATCCGGATCAATCTGGATCACATTATAATTGCCGTTCTTCTTGGACTTTAAGATCTCCAGTGCCTCCTCGGTATAGCCGGGAGCAATCACACCGTCAGAAACCTCTCTCTTGATGATTCTCGCTGTATCCGCATCGCATACGTCGGACAGAGAGATAAAATCGCCAAAGGAAGACATGCGGTCCGCGCCTCTGGCTCTCGCATACGCGCAGGCTAAGGGTGACAGCTCTCCCATATCATCCACCCAGTAGATCTTTCTTGCGGTCTCATCCAGCGGAAGACCTACCGCCGCACCGGCAGGGGATACATGCTTAAAGGAGGTAGCCGCCGGAAGACCGGTTGCCTTCTTCAATTCCTTTACCAGCTGCCAGCCGTTAAAGGCATCCAGAAAATTAATGTAGCCGGGGCGTCCGCACAGTACCTTGATGGGAAGCTCACTTCCGTCCTCCATAAAAATGCGGGACGGTTTCTGATTCGGGTTACAGCCATATTTTAATTCCAGTTCGTTCATTCTGTTTCTCCTTTGATTCAACTATTCGTCATTCCTGTACAGCAGGATTACTGGTTCTTGTTCACAATTCTGGAACGGGTCTCTCTGGTGGCAATGTCGATGTATCTGACAAACAGAGATACCTTGTTGTCCGGATTTAAGTTTTCCCAGAGAAGATCGGTAAACGCATCCATATCATCCGGAATGGAAATCAGTTTCGGTTCGCCCTCAAAGCTGGGAAGCGGATTGCCGTCATGCATATACGTATGAATAAAATGGCCCTCTCCTGCTGCCGGCTTCTCATAAGCAAAGGTATAGCGGTGACAGGAATCCGGATTGCCGTTGTTGCTCTTTAAGATGGACATGGCATAATTATAGCTGCCATCCTCGATATGCATAATACCGGAAATACGGGGCGTATAATTGGGGCCGTCCGGCTCAAATTCACGGCTGCGAAGAGACTGCTCAAATGTCATCTGGCGATCCATTCCCTCATAAATGGTATCGGTCTGATCTCCGTTGGTTACAATCGTCTTATTGCCCAGAACACGAACCGGTGCGTAAATAATCAGACTGGGATCCGAAAGCTTCGCCGGATCAAACGCCTGGGTGCGGATTCCATCCCCATCCTCCACAAATACACGGTTTCTGCTGTTCTCACTTCTGCCCATGATGAAATAAGCAGCGACTGCTTTTGTTCCGTCCGCAGAACGGCCGATGATAATGCCGCGTCCCGGATATGAATTGTTCTTCAGTTCCTCTGCGATAGATAACATCTTCATAATGAATAAGCCTCCTTAGCCCATAGGGGTTGTCTTTTGCTGGTAATCTGATTTTATTATATAACAAGTCGCAGGGGAATTACCAGTTAGAATTCGTGATTTTTACTTAGAAGTTATACTTATATAATTTTTTCTTTTTATTTCAATAACTTATAGAAAAATGATTTCTTCTCCCTTCCGCCCTCCTTTCCCGGAAAGGAAAATTTAAGAAAATTTCAATAGAATTTTCTGACATTTTCTGTCGAAATCATGTATAATGTAAATGTAAGAATCTGGTTCCGGGCTGACGTATCCGTTTTCCGGTGCATCAGCTTCTGAGATAATACGTTACGAGACAGGAGGTATTCTTATGAAACGCAATTTCACTGCAATCCGTATTCTGACTCTTGCCGCATTCTGTGCCCTGACCTTTACCGGCTGCAAGAAAAAAGAACCCGTTGATATGTCGTCTCTGCATACCACCGCAGCCGCGGAAAAAGAAACCATGGCCACTGCAGAGCAGAAAGAGACCACCGCACCGGCTGCCGAAAGCGAATCGGAAAAACCACAGAGCGGATATAACCTGACCACAGAAATCAAGAAAGAAAGCATCGGAAGCTCCTCGGTTGAGTATCCCGTTATTTCCAGCATGAAAGACGAAGCACTTCAGGAAAAAGTCAACGCGCTTCTGAAGGCCAATGCCACTGCTGCGGCCTCGCTGGATTCTGAGCACATCGTCAATATAACAGCGACCGTGGAATCCATTAATCTAAAACGGATTACCGTCACCTACCGCGGAGACAAAACCAAAACTGACGGTTCCGGCAAGGAGCGCATCTTCTTCTCCAACACGGTAAATCTGGAAACAGCTTCCAACTTAGGCTTAAGCGATTTTACCGACCCCTACACCATCGCAGGCTATATTGCCTCCGGAGATTACAAGTTAAGCGACGCAAAAGGAAATGAATCCGAGATCCGCTCTTATATCAACAGCTCTGAAAAGAGCACCAATTACTATTATGACATGCTGAAAACAGCCGATTTCACCGGCGGCTATGACAGTGATCCCGCCGACGAGGCCGCCGCATGGCCGGAGATTTTCAGCTATGAAAAACAGGGGGTTGTATTTGTTGCACTTCCGCTTCCCTCCAAATTAGGAAGCTATGCGATCATTCACTACAGCCCTGACAACAAATAATCGACAGTCCCGGCAGCAATAGACAAGATACAGAAAAAGTTCCGGCGCTTCTGAAATTGCTAGTGACAAATGAATTCAGGCAGGTGTATAATACAGCTATGTATCATACATCTGCCTGATTTATTTTACATCATTTACAAGGAAAGGATTGGAGTTAAAATGAAAAATGTTACTATCTTAGACCACCCGTTAATTCAGCACAAGATATCCATCCTGCGCAATAAAGCCACCGGCACCAATGAATTTCGTTCTCTGACCGAAGAAATTGCCATGCTGATGGGATATGAGGCGCTCCGCGATCTTCCTCTCGAGGATCAGGAAGTGGAAACTCCGATTGAAACCTGTATGACTCCAATGCTGGCAGGCAAAAAGCTGGCAATTGTTCCCATTCTCCGGGCCGGTCTCGGTATGGTAAACGGAATCCTGGCTCTGGTTCCCTCCGCCAAGGTTGGCCACATCGGCCTCTACCGCGACGAGAAAACCCATGAGCCTCATGAATATTACTGCAAGCTGCCCAACCCCATCGAGCTGCGTACCATCGTTGTCACTGACCCGATGCTGGCCACCGGCGGTTCCGCAGTCGAAGCCATCAACTTCATCAAACAGCACGGCGGCAGAACCATCAAGTTCATGGCCATCATCGCCGCACCGGAAGGCTTAAAACGTCTCCACGAGGCACATCCGGATGTTCAGATCTATGTAGGCCACGTAGACCGGGGACTGAACGCCGACGCCTACATCTGCCCGGGTCTGGGAGATGCGGGAGACCGGATTTTCGGAACGAAATAAAGATAATATTGAGTAAATCCAGGAGCGTCGCGTAATCCGGCGCTCCCTTGTAATTGGTCTAAAATATCTTCTGTAGGGATTCAGTTACGGACGCGGGGAAGGGTATGCCGCCTGGAACCAGGTGCCGGTGGGAATTCTTGTGCAGTCAATGGGAAGTTCTAAGGCCGTGACAGCAAAAAAGAC
>JAEDOC010000120.1 GCA_016302185.1 Clostridium sp. | reverse complement strand
CACGCCGGGCGTTAGCTGCCGCGACGCCCTCACTTCCTGCGCAAAATCTCTACCCTTCCGCCTCCGCATTCATATCAAAGGTCAGAAGCCACGTTTCAAAATACGGCTTGATCACCCGGAAGGAGGCCCCATCCATATCCAGGATGAATTTGTGGAAGCTTTTAGGGGTATATCGGCTGCCCAGCGCGTCCATCGCAGAAGCACGAAGCGAGCAGATCTCCAGATAGCCGGTATAATATTTTAAATAGTTGCACGGATTATCAACCATGGACTGGTACATCTCCTGCACAACCTCCGGATCGATGATGCCGTAGCAGTCGTTTAAAAAGCTTGCGGTTTTTTCCTGATCCCAGCCATCATAGTTAATATAGATATCCAGCAGTGCGTACAGCCCGTAGATAGAGGACTCACTGTAGGTCATCAGCTTCTGCACCTCTTCGGAGAGGCCGTTGTCAAAGGAATAGGAGTAAAGCTCGCTGTACATGCCCCATCCCTCGCTGTAGCCGTCACAGGTCAGGAGACGGCGAAGCGGACACTGATTTTTCCGGTTGAAATAAACGGATTGATATAAATGTCCCGGGTAGCCCTCGTGCGCCAGCATGGTATAGAGGTTCTGCTGGGAGCTGGCCTCATCATTTATATAGATGACGTTGGCATTTTCCGAATCCAGCGGCGGCACCAGAAAAAAAGCGGGAGACAGGGAGGACTCCAGTGCTTTTGGTACATGCTTGACCTGATACTGCGCATTGGGAAGAGACGGAAAATCGTCCGTAATCTGTTCCTGCAGATGTGTAAGGATCTCATCCGGATCCGTCAGGCGGATTCCGGCGTTGCTTAATTGATTCTGCAGTTCCGGCTGATTCTGCACCAGCAGGGTAATTTCCGCGACATCAGAACTCAAACGTTTTAATATCCGGTCTTTTAATTCCTCTACAGTAGAATCTGTCCCTGTCTGGGAGGCAGTCAGATAGGCGTAGTATTGTTTTCCTTCCGGATAGCCGCAGAGCCCTCCGGAGTTTGTTCCCTGACCCTTTAGTTCCTCCAGGGTTTGGGAGAGATTCGTGTAGGCGGGAATAAAATCTTCTTTTAATATAGTCAGATGCCTGGCTTTGTATTCCTCCCTCTCTTTTTCGGTCAGACCGCGGACTTCTTCCAGACGGCTTGCAAAGGTTTCTGTTAAAAAACTGTTCTCCGGTCGGATCAAGTAATCCTTGCAGGACTGGATGATGCGGTCCAGTGTTGCGTCGGAAGGAGTCAGCCCGGCAGCGGCCCGTTCCTTCTCGTAAGCTTCCAGCTGTTCATAATACGTGTCAATCTGGGACAGAAGCTCCAGATAACGGTCCACGTCATCCCGTTCATAAAAGGTATATTCTGCCAGAAGTACGGGCAGCTGTGCCTGAATGCCGATGGTGGGGCTTAATGGCTGATAATATAATTCCAGCCCCTCAGAGAGCTGTTCCGTATCCAGCATATCCTGGAGCATCCGATAGGTAAACAGCTGGTCAGAGGTAAGCTGAGCAGTAGAGAAAGAAAAAAGCTCCTCCTGCAGAGCGGCATTATCGGCAGTATCCTTCTGCAAGGCAGCAGCAGAAATCTCCGGAAATCTCATCTCCGGCTGGGAGATTCCGAAGCTTTCCGGATGTTTCAGCATGAAATGCAGGGACAGGGGATCTTCGGATAAGATCTCACAGAAAATACGCTCGGTAAAAGCATCAAATGATTCTTCCGTTCCGGACGGTGTTGCAGCTGACGGACCTTCTCCGGCAGCATCAGATGCGGTATAGGATTCCACCGGCGGCGCGGGACGGGAACAGCCGTTCAAAAGAACGGCAGTCAGAACTATCATTCCGTAATATCGTAAGGACTTTCGTTTTTTCATGCAGATTACCTCCAATGTTCCTATTATAAGATATATTAAAGGGGATTACAACCGATGAATGCTTGACAAAAAGCGGCGAAAACGCTAGACTAAATCTGTATATGCGAAAAATGCAATTGATGCCATAGGGAGCAAAGGCTGGGAAGAGAAGAGTACGCTTGGGGAAAGAGAACAGAGAATCCGGAGGGTGGAAACGGAGCTTGGGAACAGAGCGGAAGATGGTCTTGGAGCTGCGCTGCCGAACACAGGGAAACCTGTCTTAGGCGGTGACGGGGAAGTGTCCGTTAACCACACAGGCTGTGATATACAGTCATGAAGGCAGCTGCCGCAAGGCAGAGGCGAATTAAAGTGGTACCACGGGAGAAGGCTCGTCTTTAATTATGGAAGAAGATTCCATTATTAAAGGCTTTTTTTAGTTTATGAGAACTGCAGGAAGCATAGATAAAGGAGGAAACTATTATGTGTCAGAACTGTAAGAAACCGTATTATATTACAACGGCCATTGCCTATACATCCGGCAAGCCGCATATCGGCAATACCTATGAGATTGTATTGGCCGATGCCATTGCCAGATATAAGAGAGAGCAGGGCTATGATGTCCGTTTCCAGACCGGAACCGATGAGCATGGTCAGAAGATCGAGCTGAAGGCGGCTGACGCCGGCATCACGCCGAAGGAGTTTGTAGACAATGTGGCAGGTGAGATCAAGAATATCTGGGATCTGATGAACACATCCTATGATAAGTTTATCCGCACCACAGATGAGGACCATGAGCGTCAGGTACAGAAGATTTTCAAGAAGCTCTATGATCAGGGCGATATCTACAAGGATTGCTATGAGGGACTTTACTGCACTCCCTGTGAGTCCTTCTGGACCGCGTCTCAGGTAGTGGACGGCAAATGCCCGGATTGCGGACGCCCGGTACAGCCGGCCAAGGAAGAGGCTTATTTCTTCCGTATGAGCAAATATGCGCAGAGACTGATTGACCATATCAATGCGCATCCGGAGTTCATTCAGCCGGTATCCAGAAAGAATGAGATGATGAATAACTTCCTGCTTCCGGGACTCCAGGATCTGTGTGTGTCCAGAACCTCCTTCAAATGGGGCATTCCGGTAGATTTTGATCCGAAGCATGTGGTGTACGTATGGCTGGATGCACTGACCAACTATATTACCGGTCTTGGCTATGACTGCGACGGTAATCACGGCGAGCTGTTTGAGAAATACTGGCCGGCAGACTTACACCTGATTGGCAAGGATATTATCCGTTTCCATACCATTTACTGGCCGATCTTCTTAATGGCACTGGATCTGCCGCTGCCGAAGCAGGTATTCGGCCATCCGTGGCTGCTGCAGGGGGACGGCAAGATGAGCAAGTCCAAGGGAAATGTTCTTTACGCCGATACCCTGGTAGATTTCTTTGGCGTGGATGCGGTCCGTTACTTCGTGCTGCACGAGATGCCATTTGAGAATGACGGCGTGATTTCCTGGGAGCTGATGGTAGAGCGTATGAATTCCGATCTGGCCAATATCCTCGGAAACCTGGTGAACCGTACCATTTCCATGAGCAACAAATACTTTGACGGTGTGGTCGCTGATAAGGGCGCAGCCGAAGAAGTGGATGCGGATCTGAAGGCCACTGTACTGGCAGCCGTGAAGAAGGTAGATGAGAAGATGGACAAGCTGCGTGTGGCAGACGCCATCACAGAGATCTTCAATATCTTCCGCAGAAGCAACAAATATATCGATGAGACCACTCCGTGGACCCTGGCAAAGGACGAGGCGAAGAAGGATCGTCTGGCTACCGTGCTTTACAACTTAACCGAAGCGATCACCATGGGCGCATCCCTGCTGTATTCCTTCATGCCGGAGACTGCGGAGAAGATTCTGGCACAGTTAAAGACAGAGAAAAGAACTTTGGAGCAGATGGAGACCTTTGGCCTGTATCCGTCCGGAAACAAGGTGACAGAGAAGCCGGAGATCCTCTTTGCCCGCATGGATATCAAAGAAGTGATGGCGAAGGTAGAAGCGATGCAGGCAGAAGCACAGGCGGCTGCGGAAGCTGTAAAAGAAGGTGCTGCGCAGGAAGAGGAGAAGGCGGATGACGGCATCGATCTGGAGCCGAAGGCAGAGATTACCTATGATGATTTTGCCAAGCTGCAGTTCCAGGTGGGTGAGATCATCGCCTGTGAAGCCGTTCCCAAATCCAAGAAGCTTCTGTGCTCTCAGGTAAAGGTGGGCACAAAGGTTCGCCAGATTTTAAGTGGAATTAAGGCACACTATTCACCGGAAGAGATGGTAGGCAAGAAGGTCATGGTAGTGACCAATTTGAAGCCGGCAAAGCTGGCAGGCATGATGTCTGAAGGAATGATTCTCTGTGCAGAGGATGCTGAGGGCAATCTGGCCCTGATGACACCGGAGAAAGAGATGCCGGCAGGAGCTGAGATTTGTTAATGATGGAACAGCTTATTTTTGATACCCATGCCCATTACAACGATGAGGCATTTGACGAGGACAGAGAAGAAGTGCTTTCCGGCCTGCGTGCGGCAGGGATTGGAACGGTGGTAAATATCTGTTCTGACTTAAAGAGTATACCGGAAACACTGAAGCTGCTGGAGGACTATCCGTGGATGTATGGTGCTGCCGGAATCCACCCGTCCGACTGCGGTCCCTTAAATGAGGAAAATTTCCGGATTGTGACAGAGGCGTTGAACCATCCCCGGATGGTGGCTGTAGGTGAAATCGGTCTGGACTATTACTGGGATACGCCGGAGCGGGAGATTCAGAAAAAATGGTTTGAGAGACAGCTTCAGCTGGCCCGGGAGATAAAGAAGCCGGTTTCCATTCACAGCCGGGATGCTGCCCAGGATACACTGGAGATCATGAAGGCGCATAAATGTGAGGAGATTGGCGGCGTGATTCACTGCTTTTCCTACGGGATCGACATGGCCAGAGAATATTTAAACCGGGGCTTTTATCTGGGAATCGGAGGTGTCCTCACCTATAAAAACGGAAAGAAATTAAAAGAGGTAGTGGCCTATGCCCCGATGGATCGGCTGGTTCTGGAGACAGACTGTCCGTATTTAAGTCCGGTTCCCTTCCGGGGAAAACGGAATTCCTCGGCGAATTTACCCTATGTGGTGGAGGAGATGGCAGCGCTGAAGGGCCTGTCACCGGAAGCGGTGATTGAGCAGACAGCCCGCAATGCCAGAGCCCTCTATCGCCTGGAGCAGTGATCCCCCGGGTTCTTGTTCCGGCAATAAGAAATGAACAAGCGGAAAGGACGATAGTATGCGTACAGACCTGGGTAACCCGAAAAATACCATAGAGGTAATTCAGAAATACGGCTTTGCGTTTCAGAAAAAGTTCGGTCAGAACTTTCTGATTGATACCCGTGTGCTGGATAAGATTATCGCGGCTGCCGGTGTAACAGAGGAAGATATGGTTCTGGAGATTGGGCCGGGAATCGGCACCATGACACAGCGTCTGGCCGAGGCGGCCGGCCGTGTGGTGGCAGTGGAGATCGATGCCAATTTGATTCCCATTCTTCAGGATACATTATCCGATTTTGAAAATATCACCATCATCAATGAGGATATTTTAAAGGTTGACATAAATAAACTGGCAGAAGAATACAATGGGGGCCGGCCGATCAAGGTGGTGGCAAACCTGCCGTATTATATCACAACGCCCATTATTATGGGCCTGTTTGAGAGCGGAGTCCCCATCGACAATATCACTGTGATGGTGCAGAAGGAAGTGGCAGAACGGATGCAGGTGGGGCCGGGTTCCAAGGATTACGGTGCCCTGTCGCTGGCGGTACAGTATTATGCAGAGCCTTATATCGTGGCCAATGTGCCGCCCAACTGCTTTATCCCGCGGCCCAATGTGGGCTCGGCGGTCATTCGACTGACCCGCCACGCAAAGCCGCCGGTGGAGGTGAAGGATCGGGAATTGATGTTCCGGCTGATTCGGGCCTCCTTCAATCAGCGCAGAAAGACACTGCAGAACGGCTTGAACAATTCGCCGGAGCTGAATTTCACGAAGGAAGAGATCGCAGCGGCCATTGAAGCCCTGGGGCTTCCGGCAGCGGTCCGGGGAGAAGCGCTGACACTGGCTCAGTTCGCTGCGCTTTCTGATCGGTTGGGAGAGAAATAACGGTGTGATTTTTTGAAATATGGAAGATAAAACCGGCAGGAACCTTACGGAGAAAATACAGGTCATGCCGGTTTTACGATCTGTACCTGTGTCGCTGGAACGACCTCGTTCAAATTGATTAAAAAAAATGAAAAAAAGCGAAAAAATTCCTTGACATTTTTCTTTAAATAGATTAGAATAATCTACGTCGCTGAGAGAAAGCGACCCGACGAGAATCAAAAGGATTTCTCAGGATGCCCAGATAGCTCAGTTGGTAGAGCAGAGGACTGAAAATCCTCGTGTCACTGGTTCGATTCCGGTTCTGGGCATTGCAATTATATAATTATTATGCGGGTGTAGTTCAATGGTAGAACACCAGCCTTCCAAGCTGGATACGTGGG
>JAEDOC010000119.1 GCA_016302185.1 Clostridium sp. | reverse complement strand
CCGTTACCGAAGCAAACTGCATGCTACCGATTCATCAGAATCTGTCCTTTCTTCCTGTTTTTCTCTTCTTATATCACTATTATAATGATTTTTTCCATCTCATGCAATTCATTCCTGTAATATATTATCATCATTTTTATTATCAAAAGAGAGTATCTTTCCGCAGTCTGAATAGCTTAAATAAAGTGAGGGACAACAACTGACCTTACTTTCGAATCCCCTTTATCGCCTCATCCGGAATCACGAATTCTACGCATCCCATGTACATCGGGGCTACATCTCCTTCGTTAAAGCAAATTACGATGTTTCCGCTCTCGTTTATATAGAAGGAGGTCTCGTCGGTGATCGCCTTGAAGTTCCACTCCGGGGTATCCGTCTCGTCAACCCAGTAATGGACCACCTCATCTTTTTGCATCTGTTCCCGCATCTGCGCCTTGATGTTCTCACTGATAGGAGTGATATAATCGGAGCCTTCCGTGAACAGATCCTTCAGTGCCAGTCGCTGTCCGGTGGCTAAATCAATGGTATAGAAATAATCCCATTCCGCACCACTTCCTGCTCCCTGATAGCAGATTAATTTCAGGGTGAAATAACGATCTGTGGTCGTCAGAACCTCACTTTTTACCATAATGTCCTGATAGCCCTGCTGATCATGCATATTCTTCTCAAATTCCGCTACGATCTGATTGGTGATTTTCTGAATCTCCTGGTTGATCTCTTCTGTGGACTTCTTTAAATTCTTCTCCACCTCACTGCCCACCTGCGTTCCGTCTTCAGCTTTTCCCGCTGCAGCGGCCTGGCTTTCCAGCACCACCTCCGGCACCTGGATATCCGCATTCTGCCGCTCACTCTCATACTGATAATTCCGGAAGGTCACCGCCTCCACCAGCCGGCCAACCACCGGAATATTGCTCATGGCATAAGCCACTTCTGCGGAGGTATTGGGCAGAAGGATAAACACCGCCAACGCGGCGGCAGCAGCCCAGCCGCGATATCCGAATCTTTTTCGGGATACGTTTCCTTTCTTTTCTCTCTTCTTCTCTCTCTTCGCCTCTTCCATTCTTCGTTTCATCTCATTCACCTGCTTTTCTGTCATAGAAACCTCATGATATTCCTGATTCAGCTGTTCCAACCGTTCTCTGTCATCTCTGTTATTTTTCATGGCTTACCTCCTGTTTTCTCTCCATACATCCTCAGAAAGCTCCAGCCGCAGCTTTTTCAGTCCGCGATATAAACGGCTCTTTACCGTGTTTAAATTCTCCCCAAGGATTTCCGCTATTTCACTCAAAGTTCTGTCTTCAAAATATTTCAGTTCAATCACTGCCTTATCTTCCTCCGACATTGCATCCAGTGCCCGCTTCAGATCCACATCCTCATACACATCCTCTGCCCCCTGCTCTGCCGGAACCTCTTCCAGGGAAGCTTCCGGCCGTTTTCGCAGAAAGGCAAAAATTTCATTCAGCATAATCCGATACAGCCAGGTTCCCGCGAATTCTGTCTTTTTCAGCGTCCCGCTGTTCAAAATCGCTTTATAGGCTCCATTCTGCACCAGATCCGCCGCATCCGCTTCATTGTGCACGTAGCTGTAGGCCAGCCGATAGTAACTGTTATAGTTTTCGAGCAGTAACCGCTCTACTACTTCTTCTTTTTCCTCTTTTCCGGAAAAAAGTCTCACATCTTTCGCCTCCTCTTTTTGCATTCTACTGGTTAGATGTCCTGCGTGCGAGAAAAGTTTCAAAGGATTTTATTTTTTCCATATGCACACTTCATAATATGATACTGGTTTTTGTTTACATCGTTTTCAATGTAATTAAATTTATTTTTACATTATATATGAGTATATTCATTCATAATCTGGTATCTATGTTATCTTTTCTACATACGATATGATGTAAAACACTGAAATCAAAGGGATGAGGTAAGAGTATGGATACGGTTGGAAAACGTCTTCAGTTTCTGCGGGAACAGGCAAAAAAGACGCAGGATGAAATCGCTGACTGCTTAAATATTACACAGCAGACCTACTCCCGCTATGAAACCGGCCGAATCGATCTTCCGCTGCGTCACTTAAAAGCACTCACCAGCTATTATCAGGTCAGCGCCGATTATATATTAGGGAACAGCCCCCTGCCGCAGATTCCTCCGGAGCTTACTTCTCCTTTTACTCCGAAAATCACCAATGGAGAACTGCTCTCCTATGTTCAATGCTTCCGTCCAGCCTCGAAACGCCGGTTGATTGAATATATCAATTATCTGAACTATCTGGAGCATCAAAAAACAGAAAATGAATAAAAAGGATGGCCGTATCCCCTTTCAGAAGATACTGCCATCCTTTTTCAACGCCTTACATGGCGGCCAAATCTATTCTTATCTCATTAATCATCGGCTTCTTCGCTGTCAGTCACCGTGAATACCTGACGCTTTCTTGCCATCTCATCACTGGCCAGATACTCGTCGTAGGTGGTGATCTTATCAATCAGCTTTCCGTTCACAATCTCCATGATACGGTTTGCCGTGGTCTCCACGATCTGGTGGTCACGGGAGGAGAAGATAATCACGCCCGGGAATTTGGTCATTCCGGTATTCAGTGCGGTGATCGCCTCCATGTCCAGATGGTCGGTCGGCTCATCAAACATCAATACGTTAGCGCCGGAGATCATCATCTTGGACAGCATGCAGCGAACCTTCTCACCACCGGAGAGAACCTTCACCTTCTTTACGCCATCCTCGCCGGCGAAAAGCATTCTTCCCAGGAAGCCGCGGACATAGGTCACATCCTTCACCGGAGAATACTGGGTCAGCCAGTCTACGATAATATCATCTCCCGAAAATTCCGCGCTGTTATCCTTCGGGAAATAGGCCTGAGTCGTAGTTAAGCCCCATTTGTAGCTTCCCTCATCCGGCTCCATCTCTCCGGCCAGAATCTTGAACAGTGTGGTCTTGGCCAGCTCGTTGGGGCCTACCAGCGCCACCTTGTCCTCTCTGCCCAGTGTAAAGGAGATACCATCCAACACCTTCACGCCGTCAATGGTCTTACTTAAATTCTCTACTGTTAATACCTCATTGCCAATCTCCCGATCCGGGCGGAAATCAATGTACGGATATTTCCGGCTGGACGGCTTGATCTCATCCAGCTCAATCTTCTCCAGTGCTCTCTTTCTGGAGGTCGCCTGCTTGGATTTGGAAGCGTTGGCGGAGAACCGCTGAATGAATTCCTGCAGCTCCTTGATCTTCTCTTCCTTCTTTTTGTTGGCTTCCTTCATCTGCTTGATCATCAGCTGGCTGGACTCATACCAGAAATCATAGTTACCGGCATACAGCTGAATCTTGCCGTAGTCGATATCCGCAATCTGGGTGCAAACCTTATTTAAGAAATAACGGTCATGGGAAACCACAATTACTGTATTGTCAAAATTGATTAAGAACTCCTCCAGCCATGCAATTGCGTCCAGATCCAGATGGTTGGTCGGCTCGTCCAGAAGAAGAATATCCGGATTGCCGAACAGTGCCTGTGCCAGCAGCACCTTTACCTTCTGCGGACCGGTCAGCTCACTCATCAGCTTATAATGATTCTCCGTCTCGATGCCCAGACCGTTTAAGAGATTCGCCGCATCGGACTCTGCCTCCCAGCCGTTCATGACGGCGAACTCGCCTTCCAGCTCCGCTGCCTTGACGCCATCCTCTTCCGTGAAATCCGCCTTCATGTAGATGGCTTCCTTCTCCTTCATAATCTCATAGAGTCTGGCATTTCCCATGATAACGGTATCCAGAACCGGAAATGCATCGTATTTAAAATGATCCTGCTGCAGGAAGGAAAGACGCTGGCCGGGAGTAATGATAACCTCACCGTTCGTCGGCTCCAGCTGTCCGGACAGAATCCTAAGAAACGTGGACTTTCCCGCGCCGTTGGCGCCAATTAAGCCATAGCAGTTGCCCTCGGTAAACTTGATATTGACATCCTCAAACAGTGCCTTCTTGCCTACACGTAATGTTACATTACTTGTACTAATCATAGTGGTTTCCTTTCCGTAAGATGAACTTGTTTTCTTCACGCAGCAAAAAGAGGCTGTCTCTCCGGCCTCTTTTTTGCATCCCTATTTATTTTACAGGAAAATCCTGATTTTTCAAGTACTCTTTCCTGAAAATACAGGGGTTCCCGCGAAAATATTTCTATTCTGAGGGCTGATTCCTAAAACCGGCCGAACACATCCACCAGCCAGGCCAGGTATCCTGTCTGCTCTTCGCCGAACTGATCCTTTTCCATTCTCCAGCGCCAGTTCTCTCCTACCTTGCTGGGCGTATTCATTCTTGCCCAGTTGTCTAATTTCAGAACATCCTGCATCTGGAAGATGGCTACGCTGGCCACGGAGCCATAGGCTGCCCGGAACACCTTGTCCACTACCTCGCTCTGATGAGCCGCTCCCAGATAATCCGCGATGTACTGCAGCTCCCACCACTGGCGGTTTTCCGTTTTAAAATAGCCCACCAGAGTCTCATTGTCATGGGTTCCGCCGTATACCACGGAATTGGGATCATAGCAGTGGGGCAGGTGCTCGTTCGACCGATCGCCGCTGAACGCAAACTCGATAATCTTCATGCCCGGATATCCGGTTTCCTCCAGCAGATCCTTGACCTCCTGGCAGAAGACGCCCAGATCCTCGGCAATGATCTTTGTCTCTCCCACCGCCTCGCTGATCGCATCGGTCAGCTTCTTCCCCGGTCCTTTCTTCCATTTCCCTTCCTTGGCACTCTCCGCTCCGTAAGGAATGGAAAAATACTGAACCACGCCGATAAAATGATCAATCCGGATCACATCATACAGCTCCGCAGAAGCCTTCATCCGCCGTTTCCACCAGGAAAAGCCGTCTGCCTCCATCTTCTTCCAGTCATAGAGCGGATTGCCCCACAGCTGTCCTGTCTCTGAGAACGCATCCGGCGGTACTCCGGCCACATTCACCGGAGTTAAGTTTTCCTCATCCAGCTGGAACTGCTCCGGATGACTCCATACATCCGCGCTGTCCAGCGCCACATAGATCGGGATATCACCCACAATCTGAATCTCCTGCTGCTTTGCATACTCCTTCAGCTTCTTCCACTGTTCAAAGAACTTAAACTGCAGGAATTTCCAGTAATCAATCTCTTCCTCCAGCTTCTTTTCCCAGGCTTCAACCGCAGCCGGCCGGCGCAGACGGATCTCCTCATCCCAGTCAAGCCAGCATTTGTCCTCAAACTGCTTTTTCAGCGCCATATAGAGACTGTAATCTCCGATCCAGTATTCATTCTCCTTCAGAAACTCCTGGTATTCCTCCGTTTCTTTATGTAAGCTCCGCGCAAATGCCTTTTTCAACAACGGGAAGCGATAATAATAGAGCGCGTCATACTTCACCTGCTCCGGCTTTTCCATCCACACGCAGGCATCGATCTCCTCCTGTGTCAGAAGCCCTTCCTCCTTTAAGGTATCCAGATCGATAAAATAGGGATTCCCCGCAAATGCCGAGAAAGACTGATACGGACTATCTCCGTAGCTTGTAGGACCCATGGGAAGCACCTGCCAGTACATCTGACGCGCTTTTTTCAGCTGATCAATAAAATCATAGGCCGCCTGTCCAAAGGTTCCGATTCCGTAAGGGGACGGCAGGGAAAAGATCGGCATCAGAATTCCCGCTCCCCGTTTTAACATTGTTTTCATAAGTAAGTTATCTCCTGATTCGTAGTCGTTATCGTGTAATCCTTATCCCACAAAGGTTTCGTCCTGATATACCACCGTACCGCCGCAGATGGTATATTTTACCCTGCCGTACAGGCGGGCACCCAGGAATGGGGAATTAGAGGATTTGGAATGAAAGCCGTCCACCGTGAACGGTGTCTGATCCTCAAAAATCACCAGATCCGCCGGACCGCCCTCCACGATCCGCCCTGCCTCCGGGAGACGATACAGTCTGGCCGGATTCAGGCACATCTTTTCAAACAACTGCAGATAGGTCAGATGGCCTGCTTTCACTAAGTTTGTAACTGCCAGAGGCAGTGAGGTCTCCAGCCCCAGAATCCCGCTGGGGGCCTGGGTCAGCGGCTTTTCCTTCTCTTCCCTGCTGTGCGGCGCATGATCCGTCGCAATCATATCGATGGTTCCGTCCCGCAAACCTTCAATCAGGGCCTCCCGATCCGCAGCTGTCCGCAGCGGCGGATTCATCTTGGCCAGCGTTCCATGCTTCAGCACCGCTGTCTCATCCAGCGTAAAATGATGCGGCGTCACCTCCGCCCAGACATCTGCACCCAGCTGCTTGGCCAGGGCCACCATCTTCACCGAATTCTTTGAACTGATATGCTGGATATTCACTGTAGCACCGGTATGAAGCGCAATCATGCAGTCTCTGGCAACCAGGGAATCCTCTGCCACAGCCGGAGAACCGCCGATTCCCAGCTGCTTCGATACCTC
>JAEDOC010000016.1 GCA_016302185.1 Clostridium sp. | reverse complement strand
ACGGAAGAATGCAGAAAGCATCTTCCCCCGCTGCGGGAAGTGAAGCCGGGGCATTTTGTGGCGTGTCATCGGGTAGAATGATTGAATCAAAATTATATCTGTATTATTATGCGGCTGTACGGTCCATCGGAGAAATCAGGTGGACAGTACAGCCGCTCTGGTGTAAAATGGGAATAGCAGTTACTGCTTATGCATTTTGAAAAGGAAGGGATTTTCATGACATATAATTTTGACCAATTGATTGACCGGAATCACACCTGGTCGATTAAACACGATTTAAAACAGGAGAATGGAAAACCGGAGGACATTCTTCCGCTCTGGGTGGCAGATATGGATTTTATTTCCCCGAAGAGCGTGACAGATGCATTGTCTGCCGCAGTTTCCCATGGAGTTTTCGGTTATACCAGGGCGGATAACAGTTATTTTGAAGCGGTGGCTTCCTGGTATGAGAGACGGTTCTCCTGGAAGCTTCAGAAGGAATGGCTGGTTCCGACGCCGGGCATTGTATTTGCCATTTCTGTGGCGGTCCGTACCTTTACATCAGAGGGAGAAGCCGTACTGATTCAGCCGCCGGTCTATCATCCCTTTAAGAGAGCGATTCTCCGCAATCACCGTACTCTGGTGGAGAATCCGCTGATTCTGGAGAACGGACATTACCGGATGGACTATACCGATCTGGAACAGAAGATCGTGGATAATCATGTAAAGCTGATGATCCTCTGCAATCCTCACAATCCCATCGGCCGGGTATGGTCCCGCGGGGAGCTGGAAGCTGTCAGCGAAATCTGTCTGCGTCACCACGTGTTTGTCATCAGTGATGAGATTCACGGAGATTTTGTATGGCCGGGGTATCAACAGACACCGTATGCCTGTATTTCGGAAGAAGCACAGCAGCACTCCATGACCTGTACAGCCCCAAGCAAAACCTTTAACCTGGCAGGCCTTCAGACGTCCAATATCTTTCTTCCCGGCGAATCCATGAGAAAGCGCTACCAGTCGGCTCTTCTGGATCTGGGTCAGGAAAACATTAACCGGATGGGCCAGATTGCCTGTGAGGCTGCTTACCGGGGTGGGGAAGAGTGGCTGACACAGCTGCTTTCTTATCTCCATGAAAATCTGAAACTGGTGCGGGATTTTACGAAAACCAGAATGCCGGAGATTACGCTGATTGAACCGGAAGGCACCTATCTTGCCTGGCTCGATTGCCGTGGGATGGGCATGACAGAAGAAGAACTGATTGACTTTTTCTCAAACGAGGCAAAGGTATGGCTGGATCACGGCAGCCATTCCGGGAAAGAGGGGGCGGGCTTTATGCGTTTTAATCTTGGAAGCCCCCGGAGTGTGATTGCGGAAGCTTTGTATCGAATCGAATCCGCATGGAACCGCCGAAAAGGAGAAATTCATGAATTTTAACGATGTAGACAATATCGGGAACCGGATCAAAGAGCTAAGAAAACAAAAGAATTTGACGATTCAGAAGCTTTCAGAGATGACTGATCTGTCTATTGGTTATCTGAGCAATCTGGAGCGGAACCAGGCCAGCCCAACCTTGAATAACTTACAGAAGATTTGTGCATCTCTGGATATTACGGTTCGCGATCTTCTGCTTCCGAGAAATGAAGAACGCGTTTTGATACGGAAAGATGAGCTGAAATCTTTCGAATATGAAGAATACCGGCTGAAAATCGAGCGGATGGATTTTGGAGGAAAACGCGGTGTTTATGAGTTTTCTACCTATGAGCCTGGCGACGGGATTCCTCCTTCCTGGGGACTCCATCCCTATCCGGAGGTAGGTTTTATTCTGGAAGGTTCTCTGGAAGTAACGATGGAGGAGAATACCTATCGGCTGGAGGCCGGAGACTCCATCTATATTAAGGCACATACCTACCATACGATGAAAAATGCGGGAAAGATTCCCTGTCGCTCGATCTGGCGTATCGGGATGTAGGTGCTTGAATTTTTGAGAGGTTGCTCTTATAATACTAAAGGGAAAAGAATGGAAGGAAAGGAGGCATATCGGGAACATGGCAAAAAATAAAAAGATTATCCGTTATAAGAAGCCGTTGAATATCAATGTGGGTATGATTATGTTTGCCGTGATCTTTGTCTATCTTACCTTCAGTGTGACTACCTATTTCCGGCGTGATCGGATTCAGTTCTATGAGGTGACGGAGGGCAGTATTGTCAATGACAGGAGCTATACGGGATTAATCTTCCGGGAAGAGCTTGTCGGAACGGCGCCTCAGTCCGGTAATATTAATTATTATATCAGAGAGGGAAAACGGGCTTCTGCAGGAGCCAGAATCTATTCGCTGGACGAGACGGGACAGCTGGGAAAATTTTTGGAAGAGCATCAGGGGGACTCTGCCGCTCTTTCTCCGGAAAATCTATCTGATTTGAAGAAGAAGCTGAGTAATCTCTGTCTGACCTACACCGATGATCGGTTTGACGCGGTATATAATGAAAAATATTCTCTGCAGGCTTCTGTGGCGGAGTATATGAATTTCAATGTGCTGGATACCCTGGAAAACCAGCTGCAGCAGGAAGGAATCAGTTATCAGCAGATCTATGCGCCCCAGGCCGGGATTGTGTCCTATGCCGTGGATTCCTTTGACAGTGTATCTCCGGAATCGGTTACCGCCGAATCCTTTGACCGCAGCACCTACCAGAAGAATGTCAGCAAATCCGGCAGCCTGATGGAAGCCGGTACGCCGGTGTACAAGCTGATTACATCGGAGAACTGGACGCTTGTTTTTCCTCTGACGGAACAGGATAAAGAAGAATTTGCTGAGAAACAGACCCTGACGATTCAGCCGTCTTCCTGTGATTTTTCTTTGAAAGGAAATTACAGTCAGTTTAACGGCTCTGATGGGACGGCCTTTGGACGGCTGGATTTTGACCGTTATATGGTTCAGTTCGTCTCCGATCGTTTTATGGATTTTGAGGTATATACAGAGGAGGCGGAAGGCTTAAAGATTCCGGTAACTTCCGTTACAAGCAAGGATTTCTATACTATTCCCATCGGTTATCTGACAAACGGAGGCGATGCAACCACGGAGGAATCCGGTTTTTATAAAGAAGTATATTCGGAGTCGGGAGAAACATCCATTGTATTTGTACCGGCAGAGCTCTACAATTCAACGGATGATTATTATTATGTCGATAAACGGGACGACGGACCTTTACAGAGTGGAGATTATATTGTGAAGCCGGATTCCCAGGAGCGGTTCCAGATTGGCCCTACTGCTTCCCTGGAGGGTGTGTACAATATCAATAAAGGGTACGCGGTTTTTAAACTGGTAAAGACTCTGGTGAACAACGGCGAATACTACATTATTGAGAAAGGTACCAGCTACGGACTCTCCGTTTATGATCATATTGTGCTGGATGCATCTACTGTTTCAGAAGGTCAGATTGTATATCAGTAACATTCGAGGTGGAAAACATGGTAAAAGAAAATTTAACAGAAGTAAAAGAGCGGATTCGTTCCGCCTGTGCTGCCTCCGGAAGAAAAGAAGAAGAGGTTACACTGATTGCGGTCAGCAAGACGAAGCCGGTGGAATTATTGCGGGAGGCCTATGATGCCGGTGTAAGAGATTTTGGCGAAAATAAGGTGCAGGAGATACTGGAGAAAGTGCCGCAGCTGCCTTCTGACATTCGCTGGCATATGATTGGTCACCTGCAGAAGAATAAGGTGCGCCAGGTCATTGAGCATGTGGTAATGATTCATTCGGTGGATTCGGTTGCGTTAGCTGAGCAGATTGAGAAGGAAGCAGCCAAACGGAATCTTGAGATGGATATTCTTCTTGAAGTTAATGTAGCCGGAGAGGAGAGCAAGTTTGGATTTGCTCCGGAAGAAACAGAAGAGGCAGCACGGGAAATTTCCAAATTTCCCCATGTACACATTCAGGGGCTTATGACAATTGCTCCTTTTGTAGAGAATTCAGAAGAAAATCGTTTCGTTTTTCAAAAATTGTATCAATTACATGTTGACATAAAAAGCAAAAACATTGATAATGTTAATATGGCTGTACTATCGATGGGAATGACGGGAGATTATGAGGTTGCCATTGAGGAAGGGGCAGACATGATTAGAGTCGGCACCGGTATATTCGGTGTCAGGGCAAAGATGGGAGAGAATGGAAAATGAGTTTTCTGAACAAAATCATGGATACCATGCGTTTGACTGAGGATGACGATGATTACTTCGATGAGGAAGATTACGAAGAGGAAAAGCCAGCCAAAAGACGTTTATTCAATAAAAAAGAGGATGATACAGACAGTTTTGAGGAGGATCCCGAGCCAAAACCCCGGTTTTTACCCCGTGCATCCTCGAATAAAGTGGTGCCTATGCGCCGCGGTATGGAGGTTTCTCTGATTAAACCGACCTCCATGGAGGATTCCAGAGAGATCTGTGATTATCTTCTGGCCGGCAAAGCAGTGGTTCTGAACATGGAGGGCATTCACATGGAGATGGCACAGCGGATTATTGATTTTACGTGTGGTGCAACCTATTCCATGAACGGTAATCTGCAGAAGATTTCCAACTACATTTTTATCGCGACACCGGAGACAGTGGAATTGTCCGGTGATTTTCCGGAACTGTTAGCAGATGGCTCGCTGAATATTTCCGGAATGAATCTCCACTTTTAATTACATAAGAAGAAAATAAACGAGGATGAAACAGCCTGCGATACGGCTGTTTTATTTTCTATGAAAAATGAAAATACAAATCAGGAAATGGATGTGACTTAAGATGGAAAACCCGAAGACAGAAACAGGCAGAGAAACGATGAACCGGCTGACGGTTCACATGAACGATACACCGGTTTATGATATTGTGATGGCGGAGGATTTTTCCTTCCTGCCGGAGGAGATAAAAAAGCTGGGAGTAGAGAACCGGCGGCTCTGCATTGTAACAGATTCCAATGTAGCTCCGCTTTATGAAAAGGAAGTGAAGGATCTTCTGGCCTCCTGCTGCAAAACGATAATTTCTTATGTATTTCCGGCCGGAGAAGCCAGCAAGAATCTGAAAACCGTACAGAAGCTGTATGAAACACTGATTCTGAACCGATTCGACCGCAATGATATGCTGATCGCCCTGGGCGGCGGTGTTGTGGGGGATCTCTGTGGGTTTGCGGCTGCGACTTATCTGCGGGGAATCTCTTTTATACAGGTACCGACTACATTGCTCTCCGAGGTGGATTCCAGCATCGGAGGAAAAACCGGCGTGGATTTTGAATCCTATAAAAATATGGTAGGTGCCTTTCATATGCCAAAGCTGGTTTATACGAATATCAGCACGTTAAAGACGCTGCCGGAGAATCAGTTTTCCGCTGGTATGGGAGAGGTGATCAAGCATGGCTTGATCAAGGATCGTACCTATTATGAATGGATTCTTTCCAATCAGGAGGAGATCAAAGCAGGGACTCCTGCCGTTCTGCGTAAGCTTGTTACCGGAAGCAACCGCATCAAACGCGCAGTAGTCGAACATGATCCGAAGGAACAGGGCGAACGGATGCATCTGAATTTTGGCCATACGCTGGGACACGCGATTGAAAAGCTTAAAGATTTTGAACTGCTTCATGGAGAATGTGTTGCTCTGGGCTCACTGGCTGCCATGAAGATCTGTGAAGCCCGGGGCATGATTTCTGAGGATGAGGTTCTCCGGTTCCGTGATGCTCTGGATGCGTTTCGGATTCCTACTCGTGTTTCCGGTCTTTCAAAAGAAGATGTGATCCTTGCATCGAAAAACGACAAAAAGATGGATTCCGGTGTCATTAAATTCATCCTGTTAAAGGAAATTGGCTGTGCCTATGTGGATCGTACCGTTACTGAGGCAGAGATGAGTGCGGCCCTTGATTTTATCCGGGAGGAAGGTTGAGTTATGAATAAAAAATTGCGACAGCTCGTTTTCTTTTTCCTTGGTCTGGTGGTAAGCATTGGACTGGATCAATGGACAAAGGCACTGGCCGTCAGCCATCTCAAGGGGCAGTCCCCCTTTGTGATCTGGGACGGTGTGTTTGAGCTTTACTATTCAGAAAACAGGGGAGCTGCCTTTGGCATGCTGCAGGGCCGTCAGGGCTTTTTCTTTCTGATTGCTATTGTGGTGATCGCGGGCGTGCTGTGGACATTGTATCGTCTTCCTTCCAAACGGAGATATCTTCCGCTGACCGCCTGCCTGTTTCTTCTGGTATCCGGCGCAGCCGGAAATATGATTGACCGCCTTTCCCAAGGCTATGTGGTGGATTTCTTCTATTTTAAACTGATTGATTTTCCTATATTTAATGTGGCTGACTGCTATGTAGTGATTGCCACCTGCTGTCTGATTCTTCTGTTCTTTTTCTATTATTCCGAAGAGGAGCTGGAATTTCTTTCTCCCCGTTCCGGGAAGATGAAAGGAGTTTAGATTTGAGACAGGAATATCTGGTGCCGGAAGAGGATTCCGGCACACGAATTGATAAATACCTCTCCGAAAGCTGCGAAGATTTTTCCCGGTCCTTTCTTCAGAAGCTGCTGAAATCCGGTCTCATAGAGGTGGATGGGAAAGCAGTGAAAAGCAGCTACCGCTTATCTGCCGGTGAGAGAGTCAGTTTTGAGATACCGGAGGCGGTGGAAGCTGAGATTCAGCCGGAAAATATCCCGCTCGATATCCTCTACGAAGATGCAGATCTGATTCTTGTGAATAAACCGAAGGGAATGGTGGTCCATCCGGCTGCCGGTCATTATACGGGAACACTGGTCAACGGGCTGATGTACCACTGCCGGGATCAGCTGTCCGGCATCAATGGTGTGATGCGGCCAGGGATTGTTCACCGGATCGATATGGATACCACAGGGGTTCTTGTGGTCTGCAAAAATGATTTTTCACATAATGCCATTGCGGAGCAGCTGAAGATTCACTCCATCACCCGAATCTATTATGCAGTTGTGTTTGGTGTAATAAAAGAAGAGGAGGGAACTGTCCATGCGCCCATCGGACGCCATCCGACTGATCGGAAAAAGATGAGTATTCATTCAAAAAACGGCCGTGATGCGATTACCCATTACCGTGTGCTGGAGCGGTTTTCCAAATATACGCTGATTGAATGCCGCCTGGAAACGGGTCGAACGCATCAGATCCGTGTTCATATGGCCAGTATTGGACATCCGCTTCTGGGAGATACGGTCTATGGCCCGGAGAAACAGCCCTACCGTCTGCAGGGACAGACGCTTCATGCCGGAGTCCTGGGTTTTATTCATCCCAGAACCGGAACGTATATGGAGTTTAAAGCACCGCTTCCGGAATATTTTGAAGAACTATTGAAAAAATTGAGAAACAGCTGAAATTTCACATGGAAGTAAACAAACAGAGGGTATTGTTCACGAACAATTAAAAAATATTGGATGACTTTTCAGAATTTTTGAGTTATAATAATAACAGCAACAAGATACTGGATGGTTTCTTGGCTTGAAAGGAGTTGGCATTTATGAAGGGGAATTTAGTAATTACAATTGGACGTGAGTGTGGAAGTTCAGGCCGCCATATTGGCCAGATGCTGGCAGAAGAGCTGGGAGTGAAATGTTATGATAAAGAGCTTCTGGCATTGGCTGCAAAACGCAGTGGGTTATGCGAAGAGCTTTTTAAGACGCACGACGAGAAGCCAACCAGCAGCTTTCTGTATTCTCTGGTCATGGATACGTATTCTATGGGCTATAATACTTCCGCATATATGGATATGCCGATCAACCATAAGGTTTTTCTGGCTCAGTTTGATGCCATTAAGAAGCTGGCAGAAGAGGAATCCTGTGTGATTGTAGGACGTTGTGCAGATTACGCGCTGGCGGATTATCCCGGCATGGTATCTGTTTTCATCTGTGCGAATGAAGAAGACAAGATAAAACACCTGATGGAGCGGCATAACGTGTCGAAAGATAAGGCGAAGGACATCATGATTAAGACAGATAAACGCCGTTCCAGTTATTACAATTATTATTCCAGTAAGAAATGGGGAAGTTCCAAGAGCTATGATCTCTGCATCAACAGCAGTGTTGTCGGCTATGAAGGCGCTGTCGCAATTATCAAAGAATTCGCAAAAAAGAAAATGGAATTTTTAGAAGCGAAAGAGGCAAAATAGTGTTATAATAAACCAGTATGAGCTGGAAATAGGAATCCGCTCATACTGGTTTTTTTATTGTCTGAATAAAGGAGACTCGCAGAATGCACAGAAAAAAACGGTTGATTCTACTTTTTTTAGCGCTCATTCTTCTGTTAGATGTGTGCGGAACGTTAGTAACGCTTCGGACATTCCGTCAATTTACTTTGGAACCTCAGGTGCTATACGGGGAAAATGGGGCTAACCTAAAGGAATTTACTCTGGACGAGGATGGTGTACTGACGGCGAAGACGGATGATCCATGGGTGTACTATGCACTGGAACAGCCGGCCAATATCCGTTTTGTCACAGTGGAGATTTCTCATGTGTCAGGACCGGATTCGGATATGCAGATCTACCTGCTTCCTTCTCTGGGCTATCGCGCTGCTGCGCTGACCCATGGCGCAACAACTCTGCGTTTTTGGAAGTCTCAGGGCTGTATGAATGTCTGTGAGCTGCGGCTGGATCTGGCAACCGCCACAGGCACAGCCCTGACCTTAGATACGGTTACCGTAAATCGTCGGATGGATGTTATTCTGGATTTTCAACTGATGTTTACGGCAGCACTGGCCCTTTTGGGCCTGGCGGCAGCGGAGCTTTGGGTCTGGTACCGGCTGCTTTCCGAGCGGCAGGATGATTCTGCAAAACGGAGCAGAGCGGGAAAACAGGGTTTTATACTATTATCAGCGATCGTCCAGGCCGGATTGAAAGGGATTCTTTTCTGGCTGTTGAGAAGGCAGCTGCTGAGTTATGACGGGATCAGCCGTCAGCATCTGCTGTGGTGGATGTTGGTGTTGGGATTGGAATTGTTCTCCATCATGGCTGTATCTCTGGGAACAGAAAAACGCAGGAAAAACATCTGGTTTGTCTATCTCTTAACCATCCCTTTTGCTTTTCTCTGGTTTTCCCTGGCTGAGGTTCTTACCTTAATGAGCTTTGAATTTCAGAATCTGTTTTACCTGATTCTGAACCTCCTGCTCTGCGCCCTTATACCGGCGGTGCTGCTTTTTTTCCTCCGGCGTGGAACACTTGCATTTTCTGTGTCTTCACTGATATATCTTGTTCTCACTGTGGCAAACCATTATTACGGAATTCTGAGAAATAATCCGCTGGAATACTTCGATATCGCCAATGCAGGAACTGCGGTTCACGTGATAAGCAATTATACGCTTGCTCCGGACAGGGAGGTGGCAGCGGCTGTGATCGCAGTTGCTGTGACGATTCTTGTTCTGTCTGCCTCTTTTGGTCTGACGAGCTGCGGTTACCGGCTTCGAACGATGGCAGGGAATGCTTTTGTGGTTGGCATGCTGGGGTGGTTCGTCTTTGCGAATCTTCCGGTTTTTGGTAATTTTTCGAATATTCAATTTATCAGCCGGGATCACGGATATCTTTTGTCTTTTGCTTCTTTTATTAAAATGGGACAGATCAAGAAACCGGAAGGATATTCTGTGAAGGTGGCAGAGGACATCTTAACCGGCCTGCAGGAAACAGTAGGATCCGAAGGCGGTGCAGTCAGAGCAATAGGAGAGCGGCTCCCTAACATTATCGTGATCATGAATGAAACTCTGGCGGACATGCCGGAGATCTACGGATTTGAAACGGAACAGGATGCGCTTCCCAATATTCATTCTCTGACAGAAAATACCATTCATGGACGGGTGCTCGCATCCGTTTACGGAGGCGGCACTGCCAATACGGAATATGAATTTCTGACCGGCAACAGTCTGTATTTTTTTCCGGTGGGGAGCAGCCCTTATGTACAGTATGTCGGAGGTCATCAGCAATCCCTGGCCTGGAAGCTTCGGAATGCCGGGTACAGTACGGCAGCCTATCACCCGTATCTTCCGATCAGCTACCGGAGAGCAGAAGCCTATCCGCTGCTGGGATTAGAGCCATTTTATTCCATTGAGGATGAGCTTCCCTGTGAGGAATATCTTCGTACCTATATCAGCGATCGTGCAGATTTTCAGAACCTCATCTATCTCTATGAAGAACGGGATCCGGAAAAGCCGTTTTTCATTTTTAACGTAACCATGCAAAATCACGGCGGCTATTCCAATGATGAGCCTGCCGTGGACGTGACGGTGGAACCGCTTTCAGAGGAACTGAAAACACCGGCATTTCTGGAATATCTGTCGCTGGTGCATGCCTCCGATGCGGCGTTTCAGGAGCTGGTGGATTACTTCTCCAACGTAGAAGAGGATACCATCCTTCTTATGTTTGGTGACCATCAGCCAAGTGTGGAGGAGAGCGTTGCCAATGCTCTGGATCAGAGTCTCTTGGAGCGGGATGGCGTTCTGGATTCGCAGAGACGGTATTACGCTACATTTGTGATGTGGGCGAATTTTAATATTGAGGAAAAGGAACATGTTGTCACCTCCCCGGGCTTCTTACGTTCCCTGCTGCTGGAGCAGGCCGGTGTACCCATGAATGCCTATGAACGCTTTCTTCTCACGCTGGGGAAGGAGTATCCGACGATGAATTCCTTCGGTTATTTTGACCGGCTGGGCGCCTGGCATGATCGAGGAGCATCCGTGGATGAGCTTCTGAAGCAGTACCAGTATCTGATTTATCAGAATGTGTTTGATAAAAAGAATATGAAAGCGGGATACTATGAATAATAAAATAGCAGTAATTCTAACTATGCGTGAAAGTCTAGTTTATCGAATAGTTAGTACGGAATAACTACAGAAAGGGGAAAATCTTTATTTATGAAGCTACAACGACTTTTAAGTCTCACCCGTCAGGCTGTGGACGACTACTCTCTGATTCATTCCGGAGATAAAATTGCGGTTGGTATCTCCGGCGGCAAGGACAGTCTGACGCTGCTTTATGCGCTTCACGGGCTGAAACGGTTTTATCCGGAATCGTTTGAGATCTGTGCAATTACCGTGGATCTTGGGTTTGAGAATTTCGATGTATCGCCCATCCGAGCTCTCTGTGAGGAATTATCCATTGATTACACGGTTGTTCCCACGGAAATCGGTTCCATTCTCTTTGATACGCGAAAAGAAACCAATCCCTGTGCCCTCTGTGCCAAAATGCGCAAGGGCGCCCTCAATGAGGCTGCGATACGCCTTGGCTGCAATAAAATTGCCTATGCCCATCACAGGGATGATTTAATTGAAACCATGCTTTTATCGCTGATTTATGAAGGCCGGTTTTACTGTTTTTCGCCGGAAACCTATCTCGACCGCACAGAACTGACGGTCATCCGTCCCATGATCTATGTGTCAGAGGCCGACGTGATCGGGTTTAAGAATCGCTATCATCTGCCTGTCTGCAAAAATCCCTGCCCGGTGGACGGAAAAACAAAACGGGAATATGTGAAACAATTAACAAAAAAACTGAACCAGGATGCTCCCGGTGTTAAGGATCGCCTCTTCCATGCGATTCTTGAAGGGAATATTGAAGGCTGGCCGCAGAAAAAGAAAGAAGGATGATACCATGGCTGCTCCACTCTCCTACCATGAACAGGAAACCATTGAAAATACAAAGCGTCTGCGTCAGATGATGAAGGAGCTGCCGCCCTTCTGCGCTGATTTCTTCCGCGGAATTGAACCACGCACTTCGTCCCGTACCAGAATCGCTTATGCGTATGATCTGAAAACCTTTTTTGAGTTTCTAAAGAAGCAGAATCCGATGTTTGCGTCGTACGAACCAAAGGATTTCACCCTAAAGATACTGGAAGAACTCCAGCTGATGGATTTAGAGGAATACATGGAGTTTTTAAAATGCTATTCGACTGACAAAAAAGAGGATCTGGTCAATACGGAACGCGGGATTATGCGCAAAATCTCCTCGCTGAAGAGCTTTTATAATTATTTTTACCGGACCGAGCGAATTAAGAATAACCCGGCGGCTCTGGTACAGCTGCCAAAGATGCATGAAAAAGAGATTATCCGGTTGGAAATCGATGAGGTGGCAAGGCTCCTCGATCAGGTGGAGGAAGGCGACGGGCTGACGGAAAAACAGCAGGCCTACCATGAGAAAACCAAGGTACGGGATCTGGCGATCATGACTCTTCTTCTGGGAACCGGAATCCGCGTTTCGGAATGTGTCGGCCTGAACCTCAATGATCTGGATTTTAATACCGGCAGTATGCGGATTCACCGAAAGGGGGGCAAGGAGGTTATCCTTTATTTTGGCTCTGAGGTAGAATTTGCATTAAAAGATTATCTGGAAGAACGGGAACGCATCATTCCGGAGAAAGGCCATGAAGAAGCCCTCTTCCTCTCCATGCAGCGGAAACGGCTGGCGGTCCGCAGTGTGGAGAATCTGGTCAAGAAGTATGCCAGAGTTGTTACTCCGCTGAAAAAAATCACGCCTCATAAGCTGCGCAGCACCTACGGTACCAGCTTGTACCGGGAAACCGGCGATATCTATCTGGTGGCCGATGTTCTGGGACACTCCGATGTCAACACCACCAAAAAACACTACGCGGCTCTGGAGGATGAACGGCGCCGCAGTGCCCGCAACAAGGTCCATCTTCGGGAGAAAAATGAGTAGCTGCCAAAAAGTATAAGTAAACGGGGAGAGACAGCTCCACGCAAAAATCACTTGATCCTTCTGGCCAATGTTTTACACACTACGGTTGATTATTGGAATAAAACAGCCAGAGCGAGATGTGATTTTTCAGATTATAGAAATGTACTCAACTAAAAAGAAATAAATTCAAGTATATACAATTCTAAAAAGACCGCTGTAACATAGATACCATCTATGTTACAACGGTCTGATATAGGAAGGCTTATTTAAACCATGAGAATGGATTCCACCAATGGTTATCCTCACGGTTTGCTTTCTTTGCATTTCTTTCAGCTTCTTTCGATTCCTCTCTTTTCGCTTTTTCAGCTTCTTTTTCCGCCGTTTTAATCTGTTTAATCAGCTCTTTTCTTGTGGAATTCCATTTTTTCTCAACATCATTAGAAAATCCCTTTGTATAGTGTAACGATTCTGCTTTGACATAAGCTTCAGAAAAGTCCTCATTCTCAATATCAACTAGAATTTCATCCACAATCTCCTGTAATTCAGATTCCTGTTTTATTGAATCAGCTTCTTTTTCTTTAAGATCATTATCGAGGTAGCGAATCATAAAGAAAAAAGAAAGGAAACCCATCGCGATAAGCAATAATGATACCACAACAGCCATAAACTCACTTTTTGATTTTCGATTACGTTTGTCTTTCTCTGCGAGAAATTTCTGTTCCTGCAATTTTTCTCGCATTTCAATTTCCTTAATCTTAGCTTCATTTGTATATATGTTGTGATGGTATATTTTTTTGGTTACTTCAACCCGCTTGATATCATCATTTAGATGTAACAAAGTGCCACAGTAAGAACAATAGCACTGTTTCCTGTGCTTCTCAACTTCAATACTTGCCCCACAGCATGGGCATTTCAACTGATATACCTTCATTCGTTGCCTCCAGAAATGTTCTTTCATTGTTCTATTTAATTTGTTTCTTCATGAAGATACTGAACCGGTACCACTTTCGTCAGCCAAACTCCATTCACGGAAAAATAAAAGGAATACCCATCTTCTGCCATCGCTTTGGTATCTACCTGATACACTACTGGTTTTCCATGTCTGCCGCCAACTGTCTTTGCTGTATTATAGTCCTTTGATAAATGAACGTACAGCCGCGATTTTGGGATTAGTCCCACTTTGTTAATGGACTCAACATATTTTTCTCCGGTTCCGTGCCATAATACATCCGGAGGAATCCGCTTCTCTAATTCTACATCCACAGGAATTGAATGCCCCTGATTTGCGCGAATTAAAGTTTTGTCTTCATTGAAGGAATAGCGCTGCTTTGAATCTGTCCGAACAATCTCTTCTAGCATATCCATTGAAAACTCTCTGGACTTTGAAATTCCAGCGATTAATTCATCCACCTGGGCCCAGCCATGCTCATCCAGTGTAATCCCTATCACTTCCGGTTTATGACGAAGAATCAGCGAAATAAACTTGCATATGTCTTGATTTTGCTGAAATTTTGCTCTTATTCCTCTTTTTACAATGGTATAAGATATTTTGTCCCACAATTCGGAATCAAAATATCTCATTTTACTTCGACCAAGTTTTTTGATTTCAGAAGGTTTGTTGGATGTCATAATTTCATCTGCTAATTCAAATTCTCTAAATAGAATAACTTTTTGATACATCATATATTGTTCAACAGAATTATATACTTTTCCTGCATATTCAAAAGTAGCAGAATACCAATTACTAAAACAACCATATTCTTCGTATTCATGATAAAAGCAAATTATATCTTTCTTATCCATAAACATTTTCCTTTGTTCTTCTTTAAACTCCTGTTATTCGCTTTCTAACATCATTCCTTGTATTTACAAGAGGGAAGGATGTAGAGAATAAAGTCTATTATTTTTTACTTATCGCTGCACCGGCACCTGAATTTTGTAAATCATCTGCCTGGAATGGTGCAGAGGAAACTGCGTCAGTACCTCACAGATATAATCACCGCAGGGAATCATACCCTGCCGGCTGATTTCTTCATATAGTCTGCGGGCGTATTCCGATTCCATCGCCGGATTATCAGAGGCCAGAGACAGATAGGTGTTTTGCGGCAGTGTACGGATCGAGTCTGTTGCCGGATACAGATCATCTACAAAGATAAAGGCGGAATGAGAGGTATAGGTTCCCTGAATAAAATGCTCCTTCTCCATGATGGTTCCTACATTGATAAAATAGGACGGAGGAAGCTGCTTCTCGTGAAGATAATTCTGCATATGCCGCAGCATATTTTCATAGCCCTCGTAGCCCAGGGCAAAGAAATCAAAACCGGTCTGCTGTACATCGATCTTCCGTTCCGGAACATACTCAAAAAACACCTGTCCAAAGGGCGGCAGGGAGTTCAGCACCTGCAGATTTTTCTGAACCCGGAGCAGATTGTTCCGGCTGACGGATAAATGATAGAGCTCCTTTGTCAACACACCGGTCTGTTCTTCCAGAGCCTGTAATAACAGCTCCTGGGAGGACAGCTCAAAAATCTCCTTGATTCGGTCCAGAGACAGACGGCAGCTTTTCAGTGCGCGAATCAGATCCAGCTTCGCACACTGATCCAGGGTATAATACCGGTATCCGGTTTCCGAATCCAGATATTCCGGCTCTAAAAGTTTATTTCTGGCATAAAGTCTTAAAGTCTGTGTACTCACATGATTCATCTGGGCCATCTCGCCGATTTTAAACAGGGAATCCTTCATGATTATCCTCCATTCATTCCTTCCTTTACTGCTATTTTATACTCTGATTTTCAATTAGGCAAGATGCTTCTTCCGTTGCTTTCCATCGGTCCAATTTTTCTTTTTCCATATATTATCAGTCAAAAAACATCTATTGACTTTATACTTACTATAAGGTGTACAATACAAGTATCATAATTGTTCGGCGATTAAAATAAGGAGGTTTCTGTATGGAAAGAAAAATTACATTTGCACAGTATGGTTGCGGTAAGATGGCAAAATATTTAATTCGTTATGCCATTGAGAAGGGGGCATCTCTGGTTGCGGCTTTTGATATGAATCCTGCAGTCTGCGGAAAAGATGCCGCTGAGATTGTCGGAGGCGGTTATCCGGAGACCGGCATTTTAGTTTCTCCTGCCGGTCAGGCCGATGAGATTCTGGGTACTCTGAAACCGGATGTCTGCATCATTGCCACCAGAAGCACCGTAGCGGAGCTGGAAGAAATCTTTACTATCTGTGCAAAGCAAGGCATCAATGCCATCACTACCTGTGAGGAAGCGCTGTATCCCTGGAACTCCTCTCCTGCTCTCACCCACAAGCTGGATGAGCTGGCGAAGCAGGGCAATTGTACTCTGACCGGTGTTGGCTATTGCGACCTAGTATGGGGAACCATGGTAACCAATCTGGCCGGTTCTTCCTTTAAGATTACCAAGATCATAGGAAGCAGCTGGTACAATGTAGAGGATTACGGCATCGCACTGGCCGAAGGCCATGGCGCCGGCTTTACACCGGAACGCTTTGAGAAAGAGATTGCCAATATCAACGACATGCCGGAAGCGGAGCTGAAGGAGCTGATTGAGAGCGGTCAGTACGTTCCGTCCTATATGTGGAATCAGAATGGCTGGCTCTGCAGCAAGATGAATCTGCACATCACCTCCCAGACACAGAAATGCTATCCGACCACCCATTCCGAGGATCTGTTCTCCACCACGTTAAACGCCACCATTAAAGCCGGCGATCCCACCGGTATGCGCGCTGTTGTGACCACAGAGACCGAAGAAGGCATCACACTTGTTACCGAATGTGTCGGCAAGGTATTCGCACCGGATGAGTTCGATCGAAACGACTGGACCTTTATCGGTGAGCCGGAGACAACGGTTTCCGTGAACCGCCCTGCTACCGTTGAGATGACCTGTGCCACCATTGTCAACCGTATCCCGCAGCTGATTGACGCTCCTGCCGGCTATGTTACCACAGACAAGTATCCTTACAATGAGTATTGTGTTCATGATCTGAACACCTATGTAAAAAGCAAGTAGTTTAAGGTTCAAACGATAAAAGAAAATGCTGTGCAAACGGTTCTCCGTCTGCGCAGCATTTTTTCTTGTACCGGCAAGATTCATCGATTATAATGAATAAAAAAACGGGAGAATCCAAATGTCAAATATCATAGAAATTACAGATTTTTCATCAAAAGAGCTGGATATCTACGCCCGACTCTCTGAACCGCAGCTGCTCCACTGCTTTGAACCCAATCCGGGAGTCTTTATTGCGGAAAGTCCGAAGGTAATTACACGAGCCCTGGATGCAGGTTATGAACCGCTTTCTTTTTTAACAGAGAAGAAACAGCTTCTTAGCGATGCAGATACGATGAATCTTGCAGCACGTTGCGGGAATCTTCCCATCTACACGGCGGACTTTTCCGTGTTGAAGCAGCTGACCGGCTTTCCTCTGACACGCGGTGCTCTCTGCTCCATGCGTCGTACATCGCTTCCTTCCGTTGAGAGCGTATGCAGTCAGGCCCGAAGGATCGCAATCCTGGAAAATGTAATGAATCCCACCAATATCGGCGCTATCTTCCGTTCTGCTGCTGCTCTGGGGATCGATGCGATCCTTCTGACGCCGGGATGCAGCGATCCCCTGTATCGCCGTGCAAGCCGTGTCAGCATGGGAACGGTCTTTCAGATTCCCTGGACGTATTTTTCTGCGGATGACGGTGCATGGCCTCAAAACGGCATGAAACAATTAAAACAGATGGGATTCCGGACGGCTGCCATGGCGCTGCGGGATGATTCTGTCTCCATCGATGATAAAAAGCTGATGTCGGAAGAAAAGCTGGCCATCATTCTGGGCACGGAAGGAGACGGACTGGCCTCCGATACCATCGCCTCCTGCGATTATACCGTCCGGATTCCCATGGCTCACGGTGTTGATTCCCTGAATGTGGCCGCTGCCAGTGCGGTGGCATTCTGGCAGCTGTCTTATAGGTAAATATGCTGTCATATTTTGCCATAATGAGATATTATTACCATATTTTACACAAAAAACACTATCGAATTTTTGGAAAATATGGTAAACTTACAATATCAGATTATTTTCAATCAGGGGGACATATTATGGCAAAAGAAATGATTGCAATGCTTCTTGCCGGTGGCCAGGGCTCACGTCTGTACGCTCTGACACAGAAGCTGGCAAAACCTGCAGTTCCCTTTGGCGGCAAGTATCGTATCATCGACTTCCCGTTATCGAACTGCGTTAATTCCGGCATAGATACCGTGGGAATTCTGACTCAGTATCAGCCAATGGTACTGAACGAGTACATAGGCAATGGACAGCCGTGGGATCTGGATCGTCTCTATGGCGGTGTACATGTACTGCCGCCCTATCAGAAGGCTTCCGGCTCCGACTGGTATAAAGGCACTGCAAATGCGATCTATCAGAATATCTCTTTCATTGAGCGCTACAATCCGGAATATGTTATTATTCTTTCCGGCGATCAGATCTGTAAACAGGATTACAGCGATTTCTTACGCTTTCACAAAGAGAAAAACGCAGAATTCAGCGTTGCCGTTATGGAGGTTCCGTGGGAGGAGGCATCCCGTTTCGGCTTAATGGTTGCTGACGAGAACGATAAGATCACTGAATTCCAGGAGAAACCGAAGAACCCGAAATCCAATCTGGCTTCCATGGGCATCTATATTTTCAACTGGGATATCTTGAAGAAGTACTTAATTGAGGATGAGGCTGATCCAAGCTCGGAGAACGACTTTGGAAACAATATCATTCCGAATCTGTTAAAGGATGGCCGCAATATGTATGCGTACCACTTTGACGGCTACTGGAAGGATGTCGGAACCATCTCCTCTCTGTGGGAAGCCAACATGGAGGTTCTGGATCCGGAGCACAGCGGAATCAACCTGTTTGATGAAAACTGGAAGATTTACAGCCGGAACAGCGGTATGACCGGTCATAAAATCGGTGAAAAAGGTGTGGTGGAGAACTCCATGATCACCGACGGATGCCGCGTTAACGGCCATGTAAAGCATTCCATCCTCTTTGCCGGCGTAAAAGTAGAAGAAGGCGCTGAGGTAGAAGATGCGGTTGTGATGGGCGGTACCGTAATCAAAGCAGGTGCTGTTGTAAAACACTGTATCGTTGCTGAAAACGTAGTAATCGGAGCAGGCGCTGTTGTCGGCGCAATGCCGACAGACGGTGAAAAAGGTGTCGCCACCATCGGTTCCGGCATTATCATCGGTGACAATGCAAAGATTGGTCCTAATGCCATGGTAAACAAAAACGTAGAAGGTGGTGAAGAACAATGGTAAATTCCAACGCAAATGCACTGGGGATTATATTCCCGAACAGTTATGACAGTCTGATTCCGGAGCTGGTAAGCGAACGGCTGATGGCATCTATCCCGTTTGGAGGCCGTTATCGTATTGTTGATTTCATCTTATCCAGCATGGTAAATTGCGGTATTGATAATATCTCCGTTCTGGTCCGCAATAACTACCACTCTCTCATGGACCATTTAGGATCCGGCCGTGAGTGGGATCTTGCCCGGAAGAACGGCGGACTAACTATCTTCCCGCCTTACGCAGAGAAGAATATCAAGCGCTACAGCGGGCGTGTGGAAGCTCTTGCCAGCATTCTTCCCTTCCTGCGCAGCCAGAAAGAAAAATATGTGATTATGGCGGATGTAAATATCGCTGTTAATTTTGATTTCAAGGCTTTCATCGAAGCTCATGTTGCGTCAGGCGCAGATGTAACTATCGCCTATTCCGAAACCGAGATTCCGAAAGGACTTCTGGCTCTGGATACGATCAATGATATGTACTACACCTTAAAGCTGGAGGATGGCCGTGTAAAGAAAATCTATATGAATTCCAAGGAAAGCGGCGTACAGAATCTTTCCATGAATATCTGTATCGTGGACAGAGAGCTTCTGATTGATATGATCAATACTGCATTCATGCGGGGAAGCATGTATTTTGAGCGTGATGTTCTGGCACAGAACACCTGCAAGTTCCATATCCGCGGCTTTAAGTACGATGGATATCAGTCCAGAATCAGTGATATGAAGAGCTACTTCGAAGAAAATATGAAGCTGCTGGATGACAAGAATCTGGATGCTCTTTTCTCCGGCAATCCGATCTATACCAAGATTCGTGATGATAACCCGACCAGATACATCGACGGAGCCAAAGGAAAGAATGTCCTTGTGGCTGACGGCTGTGTGATTGAGGGTGAAGTGGAGAACAGTATCCTCTTCCGTGGTGTAAAGATTGCAAAAGGAGCTAAGGTAAAGAACTGTATCCTGATGCAGGATACGTCAGTTGGTGAGAATGCGGTACTGGAGTACGTTATTACCGATAAGAATGTTACGATTACCAATGAGAAGTCCCTGCAGGGAACCGACAGCTTCCAGGTATTTGTTTCCAAGGGTCAGAGCGTATAAGGGATAAGAAGTAAACCGGAAGAGAACATTCTGAAGGATTTAGAAAAAGACTCCGAAAAATTTATAAAAACTCAGAAAAAATAAGATATGGAAAAATGCCGTATGGAGAACTCTGTACGGCATTTTATTTGCGTATTTCTACTGTTCCGGCGCATAGTAGCTGATCGTCAGATAGTTGCCTGCATGAATGGTATCATCCAGAAGGCTGTTCATCCGGCGCAGTTCACTGACATACTGCTCCATCGTCTTTCTCGAGTTAACGTTATACTCCTCGGCAATACTCCAGAGAGTATCTCCCTCTTCCAGACGGATACTGGTATAGTATTTATGATAAGTGCAGCTCTCTTCTTCATCTGCCATCACCTGCATCAGGCTGTGACCAAAGAAACCGGAGATTACCATAATCAATAACATCGCTATCATCAGAAAACTCTTCTTCATCTGTATGCCCCCTCCAAAACAGAACAAATGTTCTTTCTTATAGGCATATTATATAGCATCGAACATGTGTTTGTCAACGGTTTTTCCGAAAAAAACGAACAAAGGTTTGCTTTTTTTTCGAACATATGTTAGTATTATAAAAAAGGAGGAGTCGATATGTCACAGGGAAAGATTACAGAAAAACAGAGTGAGATTCTTGCATATATAAAAGATTGTATTTTAAAGAAGGGATATCCGCCGACGGTGCGGGAGATCTGTGAGAAGGTACAGCTGAAGTCCACCTCTTCGGTTCACTCTCACTTAGAGCAGCTGGAGAAAAACGGCTACATCCACCGGGATCCGACGAAGCCGCGTACCATTGAGATTGTGGACGATACGTTTAACCTGACACGGCGTGAGGTGGTGAATGTTCCTCTGATTGGAACCGTTGCCGCCGGCGCACCGATTCTGGCTCAGGAGAACATTGAGAACTACTTCCCCATTCCGGTAGAGCTGCTTCCCAATAATGAAACCTTCATGCTGAAGGTCAAGGGTGACAGTATGATTGAAGCCGGTATATTTGACGGGGATCGGGTAATCGTAGAACAGACAAATGTGGCCAGGAACGGCGAGATTGTAGTTGCTCTCGTTGACGATTCGGCCACTGTAAAGCGTTTTTATAAAGAGAAGGGATATATTCGCCTCCAGCCGGAAAACTCCTCTATGGAGCCTATTATCGTGCCTGACGTGAAGATCCTGGGTAAGGTCATCGGCCTGTTCCGCATGATGCGCTAAAATTGTTCATCGGATCAGAACCAGGGCAGAAAGGCCGCTGCGACAGCGAAGACCAGAGCAGGCAGGAGATTCGCTACCTTGATCTTCTGATGAAACATCAGATTCACGCCTACACAGAAGATCAGCATCGAACCGACCATGGACATGTTGGAGATCGAAGCCGTATTCAGAATCGGTTCGATAAACCTTGCCAGCAGCGTGATACTCCCCTGAAAGATTCCGACGGGAATTGCGGAAAAGATACACCCCTTTCCCATGGAGGATGTCATAACCACAACGATAATAAAATCCAGGATGGCTTTGGCGGTCAGAGTCGTGAAATCTCCGTTTAAGCCATCCTGAATCGATCCTACCACTGCCATGGCACCGATACAGATGGTAAAAGAGGTGCTTAAGAATCCATCCATGAATCGGGGATCTCCGCTGCTTCCGGATTTCACCTTAAGCCACTCCCCCAGATCCTCAATTCGTTTCTCAATATTTAACAGTTCTCCGCACAGTGCACCGAAAACCAGGGAAAAGATAATCATGAGAGTTCCATGGGTCTGCAGCATGCCGTTTTCTATTGTAAACATTTCTTTTAATGTTCCTGAGATTCCCATAAATAATGTGCTGAGACCGCAGACGCAGATCAGAATATTCTGGAACCGTTCCGGCAGTCCCTTCTTCAGCAGCAGTCCCAGAATTCCTCCGGCCACCACCGCGGCACAGTTAATAATAGTTCCTGTTCCAGGCATTTTATTCCACTCCTTCTTTTGTAAGCTGAATACTTTTGTAAATCAATATCGTTAGAATTATCACGCAGATGCTTATGATTGTCAATCAGAATTTATAGCAATTAGTTTACATAATATATTTATGTCAACTAAAGAAACAATGAAAAAAGAATGTCAAAGAAATTCCGGAGAATAAAAAGGGATTTCTTTGACATTCCGTTATAGCTTTATCTCTTTACAGTTCGTCTGCATTCTCAACCAGTTTGCCGTCTCTCCAGATGCGTTCCAGATCATAGAACAGACGATCCTCTCTGGAAAACACATGGACAATGAGATCACCGTAATCCATCAGGATCCAGTTGGCCGTCTGGTAGCCCTCAATCTGGCGGCACTCACAGCCGGCCTTGAAGAGCTCCTCCTGAACATTATCTGCCATGGCCTGTACCTGGCTGGCATTGGTTCCGTCTGCGATGATAAAATAATCTGCCAGCACAGAAACCTCGTGGATATCAATGATCTTGATGTCCTCTCCTTTTTTATCCTCCAGTGCTTTGACAGCAATCTTCGTTAATTCTTTTGAATTCATCATACCGGGATTCCTCCTTACTTTTCTTCGGAATGGCGGTGTACACCATAATATTCAAATGCGTTCTGCGTCATCTCATCGGCTTTGGCACCGGTTGATTTTAAATACCGGAGCGTTCCAGCCATGATCTGGTATAACGCCTCGTCAAGATTCTCAAAGGCCAGCCTGCGCATCTCGGGCAGATTTGGCGCCTTCTCCCGTCTTGGTTCGATATAATCCGCTACATAGACGATCTTATCCAGCAGTGACATCTCCGGTTTTCCGGTGGTATGACAGGCGATCGCGGACAGAATCTCCGGATCTGAGATACCATATTTATACTCTGCCATCCAGGCACCCAGCTTCGCATGAATAACCGCAGGAGCGCGAAGTTCAGATTCAGTCAGCACGATGCCTCTCTTCTCACATTTCTGAACAATCGTTACATCATCGTAGCGCTTTGCACAGTCATGAAGAAGACCCGCCATCTCTGCCTTATCCAGATCACAGCCGTACCGCATCGCCAACGCGATACAGGTATAAGAAACTCCAAGAGTGTGTTCAAATCTTGTCGGACTCAGCTTCTTTTTTAAATGTTCCCGAATAGTAATAATTTCATGCTTCATCTCTTCTGCCTCTTTTCCTGAAATCACCCTGTCCCGTGATTTCTATGCTGTCATTCGTATGCGGTTACTGTATTACTGCAGGTATAAATCATGCGTTCTGATATAGGAAAGCACTGATTCCGGAATCAGATCCGTGACAGGCCGTTGATCGGCCAGACGTTCCCTGATTTCAGCAGATGCAATATTCATCATTCTGCAGTGAAGGCGGTAGATTCTGGCATTGTACTTTTTTGTCAGATAGGCAATCTGATCTTCCAGACTCCGTACGGGATTGTCATATTCCCGGTCTGCCGCCAGAAAAATTACCTCTCTCAAAACGTATTCCGGGTGATACCATTTCTCAATATCGTGAATGGAATCCGCTCCCACGATAAAATAAAATTCATATGCAGGATACTCTTCCTTCAGCAGACGCAGCGTATCCGCCGTATACGTATTACCTTCTGTGCGTTTCAGCTCAAAATCTGAAAAAACAAACCCCGGATACGGCGCAATGGCTGCCTGTACCATAGCACAGCGATCTTTTGCCGGAGTTATCGTATGATCTTTTTTGTGCGGAGGAATCCGGGACGGCATGTACCAGATCTCATCCAGTCCGTATTCCTCCAGTGCCTGCTGCCCAATCATCAGGTGCCCCAGATGGATGGGATCAAAGGTTCCGCCCATCAAGCCGATCTTTTTCATTTTGGCAGCACAATCTTTCTCTTCTTCTCATCCTTTGCTTCCTTATAAAGGACGATCTTTTTGCCAATTACCTGTACTACAGTAGAATGGGTCCGCTCCGCCAGAACAGCTGCGATCTCATTGCCGTCATCCATACAGTTCTTTAAAATATTTAACTTGATCAATTCTCTGGCTTCCAGTGCTTCCGCCACTGCCGCAGTCAGCTCCGGCGTCACGCTGGATTTCCCGATCTGGAAGATCGGATCCATGGTCATCGCAAGGCCTTTTAAATAAGCTCTCTGTTTACTCGTCATCACTTTTCTCCATTATTTATAATAGTCAAATTCCAGACCGTACATCCGAACGGTGTCGCCCTCCTGGATGCCGGCATTCTCCAGCTCAGTAAGAATGCCCGAATCCTTTAAGAACTTCTGGAAGAACTGGAAGCCCTTTTCGGAATCCAGGTTGGTGTAGCCAAGCATCTTCTCAATCTTCGGTCCTTCCACCACAAATCTGCCCTCATCATCGCGCTCCACCGTATACGGCAAATTCTCCGCCTGGAACTGATATTCATACTCTTTTTCGAAAATAACCGGCTTCTGATCCACTGTTTTCAGAAGATCGTTCACATGATACAAAAGCTCCTTCACTCCGCTGCCGGATACTGCGGAGATCGGATATACCTCAATTCCTTCCGGCTCAAATTCACGTTTTAACCGCGCAATGGGATCCTCGCTCTCTCCATCTTCGTAGATGACGTCCGTCTTATTGGCGGCTATCACCTGCGGCCGCTTCAGAAGTGCCGGATCATAGGCCTCCAGCTCCGCGTTAATCGCGTGAATGTCAGCAACCGGATCCCGTCCTTCCGTCGACGCGGCATCTACCACGTGAATTAAAACCTTGGTTCTCTCAATATGGCGCAAGAAGTCGTGTCCCAGCCCTACTCCCTGAGAAGCGCCCTCGATAAGGCCGGGGATGTCCGCCATCACAAAGCCCTGGCCGTCATTCAAATCAACCACACCCAGATGAGGATTCAGCGTGGTAAAATGGTAATTGGCAATCTTCGGTCGTGCGTTGGATACACGGGAAAGAAGCGTTGATTTTCCCACATTGGGGAAACCAACCAGTCCGACGTCGGCAATCACCTTCAGCTCCAGCTGGACCCACAGCTCCTGCGCCGGCTGACCCGGCTGCGCATATTTGGGCACCTGCATGGTAGAGGTGGCAAAATGCATATTGCCAAGTCCGCCCTTACCGCCCTTTAAGATCACTTCCCGGCGGTTCTCTCCGGACATATCCGCGATCACCTTGCCGCTCTCAAACTCCTTGATCACCGTTCCTTCCGGAACTTTAATCACCAGATCATTGCCATCTGCCCCATGGCATCGGCGCTTTCCGCCCTGTTCGCCGTCACCGGCAATATAT
>JAEDOC010000118.1 GCA_016302185.1 Clostridium sp. | reverse complement strand
AAATAGCGCCCCACTCTGACAAAGTAAGGCGCTATTCTTAGTAATTTATTTTGCCGGAAACAAATAGGTAGATTCCAGCACTTCTTTACGCCGCATTTCCCGAAGCTATCAGCGTAGTCATATAAGTTTCCATATCCATATATCCGTCTGTGGATGGAATATCCACGATTACCGGCTGCCCCGGCTGATTCAATACTCCATTCATTACCATCGATACCGTTGCGGTCTGACCGCCCATGGCCATGTCCATCACCATGGTCATGGTCATCCGATCATAGAAGCCGTCCTGATTCAGTACATAGGTACCCTTCACCTCACGGATATTCATGGTTCCGGTCTGCCCCAGCTGACCGGCCATCGTTCCCATCACCTGCTGCAAATAGGCATTCATCTGATTCTCATCCGCCGTATAAGACAGCACCATCTCTCCGTTCTCTTCCTTCAGGGAAAGCTCTTTCATCATGGACGATGTCATATTAGACGCTCCCGAATAGGACTTTGCCGACTTCATCATCGTATCCAGATCCATGGGATAGGAAACCTTCACGCCGTTCATATCCATATAGTACATCCCATCCTTGTAAAATAAGGTCTGGAATGTGGTCTGCCCCATCGCCGCAGTGGCTATCTCCGCCTTATACAGCAGATTTCCGGACTGAATCTGAGACATCTTCATATTCATTGCCATGCTCATATCAAGCGGCTCCGTTCCCGGCACAGAGATCACCATATTCATATCCGCATGGACATCCATGGAATCCATGGCATTACTCTTTGCTGTGAGCTGATCCAGAACTGCCGCTGCATCATCTCCCGCCAAGGCTGTTATAGACATCACCAGAGTGGCTGCTGCCGCCAAAAGCGCTGTAATTACTTTCTTCATCACGTTACCCCCAATCTTGTTTGATAAACACAGTATAACTGAATCGGTATGTGATTTCAATGCAAACTTTCTATTTCTCCGACCGTACTGCTTTGTCAATCAGAGAACAATAACACAAAATAAAAATAAAAAATGCTTGCCAAATCATGAAAGATATGATAGAATACTTTTTGTTGACGGACAACTAAATAGTTCATCAAAAATGCGCGAGTGGCTCAGTTGGTGGAGCACGACCTTGCCAAGGTCGGGGCCGCGGGTTCGAGTCCCGTCTCGCGCTCTTTTTATTTTCAGCGGAAGTCTTACATGAGACTTCCGCTCTTTTGATTTATTATACATACCACAGCTCTTCTCTGGTGGTAGATACCGCATCCACACCGGCAGAAAAAGCCGCCATCACATCCTTCTTATCCGACAGAAGGCCACCGGCAATGAGGGGCATATTGGTGTATTCCCGCATCTCCTTTAGGATCTTCGGCATCACGCCCGGCATGATCTCCACTGCATCCGGCTTAAAGCTGTCGATCTGCTTCTTTAAGGTTGCCAGCGCGATGGAATCCACCACAAAGGTTCTCTGAATGCAGAGAAGCCCCAGCTCTCTGGCGTGCTTCACCAAAGGTGCCTTAGTGCTGATGATACCATCCGCCTTCGTATTGGTTTTAATAAAATCAACCGCGATTTCTTTCGTGCTTAATCCGGCAATAAAGTCCACATGCACAATGGCGGTTTTCCCGCTCTCTTTCACCCGATCCACAATCTGCGCGATGTCGCAGATGGTTCCAAACAGAATAAATACAACCTGGCATTCCGTCTTCAGGCAATGCTGCAGGCCCTCTTCACTTTTAATAGCCGCGATCACCGGCGATGTCTCAAGTAAATCTATCATTCTCATTATATTCATCCCCTTTTCCGTCCAGTATACCATAAATCCCGGTTTCTTTCCAGTTATTTACACAAACAGAACCGCTTCCTGAACCGCCTCACAGAGTCAGAAAACGGCAGAAGACCCGATTCTGTCTCCTGCCGTTTTTTCGTTATAAAGCCATAGAATATGTGATGATTTGAATTCTCCGGTTGTAAATTTATGCTCTCTCTACGTTTTTGGTTACGACGATATTGACACCGGTACCGGCGCAATTCTCAATTACCACATCACCGATATGAACCGGAGCAGATACCTTGCACTGGCGAATCTCTGCCATGCAGTCGAAGATCTTCCCCTTCGGAATATCGCTCTCCGTCTTCACAGAAGCTCTGGCAATGGTGCCGCCCTCTACCACTACGCTGGAGGTTACGATTCTGGTGGGATTCGTTACCTCTTTCTTCGCATATGCCTCACCTCTCGGACAGGTATTGCCTGCCACAGTGATATTCTCTCCATCCATTGTCACCGTCATCGGACAGCCCATGGGACAGCCGATGCAGATTAATTCTCTTACCTCGCTCATGCTTCTTCCACCTCCGTACGAATCGTAATTTTCTTCAGATCCGGATACTCTGCCAGGCTGCTCTTCTGCAGAATTACCTGCTCCATCTCGCCCGGTGCAAGAACACGTTTCTTGGTCTTGCGGATCAGCTTGTCGTCATAATATACGCAGATATTGCGGTTCTTATATACGTCAGCCACACGGAAACGAATGGTCAGCTTGTCTGCCATAGTCTCCGGATTTAAGGACTGCGGCACAGTGTAACGAACGCCGTTCTCTGCCTTAATCTCTACGGTAGCCGGTGCGGCATCGCTTCCGCTTAATACGTATTTTGCCGCGTTCTCGCCGGCTAAGGATGCCTCCTCGGATACGAAGTCCACCAGATCATGCACATGAAGCACATTGCCGCAGGCAAATACACCTTCTACATTGGTCTCCAGACGATCATTTACCATCGGTCCGGATGTTACCGGGTTCATATCTGCTCCCATGTTGCGGGTCAGCTCGTTCTCCGGAATCAGACCACAGGAGAGAAGCAGGGTGTCGCAGCTGTAATGCTCTTCCGTTCCCGGAATCGGCTTGCGGTTAGCATCCACCTCAGCGATGGTAATACCGGTCACACGCTCTTTTCCTTCGATATTTACTACGGTATGGGACAGCTTTAACGGAATATCATAATCATCCAGGCACTGTACAATGTTTCTCTTTAAACCGCCGGAGTAAGGCATCAGCTCTGCCACTACCTTTACCTTAGCGCCTTCGAACATCATACGTCTTGCCATAATCAGACCGATATCTCCGGAACCGAGGATTACCACCTCTTTACCTACACGATAGCCCTCGATGTTCATCAGGCGCTGTGCGGTACCCGCGGTATAAATACCTGCCGGACGATATCCCGGAATGTTTAACGCTCCTCTCGGACGCTCGCGGCAGCCCATCGCCAGGATGATTGCCTTCGCCTGAATTACCTGAAGTCCCTCTTCCCGGTTGATTACCGTTACTTCCTTCTTCTCATTGATATCGATAACCATGGTATTTAAGCGGTATGGAATGCCCAGCTCCTTAACCTGATCAATGTAACGAGATGCATACTCCGGTCCGGTCAGCTCCTCTTTAAAGGTGTGGAGGCCAAATCCGTTGTGAATGCACTGATTTAAGATTCCGCCCAGAACACTGTCGCGCTCCAGAATCAGGATATCCTCTACTCCGGCTCTCTTTGCGGCTGCAGCTGCTGCAAGTCCTGCAGGACCACCGCCAATAATTACAATATCACACTGCATCATGTTATGCCTCCTCACTATTCGTTAATCATCACGGAACTGTCACGGTTCTTGCAAATCTCTTCCATCGGAATTCCGGTCTCTCTGGACAGAATCTCCATGGTACGCGGGGTGCAGAAGCCTGCCTGGCATCTTCCCATACCCTGACGTACCCGGCGCTTGATACCGTCTAAGGATCTTGCGCCCAGCGTACGGGTAATCGCGTCCACAATCTCGCCCTCGCTGACGCCCTCGCAGCGGCAGATGATGGTGCCATACTGCGGATTCTCTTTGATCAGAGCCGCACGTTCCTCCATCGGAAGATGGCCCGGACGAACAATGCCTTTTCTGGTTGCCTTGAAATCTGCCTTCTTCTCATAGCCGGCCTTGCCCGCAATCATCTCAGCCATATACTCGCCGATGGCCGGAGAACAGGACAGACCCGGAGATTCAATGCCTGCCGCATCAAAGAAGCCCTCTGCATCCTCTGCCTCTCCCAGAATAAATTCGTCATTATCCTCGTGGGCGCGCAGTCCACAGAAGGAAGTAATCACCTGACGGAACGGGATATTCTTTACACTCTTGGTTGCCTTCGCACATGCCTCTGCTAAACCTTCTGCAGTTGTTGCTGTTGCATCCTTGTCCTCCTGATCCACCGCAGTCGGACCTACCAGAAGATTTCCATGAATAGTCGGAGTTACCAGAATTCCCTTGCCATATTTACCCGGAAGCTGGAAGATGGTAGCGGATACGTGATTGCCTGCCTCTTTATCCAGCAGACAGTACTCACCGCGTCTCGGAACAATATGAATCTTTTTCTCACTTACCATATTGTGAATCTCATCGGCATAAACACCGGCCGCATTCACAACGTAAGCAGCATGTACCACACCATTATTGGTAGTGACATCATAGCCCTTCTCTGTCTTCTCCACCTTCTGAACCGCAGTCTTGAAGAAGAATTCCACGCCGTTTTCGCAGGCATTCTCTGCAAGAGCAATATTCAGACCGAAAGGACATACGATACCACCGGTCGGTGCCAGAAGAGCCGCTACCACCTCATCGGTTACATTCGGCTCTAAGGCTCTTGCCTCATCACCGCTGATAATCTTAATTCCCGGAACGCCGTTGGCCACACCGCGCTCATACAAAGCCTGCAGCGCCGGCAGATCCTCCTTATCAAAGCAGAGTACCATGGAAGAATTCCGCTTAAAATCAAAATCCAGATCCTTGGAAAGCTGCTCCATCATGGCATTGCCTTTTACATTCAGCATTGCCTTCAGTGTTCCTGTCTTTGCGTCATAGCCGGCATGTACAATAGCACTGTTCGCCTTGGTTGTACCGGAGCAGACATCCTCTTCCTTTTCAAGCAGAGCAATCCGGCACTGATAACGGGAAAGCTCTCTTGCAATGGCGCATCCGGTGACTCCGCCGCCGATTACAACAACATCATAGGTCATTTCACTCATTCTAACCATCCTCCTGTTTTCATACTCCTATCCTTTTTGTAAATTTCACATGGTCTATCTTCTGCATATCACTCATAGTCAGAAAAAAAGAGCAAACAGATCCTTCCTCTGGATGTGTTTGCTCTTCTCTCTCTAAGCATCTATACATAATATACACAAAACCGCAAAAAAAGTCAATCTTTTCATACAGTTTTTCTAATAGTCCTTCCCTTTCGGGAAAGCAGGGTACGGGAATCGAACCCGCCTCTGTGGCTTGGGAAGCGACCGTTCTACCAATGAACTAACCCTGCATCTTATCGGATAGAGTCAGCCGAACCGACTGACTCTATATATTATAATCGTTCCCATACCAAAGGTCAAGGAGAGGAATTAATTTTTTTCATATTTCAGGAATGTCTGCCGTTCTAAACCACAGAGGTGCAGCTGATACTCTCCACTTCCTCATTGGATTCCACAAGAAAATCCACATCGTGAAGTGAAATTCCGTGCGCTGATTTTAAAAGCATTGTATAGGTAGTAGATCCGTCCGCCTTGCGGGAAATCTTACTCTCAACGATCTGCATTTTATGCTCCGCGATATAGTCCGAGAACTTTTCCCGGAATTTCTCATTGTCATGCACCGTAAATTTCAGCTGATTAATTACCATGGAATCCATACCCAGCGTCAGTTTATGCATGACAACCTGCATCAGGGTAATGAAAAACGTTGCAAAAATTCCCAGAACAAACATACCCGAGCCGATTGCCAGACCGATCCCTGCGGTCGCCCAGAGTCCTGCTGCTGTTGTCAGACCCTTTATGGTGCTTCCGTTTTTAAAGATCACTCCGGCTCCTAAGAAGCTGACTCCGCTGACCACCTGCGCGGCGATTCGGGATGCATCCGCACCTCTGGTGCCGTTATATAGCGCACCGGAGACACTGGTCAGATCCACGAATCCATATTTGGACACGATCATCAACAGCGCAGAAGCACAGCAAACGATACTGTGCGTACGAACTCCCGCCTCTTTGGAACGCCTGCTGCGCTCCACTCCGATTGCGGCTCCGCACAAACAGGCCACAAGCATTCGGATGAAAAAATCAATGTTTTGTACCAGAGAAAACTGACTGTTCAGATACCCGGCTAATGTCATAACACTCCCCCATTTCGTTCTTTTTTGCATTTTTGAGGAAAAACAGAAGACTGCCGCTTCTCCTCTGATTTCTTCAAACAAAAAAAGAGCAAACCACGCCTGTAAGGATGTGTCTGCTCTTTTTCTCTTATGCATCTGGCTATAATATACACAAATGAATCATTTCTGTCAATGTTTTTATGCAAATTTTATAAAATGCTTTCAATTTTGGGCGATATAAAGCTTTTGAACTGAATAAAACAAAAAATGCCGGAGTTTTCATGGCTCCGGACAAAAAAAGAAGCGGGTGATGGGAATCGAACCCACGTATCCAGCTTGGAAGGCTGGTGTTCT
>JAEDOC010000117.1 GCA_016302185.1 Clostridium sp. | reverse complement strand
AAAGCAGCGATATCCTCCCTGCTTTTGAAAGATATCGCCACTCCACTACGCCGGGTGTTAGTTGACGCGACGCCCTCATTTCCTGCGCAAAATCTCTATTTAATGGTCACCACCACCCGGTTGGGCAGACACACGATGGTCTGTCCGCTTTCACTGATGGGGGCATGGTTGACGCAGATCTTATCCGGACAGCTGGCTTCGCTGATTTCTGCGATGCCATCTTTGATGATCAGATGATTTTTGCCGCCGTCGTATCCCTGAATGGTAAACTCGCTTTCAATATCTAAAGGAAACTCGTGTGTTACGGTCCCGTCTACGCTGACTTCTACAATGGCTGACGGCTGCCGGGCGGCCAGATGGTTTCCGGCATAGAAGATGGCGGCAATCAGAATGATAGCGGCGATAAGGAAAAGTTCGTTTCTGGTTTGCTGTTTCATTCTTTTTTACTCCTGAATTTGTACATTTGAAATTAAGTTTTTCTGTATGGTTGGCTGAGGCCTGACGGTCCTCTGGTTACCGGAGAAAGGCTTCTGCACCGTCAGAGTAATGCACTTCTTTATCCTCTGTCATAAAAAAGGCGTCAATTCCATCCAGGGAATTGACAAGCGCCAGGCCTTTGTCCAGTCCTAAGGAGAAGCAGGTGGTACTCAGGGCGTCTCCGTCCACGGAACGGGAAGAAAGGATGGTAACAGAGATCAAGCCGTTGTCATAGGGGTATCCGGTTTTCGGATTCAGCAGATGGTGGTAATTCTTTCCATCCACCACAAAATGGCGTTCGTAGACGCCGGAGGAAACCACGGATAAATCATGGATTTCCAGATTGGCATAGATGGTATTCCTTTCTTCAAAGGGGGCCTGAAGGCCAATGAGAAAGGGGGAACCATCCGGTTGTTCTCCGATGCAGAGTACATTGCCGCCCAGATTGATAATGGCACTTTTTACACCCTGGCCGACCAGATATTCCTTTAAACGGTCGGCGATAAAGCCTTTGGCGATGGAACCCAGATCAATGGTGGTGTCCGGGGAGAGAAAGGTCAGAGTATTGCCGTCCAGTACCAGATTGCGATAATCCACTCTGGCGGTTGCTGCCTGAATCGCGGATTCCTCCGGGATGACCGCTTCCCCGCTGGTGAAATCCCACAGGGAGCTTAAGGGCTCAATGGTAATGTCGAAGGCTCCGTCAGAGAGTCTGCTGTATTCCAGCCCTTCCCGAATCAAGTCGGCGGTGTCCTGTGACAGAGAAAATGTGGTCTCCTCCGGCTGACGGTGATTCATCTGGTAGATTTCACTGGTGGATATGGTTTTGCTGAACCGGCTTTCATACATTCGGCACAGCTCCATACAGGAATCCAGAAGAGATTCATCCTCCGTATCATACAGGGTCACGGTAACAAAGGTGTTCAATAAAAAGTCGGATCGGCTGATGGGCTCTGTTTTTTTCGGTCGGAGCAGCACAGCTGTCATGCAGCCCAGGAAAAGCACTGCCAGCAGAGCCAGAAAGGTTCTGGTTTCTTCTTTCTTCATAGAGGTAAATATCCTTATATTTCAGAGGCCGCGTTCTTTCTGCGCGGTCATTTTGCTCGAAACATACCCATACTAGCAAAGGGAGAGGCTAAAGTCAAGGAAGAAAAACGAAACTTCCGCAAGACTTCAAAAAGAGATGAAAAAATACAAAAAAATGCACGCTCTTTACAAAAAAGCGGGATTTGGATAAAATAAAAATGGAAGTTACACACTGTGCGAGGAAGTCAGAGAAAGATATGGAAGAACAGAGAAAAGAAGAAAAAAAGAAAAATGATGCGGCGGCGAAGGCCCGTTTTGTAGCACTCTGCGGCATGATGACGGCGCTGGCATTTTTATTTGGTTATGTAGAAACGCTGATCCCCATTAATCTGGGGGCGCCGGGTATCAAGCTGGGACTGGCGAATCTGGTAACGATGGTAAGCTTATATTTGCTTGGGACACCGGCGGCTGTGGTGATCACGCTGGTGCGGGTGGTATTGACCGGATTTACCTTTGGGAATATGTCAATGATGATGTACAGTCTGGCAGGAGCTTTTGTGAGCCTGCTTTTAATGATTCTGGTCCGGAAGAAAAGCTGGTTCAGTCCCACCGGCGTCAGTATTGTGGGAGGTGTGGGTCATAATGTGGGTCAGCTGGCAGTGGCGGCCGCAGTACTGGAGAGCAGGACACTTTTTTATTACCTGCCGGTGCTTCTCATCGCAGGTGTGGTGGCCGGTGCCGTCATCGGAATTCTGTGCGGCAGAATGGTAAAACGGCTTGTAAGGCTTCCTGATTTGCGGTAAAATAAAAATTAACGATGCCGGCACTGCATTCGGCAAATTGGGAAAGAATAAAATGGGAGGAAGCGGGAGTATGGTATATGAAGCAATAAAAAAACTGGTCAGATACGGACTGGATACAGGATTGATTACAGAGGTGGATCGTATCTATGCCACCAATCAGATATTAGATGTGTTGAAGCTGGACGAGTACGAAGAGCCGGAAGGAGACTGCGGCGAGATTAATCTGGAAGATACCTTAAAGGAGCTTCTGGATTATGCCCATGAGACAGGTGTCCTGCCGGAGGACAGCGTGGTCTATCGGGATTTATTTGATACCCGTCTGATGAACTGCCTGATGCCAAGACCCAGTGAGGTAATTGCGAAGTTCTGGGATACCTATGAGAAGCAGTCTCCGGAGGCAGCGACAGAGTATTACTATAAATTAAGTCAGGATTCCGATTATATCCGGAGATATCGTGTATGCAAGGACATGAAATGGGTAACCGAAACCAAATATGGTAATCTGGATATTACCGTGAATCTGTCCAAGCCGGAGAAGGATCCGAAAGCGATCGCGGCGGCCAAGCTGGCAAAGCAGAGCGGCTATCCCAAGTGCCTGCTGTGCCGGGAGAATGAGGGCTATGCCGGACGAGTCAATCACCCGGCCAGAAATAACCACCGGATTATCCCGATTACGGTAAATGATAGTCAGTGGGGCTTCCAGTACTCTCCTTATGTATATTACAATGAGCACTGTATCGTGTTCAACGGACAGCATACGCCGATGAAGATTGAGCGGGCCACCTTTGTAAAGCTTTTTGACTTTGTAAAGACCTTCCCCCATTATTTTCTGGGCTCCAATGCGGATCTGCCCATCGTCGGCGGTTCCATTCTGTCCCACGACCATTTCCAGGGCGGCCATTACACCTTTGCCATGGCAAAGGCTCCCATCGAGAAGCATTTTGTCATTGAGGGCTTTGAAGATGTGGAGGCGGGTATTGTTCACTGGCCGATGTCGGTGCTGCGGACCAGAGCCAAGGATCCGGATCGTCTGATTGAACTGGGGGATAAAGTGCTGACTGCCTGGAGAAGCTATACGGATGAAGCGGCATTTATCTATGCGGAAACCGACGGTGAGCCGCACAATACCATCACTCCCATTGCAAGAAAGAACGGAGAGCTGTTTGAGCTGGATCTGGTGCTGAGAAATAATATCACCACGGAAGAATATCCGCTGGGTGTGTATCATCCCCATCAGGAGCTGCACCATATTAAGAAAGAAAATATCGGTTTAATTGAGGTAATGGGTCTGGCGGTTCTGCCGTCCCGTTTAAAGAAAGAGCTTCACGATCTGGGAGAGGCGATTGTAAATGGAACAGACATCAGAAGTAATCCGGACCTGGAGAAGCATGCGGACTGGGTAGAGAAATTCCTTCCGAAATACAAGAAGATTACTGAAGAAAATGTGGATGAGATTCTGAAGAAGGAAGTTGGTCTGGTCTTTGAGCGAGTTTTGGAGGATGCCGGGGTTTACAAGTGTACCGAGGAAGGACGGGCGGCCTTTGGACGTTTCCTTGCATCGGTGGGATTCAGAGAAGGAAAATAAAAATTGGAAAAAGAAGAATTTCTAAAAAAATACAGAATTGATGCAGAGGATTTTGAAGAGGCCAGGATTACCTGGGAAGAGCTTCGTGCGATTCAGGATGCTTATCTTGGCATTGAGGAGAAGCTTCGCAGGATAGGCAAGGATTTCGTCGACAATTATCTCTATGACATTGAAAAAGCTGGAATCCATTCCTATCGGTATCGGACCAAGGAGCCGGGGCATCTGCTGGAGAAGATTATCCGGAAGAGAAAAGAACAGCCGGAGAAGTTTAAGAACATCAATGCAGAAAACTACTGGAAGTATATGACGGACTTAATCGGAATCCGTGTGTTTTTTCTCTATCGCGAGGACTGGCGCCATTTTCATGAATACATTACTTCTGTGTTTGAGAATAATCCGGAGCGGTATGTGGAAGATCGGGAAGCTGATTTTAATGAAGATGAGAATCTTTACTATATTGCCGAGCGTCCCAAGGTATACCGCAGAAACGGTGACAGCAGGATTTATGATGAAAATCTGATTGACATCAAATCGGATGGAATTTACCGTTCTCTCCACTACATTATTAAATATCAGGGCTATTACGTGGAGATCCAGGCCAGAACACTCTTTGAGGAGGGCTGGAGCGAGGTGGATCACGATATAGTATATCCCTATTATAAGGATGATGTGATGCTGAAGGATTTCTCCACGCTTTTAAACCGTCTGTCCGGTATGGCGGATGAGATGGGTTCTTATTTCCGAAGAATGAAGGAATGCCGGGAAATTCTGGAGGAGAAAGAGCAGAGAAAGGAAAAGTAATCCGTAGAGAAAAGGAATCCGGAAAGAAAAGTGGCATACAAGATAAAAAACGGGTCGGAGAAGCATCTCTCCGGCCCATATTTTTGGAACCATTTTTCATTCTGCTGAGATTCAGCTTTTATAAATCAAGCTTTAAATCTCCGTCCTTAATCCATCCGGCTCTGCGGCACAGAGCGCCAAAGATAAGAGTGAGAATCGCGGGAAGGATGAAGCACACCATCACAATGCCCGGCCACATGGCGGAACTGCCGCTGCTCTGCATGGCGGTGTAGATACCGATAGGACCCACCAGACCGCAGGTACCCATGCCGGAGCCGGCCGGAATATTTTCCAGATGGAATACCATTGTGGAGATAGGGCCGGTTACCATGGATGCCAGTGTGGGTGGGATCCAGATTCTGGGGTTCCGGACGATGTTGCCCATCTGAAGCATGGAGGTTCCCAGACCCTGGGCCAGCAGGCCGCCCCACTTATTTTCACGGAAGCTTAAGACGGCAAAACCAATCATCTGAGCACAGCAGCCCGCGGTGGCCGCACCTCCGGCCAGTCCGTCCAGACTCAGCATGATACAGATGGCCGCGCTGCTGATGGGAAGGGTCAAAGCAATACCGATGAGAGCAGATACCAGAATTCCCATGAAGAACGGCTGCATAACAGTTGCCGTCTTTACCAGGTTGCCAAAAGCTGTCATAAAAGCGGAAACGCCCGGGCCCACAAACTGGGCTGCCAGAACGCCTGAAATGATGGTCACACCCGGGGTAACCAGAATATCCACCGGGGTTTCCTTGGATACCAGCTTACCCAGCTCGACAGCGATGATGGTGGCAACCAGGGCACCGACCGGGCCGCCCAGCTCATTGCCGGCGATACCAACCGTAGCGGCAGAAAAGAGAACCAGCTGCGGCGATTTCAGTGCATAGGCAATGGCAATACCAAGTGCTGCGCCGGTAGCGCTCTTTGCATAAGCGGATATTGTGGTAAAAATTTCAATGTTTGTCTTTTCTCCCAGTGTACCGAAGATGGTACCGATCAGAAGAGAGGCGAACAGACCAAACGCCATGGCACCCAGGGCATCAATTAAATAGGTCTGAACAGAGATGTTAATCTGTTTTCGCTTTAAAAATTCTTTCAAGCCTTCTTTACTCATAATAGAACTCCTCATTTGTAAAATCGTCCGCTTTGCAGGAGCATGCTTCCGCTGCGAAGCTTTGTTGGACTGTTTGTTTAGTTACTGTATTCTAGCATAGATTCAGGTTTTTTCAAACTTTTTGTAAAAACTTTGCAATTTTTTGTTAAAAAAATAACAATATGAATACAAAGAGATTTGTGGTAAGATATCTGTAAACAAGATTTGATTTGTCCGGAAGGAGGAAGATAAGATGCAGCGGAAAATCTGTCCCATCTGCGATCACGTGATGAAACATGGGCATTACTGCAGCTTCTGCAGGCAGTGGGTGTCCCGACCGAATATCATAAATGCCAGTTACTATCTAAACGAACGCCATCCGGCGAATGAGACGGGCTGTGAATATCATATCCCTTCGGTTCGCCCGAATCCATCGGTTCGTCAGACCATTCCTGCGGCGGGGCCGTCCGTCAGCCGTCCCAAACAGAATATGCCCGGAAACCGCCCGGGCAATCCGATGACTGCCGCCGAAGTCCGAAAACAGAATAAGTCCCGCACCGGAGCTGTGGTTTCGATTGTGGTTATCATCATTATGATGTGGATTCTGATCACAGGGATTCTGCCGGTGCTGTTCTTCTTTCTGTAGAGATGTAATTGAGTAACCTGGAGCGCCGGCTTACGCTCTGACTCGCTCTTTTTTCTCAAAAGGGAAAGAATAGA
>JAEDOC010000116.1 GCA_016302185.1 Clostridium sp. | reverse complement strand
AGGAGCAGAAGGCACAGCTTCTGGAGGTGTATCAGAAGGAATTATCGGCTCTGACGGCAGAAACCAGAAGAAAAGAGAGTCCGGTTGCAGCGCTTCAGTTTAAAACCGTTCAGATGCAACAGATGATTGATGAAATGCGCCGGGATAAGGGCGATTTTACGCAGTTTAATTCCTGTCAGTATTTTCCGGTCTACCCGTCCTTTACCGGGACGATCGCCCTGCTAAAGGAATGCGGAACGGAGGTTGGTTCTCTTCTGACGGAAACCACCGTGGAGAAAATCGCGTTGGAGTATATGGGAAGTTATCCTGCTTCTCTGAAACGGCAGGGAAAAGAGTTTACGGTCGGCAGGCCGGTGAATTCCAAAACGAAAGCGGCGGATCTTCTCTGGAGTGAAGAGCCGCGGGAGACACCATCGTTAATGCTCACGGACAAGGAGAAGATTCGGGAGATCCTGGAGTCTTCCGTTTCACAGGAGCTGAACTGCACCAACCGATTAAATGAGTATTATGACGGAATTCAAATCATTGCATTTGTTCCTTACCCGGAGGATGCGGAAACAGGGGAAACAGAATCTGCAAAACCGGTGGAAACAGAAATGGCCATAGAGAACCCGGAGATTGTGGAATATGCAGATGACGGTTCACAGTCCAGCTTCCGCACCTATTCCCTGTTCTTTGATTTTGACAGGATTCCGTCTTTTGTGAAAGAGGAGTTCGGTCTGACCGATGAATTGATCGGGTACGACAGGGACGGACTGTAATAGGATTGACTTTCTTCCCGGTACAGGATAAAATAAGAATGGAAAAACAGCCTGCGCTTAAGGAGGAATCAGGATGGCATTTTTTGAAGAGCTTGGAAAAGTAATCAGTGATAAGAGTAAGGAAGCTGCCGGCAAGGTGAAGGATATTACCGGTGTAATCCAGCTGAAAACCAGACTTTCATCGGAAAAAGAAAAGGTAAATAAGGCATACATTGCATTAGGCAAGGCATACTATGATAAGCATGAGGCGTCTGCGGAGAAAGAGCTTTCCGCGGAGTTTGAAATCATTCGAACCGGCCTGATTAAGATGGCGGAGCTGGAGGATGAGATTGCCGAGCTGGAAGGAACCAGAGTCTGTGCGGAGTGCGGCGCGAAGGTGGAGCGGGATGCAGCCTTCTGCAGCAAGTGCGGTGCTTCTATGGCAGAGCCTTCGGCCAATCCGGCGGAGGAGACAGCGGAGGAGGCTGCGGCGGCAGCTCCTGTGGCTGAGGAATTGATCTTCGCCGAAGAAGAAAGCGAAGCGAAGGAGCAGTAAAGATTGATGGATGCATTAGTACAATGGTTTACAGCCAGCCTGTCCGGCCTGGTTTCCAAAGAAGCGATTATCTTTATCATTTCCATGATACCGATTCTGGAACTGAGAGGCGGACTTCTGGCTGCATCGCCGGCACTTCTGAATGTTCCGATTCTGAAGGCCATACCGATCTGCATTATCGGAAATATTTTACCGATTCCGTTTATTCTTCTTCTGATCCGTTCGATTCTGGAGTGGATGAAGAAGGTAGCCTGTTTTCGTTCCGTTGCACTGTGGCTGGAACGGAAGGCGATGAGCAAGAAGGATCAGATTGAGCGGTATGAGTTCTGGGGGCTGGTACTCTTTGTGGGAATCCCCCTTCCGGGAACCGGTGCCTGGACCGGTGCACTGGTGGCAGCCTTGCTGCGCATGAAGTTTAAAAAAGCTTTTTTGGCAATTTTACTGGGAATTGCCATAGCCACCATCATCATGTCGGTCTTGTCGTATGGTGTGCTGGGGGTTCTGTTTGGTTAAAAAAAGCGAGTCAGGGAATTTATTTCTCCGGCTCGCTTTTTTGTTGTCGGAATATATTGTTTTACGGAAAAACGTTGACATATACCCCGTAGGGGTATATAATGCATTTATTGAGAAATACGCATGGAATCCGGCATTATAGGGGAGAATGTATCTGAATAAGGAGGTTCGTATGGAACAATATACAGTGACCGGTATGAGCTGTGCTGCCTGCAGTTCGCGGGTGGAAAAGGCGGTATCGAAGGTGCCGGGCGTTACATCCTGTTCCGTCAGTCTTTTGACCAATTCCATGGGAGTGGAAGGGACGGCTTCGGCGGCAGAGATCATAAAGGCGGTAGAGGATGCCGGGTACGGCGCTTCTCCCAAGGGAAACGCAGCATCGGACGGCTCAGGCAGCCGGGGAGAGAGCGGAGCTTCTGCACTGGCGGAGGCGGAGGACGCGTTGAGAGACCGGGATACCCCCATATTAAAGAAGCGCCTTGCGGCTTCTCTGATTTTCCTGGCGGTACTCATGTATTTTTCCATGGGACATATGATGTGGGGATGGCCGCTGCCCTCCTTTTTTGACGATAATCATGTGGCGATGGGACTGATACAGCTTCTGCTGGCCAGTATTATCATGGTGATTAACCAGAAATTCTTTATCAGCGGCACAAAAAGTCTTCTGCATGGGGCCCCCAACATGGACACACTGGTTGCCCTTGGCTCCATGGCATCATTTGTTTACAGCACCTATGCGCTGTTTGCCATGACGGATGCTCAGGTAAAGGGCGATCCGGAAGCGGTGATGGCCTATATGCATGAATTCTATTTTGAATCTGCGGCGATGATTCTGGCTCTGATCACAGTGGGAAAGATGCTGGAGGCCCGCTCGAAGGGGAAGACGACGGATGCGTTAAAGGGACTGGTGAAGCTGGCCCCGAAGACGGCGGTTCTGTGGAAAGACGGGGCTGAGGTGGAGGTATCCATCGATCAGGTTCGCAAGGGCGATATTTTTATCGTACGGCCGGGGGAGAATATCCCGGTGGACGGCGTGGTGGCGGAAGGCCACAGCGCAGTGAATGAGGCTGCCCTGACCGGCGAGAGTCTGCCTGTGGATAAAGAGGCTGGAGATACGGTTTCTTCCGGCACCATGAACCAGTCCGGATATCTTCGCTGTGAGGCCACAAGAGTGGGAGAGGATACGTCCCTGTCCCAGATTATCCGTATGGTCAGCGATGCCGCGGCGACGAAGGCACCCATCGCCAAGGTGGCGGACAGGGTATCCGGGATTTTTGTCCCGGCAGTGATAACAATTGCCGTGGTGACTACAGTGATCTGGCTGCTTGCGGGCCAGTCCTTCGGTTTTGCGCTGGCCAGAGGAATCTCTGTGCTGGTAATCAGCTGCCCCTGCGCGCTGGGACTGGCAACACCGGTGGCGATTATGGTCGGAAATGGTATGGGTGCCCGAAATGGGATTCTGTTTAAAACCGCAGTGTCCCTGGAAGAGACCGGGAAAATGCAGATCGTGGCTCTGGATAAGACGGGAACCATCACCAGCGGTGAACCGAAGGTGACGGATGTGCTGCCGGCAGATGGAGTCAGCCGGGAGGAGCTGCTTCGTCTGGCCAGTGCGCTGGAAAGGAAGAGCGAACATCCTCTGGCAAAGGCGGTTCTGGCAAAGGGACAGGAGCTGGGGATTCCTGCGGAAGAAGCAAAGGATTTTCAGGCACTGCCGGGAAACGGACTGTCTGCGGTATGGCAAGGGGCAGCAGTCAAAGGCGGAAGCTTTTCCTTTATTAAAACCCAGGCTCAGCTGCCGGGAGAGGCGGAAGGAAGCTTTGAGAAGCTGGCAGAAGAGGGAAAGACCCCCCTGTTCTTTATCCGGGATGAAGCATATATGGGAATCATCGCTGTGGCAGATGTGATTCGGGAGGACAGCTCCCTCGCAGTGAAAGAGCTTCAGAATATGGGAATCCATGTGGTTATGCTGACCGGAGATAATGAGCGGACTGCGAGAGCCATCGGCCGGGAGGCCGGTGTGGATGAAGTCATTGCCGGTGTGCTTCCCGACGGCAAGGAGAGTGCGATCCGCCGCTTAAAAGAAAAAGGAAAGGTTGCCATGGTGGGAGATGGTATCAATGACGCCCCCGCTCTTACCCGGGCGGATATCGGCATCGCCATCGGCGCCGGTACGGATATTGCAATCGATGCAGCGGATGTGGTTCTGATGAAAAGCCGCTTAAGCGATGTCCCGGCAGCCATTCGCTTAAGCCGGGCCACTCTGAAGAATATCCATGAAAATCTGTTCTGGGCATTCTTTTATAATGTGGTGGGGATTCCTCTGGCAGCCGGGGTGTGGTATCCTGTCTTTGGATGGAAGCTGAATCCCATGTTCGGGGCGGCGGCCATGAGTCTGTCCAGTTTTTGTGTGGTTACCAACGCACTGCGTCTGAATCTGTTCCGGATGTATGATGCGTCAAAAGATAAAAAGCTCAAACAAGGAAGAAAGGAAACGGAGGAAAAAAACATGAAGAAGGTTATGACAATCGAAGGTATGATGTGTGTTCACTGTGAGGCAAGAGTAAAAAAATGTCTGGAGGCAGTGTCCGGCGTGGAAGAGGCAGTGGTAAGCCACGAGAAGGGAACCGCTGAGGTTACGATTGCTGACGGAGTGACAGATGATGTTTTAAAGAAAGCTGTTGAGGATCAGGATTACAAAGTAATATCGATTCAGTAAGGAGACCAGTTATGAGCTGTTGCTGCGGTGGAAAGGATGAGATGAATTCCGAAACCTGTGAGCGTCACAAGCACCGGAATCTGACAGAGGAAAAGGATCTGTTAAAACGGTTGAATCGGATTGAGGGTCAGGTTCGGGGATTAAAAGCGATGGTGGAAGATGAGCGCTACTGTGTGGATATTTTAAATCAGGTATCCGCAGTTCAGGCGGCCCTTGGCAGCTTTGCCAGGGTGCTGCTCTCCAACCATATCAAAACCTGCGTCGTAGATGATATCGAAGCCGGAAAAGGCGAAGAAGCAGTGGATGAGCTGTGCCGGACGATCCAGAAGCTGATGAAATGAGTCGGGAAGGAAGCATAGATATGATGCCGGGCTTACAAGTGAGCTTGACGCCCGGCATCATATCTATGCTTCCGCCGTCGGAATGTTTACGTTTGAATTGTGCCAATTGAATAAATTTTTTTAAAAATTATTTTCAAAAAAGGGTTGACTTTTTTCGAAATATAAGTTATACTACGTTACGTAATCGAGGCGTGGCTCAGTTTGGTAGAGCGCTGCGTTCGGGACGCAGAGGTCGCAAGTTCGAATCTTGTCGCCTCGATTTAGACACTTTATGGCCTGTTGGTCAAGCGGTCAAGACGAAGGCCTCTCACGCCTTAAACCCGGGTTCGATTCCCGGACAGGTCATTCTGGAAATGCTTTGGAATCTTTTCCAGAGCATTTTTTCAACGCTTCCGTGGCTCAGTTGGTAGAGCAACGCATTCGTAATGCGTGGGTCGGGGGTTCGAGTCCCCCCGGGAGCTGCCTCGAAAAGCCTTGTATTTACAGGGCTTTTTCTTATTTTCCGAATTTGACAACTCTACGATACGCAGGTTGATGTGAATCCCCCAATCGATATAAGATATAAGCATGAAATAAATAAAGGAGGATTCAGAGGAATGAGATTTATACCGATTGATTTGCATACATGGCCAAGAGGGCAGATGTTTTATTATTTTTCACAGATGGCACCTACCGGCTATTCCCTAACTGTAGAAATCGATGTCACAGAGCTTTTGGAGAAACTCAAAGACAATAACCGGAAATTTTTCCCGACCTATTTATGGCTTGTAACCACCTGCCTAAACAGACAGCAGGAGTTTAAAGTCGCTTATCGGGAGAATCAGCTGGGATATTACGAAACCTTAACACCGCTGTATGCCAGCTTTCATGAGGATGATAAAACATTTTCGCTCATGTGGATCAATTCTTAAAGGATTTGCGGTCAGAAACAGATAAGTTATGCAGCAAACTCCACCGTGAATAAAAGATGAAAAAGGAATACAATAATTACGGAAGATCCAGCTGATAGATTCTGACTGCGTTGCCATAAAATACACTTTCCTGATATTTTTCCGGAATCAGCTCCTGAATGAACTGAATATACTTCTGTAAATTGACCAGAGGCCAGTCGGTTCCGAACATCAGCCGGTCATAATCCAGATAGCACATCCAGGCCCGCAGGATGTCCAGATACCATTTCCGGTCGCGGCACAGCTTCTGTACATCAAACCGGCCCTCCAGAAGACCGGAGAGATCCGCTGCCACGTTGGGATTCTTGCTGATAACAGCTGCAGCATCCGCAAGCCATGGATTCCCGAAATGGCACATGATGAACTGAACCTTCGGATGCTTCACGGCGGCCTCGTCCAGTGTCAGCGGGTGGGTATATTTCAGCTGAGCGCCGGTGCCGGCCGTTTCTCCCATATGGACGGCTACCGGCTTCCCGTACCGGGCAGCCAGCTCATAGACCGGCTCGTAGACCGCGTCTGTGATATAGACCGGGTTGTACCCCGGGTATAATTTGATTCCGACGCACTGGGGGTGGCGCAGATGGTACTCGATTTGGTCCAGAACCTCGATGATTTGATGGTGCTTAAGAAGCCTGCGATCCAGGCCAATGCAGTAGCGCAGCCAGTCCGGATACCGGTGCTGGTCCGGATTAAGTCCGCGGTTTCCCATCACTATGCCGCAGGAGATGGAAAGCTCCT
>JAEDOC010000115.1 GCA_016302185.1 Clostridium sp. | reverse complement strand
GAACTGGCAAACTCAAAGAAAGCCAATATTGTCGGAAGACCGGTTGTGGCAGTTGTCGATCAGATATTTGACCTCATCATCGCTCTCATAGGCGGTCCGCAGATCCGGGCTGGCTTTTAATGCCTTCTCCAGCGTCATTCCCAGATCTCCCGGAATCATCTTGGCGATGGCATCACATTTCGCGTAAGGCATATCCAGTGCCCTTCCCACATCCCGGACCACACCCTTAGCCGCCAGCGTACCGAAGGTGACGATCTGCACCACCCGGTCCTTCCCGTACTTCTGAACCACGTAATCGATGACCTCCTGGCGCCGCTCGAAACAGAAATCCACGTCGATATCCGGCATGGACACACGTTCCGGATTCAGGAAACGCTCAAAGAGCAGCTGATAACGAATAGGATCAATATCTGTGATGCCAAGGCTGTAAGCCACGATACTTCCGGCCGCCGAGCCGCGTCCCGGACCGACCATGATATCATGGGATTTGGCAAAATGAATGAAATCCCACACAATCAGGAAATAGTCCACGTAGCCCATGGAATGGATAACGTCCAGCTCATAGTTCAGCCGTTCCCGCAGCGTACCGTCATCCTGCGGGTAGCGTTTTTCAAAGCCCTCCAGGCAGAGCTTATTTAAATACTCCCAGGAGGTGTAGCCGTCCGGCACATCAAACTGAGGCAGCTTGGTCACACCAAATTCAATCTCCACATTGCAGCGTTCTGCGATCTTATGGGTATTATCCAGCGCCTCCGGTGCATAACGGAACAACTCCCGCATCTCTTCCTCTGATTTTAAGTAAAACTGTCCTCCCTCATAGCGCATCCGGTTCTCATCCGTCACCTTTTTACCGGTCTGAACGCAGAGAAGGATGTCATGGGCTTCCACATCTTCTTTAAAAATATAGTGGCAGTCATTGGTAGCCACCAGCGGCATGGACAGATCCTGGCTCATCCGCAGAAGTCCCTGATTGACCGATTTCTGCGTGGGAATTCCGTGATCCTGAAGCTCCAGGAAGAAATTTCCCTGCCCGAAGATCTCCTGATACCTCAGTGCCGATTTACAGGCTTCCTCATACATCCCCCGGGCAAGATAACGCTGCACCTCGCCGGCCAGGCAGGCAGAAAGGGCGATAATTCCCTCGCTGTAGGTGCGAAGCACCTCATAATCCACCCTTGGCTTATAATAAAAGCCCTCCACAAAGCCCTTGGAGACAATTTTCATCAGATTCTGATAACCGGTATTGTTCTCTGCCAGAAGAATCAGATGATAGTAACGATCCTCACCGCTCACTGTCTCCCGGTCAAACCGGGAGCCGGGGGCCACATAAACCTCACAGCCGATAATCGGCTTGATGCCATTCTCCCTCGCCGCACGGTAAAAATCGATCACGCCGTACATCACACCGTGATCTGTGATCGCCAGACTGTCCATCCCCAGCTTCTTTGCCTGGGCTGTCAGCTCCTTTATCTTGCTGGACGCATCCAGAAGACTGTATTCCGTATGCACATGCAGATGTGTAAATGCCACTTGCTTTCCCCTCTTCTTTTAGAAAAAGGCTGCTGCAAAATCCTCTGCAGCAGCCTTGTCATGTTACATATGTAGTTAATTGTTGCTTAAATACTTCTCTATTCCTTCGATTGCCTGCGCCTCATCCGCACCGTCTGCGGTTACCTTCACACTTTCACCTTCGGCAAGCCCAAGTGTCATCATTCCCATGATACTTTTCGCATTGACACGCTTCGCATCACTTTCCACATAGATACTGCTCTCATACTGACTGGCTACCTGTACCAGCATGGCTGCCGGTCTTGCCTCCAGGCCTGACGCCAGTTCAATCTTGATACATTTACTTGTCATAATATCCTCCTCATATACAAAAGAACTTCGCATTGGTCTAACGCTCTCTCTCATCCCTGAGCGTTTCAGCAATGGTACTGATCTTTCTCAGCCGATGATTAACACCGGACTTTCCCACCGGGGGACTTAAACTTTCACCCAGTTCTTTCAGCGTTGCATCCGGCATCTCCAGGCGAATCCGCGCAATCTCCGCCAGCGCCTCCGGCAGATAATCAAGACCCACAGTATCCCGGATGTAGGTAATATCCCCCAACTGTTTCACTGCAGCAGATACGGTCTTATTGATATTGGCGGTTTCACAGTTTACCTGACGGTTGACACTGTTTCTCATCTCCTTCAGGATCCGGATATTCTCCAGGTTCATCAGAGCCACATTCGCCTCCATTAATCCAAGAAGCTCCACAATCTGGCTGCCTTCTTTTATATATACCACATAATACTTCTTTCTGACAACTATTTTTGCATCAATTGAAAAAGTTGAGATCACTTCCTGCAGCTGTTTTGCCTTCTCCATCGAGGTACAGGCAATCTCAAAATGGTAGAATTTCTCAGGATCACTGATGGATCCCGCAGCCAAAAAGGCACCTCGGATGAATGCCCGGCGGCAGCATGGATTCTGAATTACCAGATTTCTCACAACCGACAGATTTTCTCCAATTTCCCCGTGCTCGTCCACCAGCTTGGCCGCCTTCAGAACACGAACCGCATCCTCATGCTTTCGAATCATTACCGAATACGTCCGGTTCTTTTTCAAAAATGCATTGCGCCGGATTGAAATATCAGTTCTTATATTAAATGCTTTTTTCAACAATGTAAAGTATTTTCTTGCTACAGCAACATTTTCCGTGTGAATCCGGATGCTGTAGTTCTCATTTTCATCAATATGAATTCTGCCGCAAAGACTTAAAATGGCGGCAATCTCCGCGATCTGGCAATGTCTGGCAGAGCTCATCTGCCTGGACAGTTCTTCTTTTACCTGGGAAGAAAATGACATGTGAACGCCTCCACCTCTTCTCTTACTGCTTGCTCCTGCTGTCGTTCTCAATATCCCTGTGCTCAATCTTCAGTCCGATCGAACGGTTTGCCATCAGGCGCTCATACAGAAGATTGGCAATGGTCACCGAACGGTGCTTGCCCCCGGTACATCCCACCGCAATTACCAGCTGGTTTTTTCCTTCCTTCACATAATAAGGAAGCAGAAAATCGATCATGCCGTACAGCTTCTCCATGAATTCATCGGCGACTCCGCCCTGTTTCACATACTCCTGCACATCGCTGTCATTGCCCGTATGGGAACGCAATCCTTCCACATAATAGGGATTCGGAAGAAAACGAACGTCGAACACCAGATCCGCATCCGTCGGAATCCCATACTTGAATCCAAAGCTCAGCACAGTCACAAACAGATTGGAAAAGCTCTCATGATCCAGGAAAATCCGATCCAGCTCCGCCTTCAGCTCCCGGGTCAGAAGCTGGCTGGTATCCAGAATGTAACTGGCCCGCTTCTTTAAAAAAGCAAGCTTCTCCCGTTCCTTCGCGATGCCCCGATCCAGACGTTCCCGCCCGGCCAGAGGATGGCTCCGGCGGGTTTCCTTATACCGCTTGATCAGTGTCTCATCACCGGCATCCAGAAACAGGATTTCATAGGGAAACTGACGTCTGTCCCATTGATCCAGTGTCTCTGCCAGCTGAGACAGCTCCTCCCCGCTGCGCACATCAATTCCCAGTGCCGCGCTTTTAATCCCGCTGCTGCTCTCTCCTACCAGTGCCGCAAATTTGCCCACCAGCGGGATGGGAAGATTATCCACACAATAAAAGCCCATGTCTTCCAGCATCTTCAGTGCTGCCGTCTTTCCCGCGCCGGACATTCCCGTTACAATTACCAGCCGCATTTTCCTTCCTCCGGTTCTGCCCATCCAAGCATGCGAATCTCACATTCCAGATCCACACCGAATGTATCTTTTACTTTCTTCTGTATCTCATGACAAAGGGTACGGATGTCCTCCGCTGTCGCCTGTTCCCGGTTAATCACAAAACCACAGTGCTTCTCCGACACCTGCGCGCCGCCAACCCGAAATCCCCGAAGTCCTGCATCCTGAATCAGTTTTCCGGCAAAATATCCTGCCGGCCGCTTGAAGGTACTTCCGGCACTGGGATATTCCAACGGCTGTTTTTCCCGCCGTCTGGCTGCCAGATCCTCCATCTGTGCCTGAATCTGTGCCTTGTCTCCTCTCCGCAGCTCAAGTTCTGCCGAAAGAACAATATAATGCTTCTCAAGCACGCAGCTGTGACGATAGGCGAAATCCATCTGTGACGCATCCAGCTCCAGAAGATTCCCCTGCGGATCCATTACCCGGACACTCCGGATGATATCCTTCATCTCTCCGCCGTACGCGCCCGCATTCATCACCACTGCGCCGCCCAGAGTTCCCGGAATTCCCGCCGCAAACTCAAAACCGGTCAGAGAATCTTCCAGTGCCTCCTTCGCAATCCGCGACAGCAGCAGTCCCGCACCCACGGTGTAAATCACATCGTCCCGATCACCGAACAGTTTCTTCTCCAATTTCAGAAAACCGTCTCCCATCAGAATCATGACCCCGTCATAGCCCTGATCGCTGACCAGCAGATTGCTTCCGTTTCCCAATATGTAATAAGGCATTCCTTCCTTCCGGCACAGCCGCAGCACTGCGGCCAGCGCTTCTTCCCCCGCCGGTGATACAAAGTACCGGGCCGGGCCGCCAACGCGGAAGGTGGTATGCTTTTTCATCTCTTCTTCTTTTTTTCCCCTGCCGGCGCCGCCTGCGGCTGCGCACAGTCTGTCAAAAAAATCGCTCATGCTTCTCTCTTTCTGTTTCAGAAAATTCGGATATCCAGCGTTAAGAATCCTGTTTTGCAAAATTGGCCTGAATCCGGTTATACAGCTCCTTCGCCGCGTTATAGCCCATCTTCTTCTGACGGTAATTCACTGCTGCCGCCTCGATAATCAGGGCCAGGTTCCGGCCCGGACGCACCGGAATCGAGTGACAGATAATCTTATTGCCAAGGAATTCGGTATACTGATCCTCCAGACCCAGACGATCGTATTCCTTATCCCGATCCCATTCCTCCAGCTTAATCACCATATCAATGGACTGGGTATTCTTAACGCTCTCCACACCGAACAGAGTCTTGACATCGATGATTCCGATGCCCCGAAGCTCAATAAAATGTCTTGTAATATCCGGAGCAGAACCAATCAGCGTATCATCACTGACACGGCGGATCTCCACCACATCATCACTGACCAGACGGTGGCCGCGCTTAATCAGCTCCAGCGCTGCCTCACTCTTTCCGATGCCGCTCTCTCCCATGATCAGAACACCCTCTCCGACAACATCCACCAGAACGCCGTGAATGGTGATCATCGGTGCCAGCTTCTCATTCAGCCACCGGATGATCATTGCCATGAGATCCGAAGTGGTCTTCTCCGACACCAGACAGGGAACCCCATAATGATTGCACAGCTCCAGCACATCATCCTCCGGCACCATGCCGCGGCTGTAAACGAGACAGGGAATCTTAGCCCCCAGCAAATCGTTGTACACCTGATGACGCCGCTCCGGAGTCAGGGTCTCCAGATATGCCTGCTCCACAAAGCCGATAATCTGCACTCTCTCCCGGTCAAAATGGTCAAAAAAACCGGTCAGCTGCAGCGCCGGACGATTCACATCCGGATGTACCAGAACTATGACATCGCTGTCCAGCTCCGGAGTCATATTTCTCAGTCCTATTTTATCAATCAATTCTGTAATCGTAACTCCCTGCATGACATTCTCTCCTTTACCCTCGTTCTATTTTATCCATCTGTGTTCTATCCTATCACATCTTTTCCTGCTTGTCATCACAGGAGTTGTTTTCTGACTCCGCAGCCGTTTCCGTATGAAAGAAACGGTACACTGCTTCCGCAGCCGCCTCTGTCATCTGCGGCGCCTTCTTTAATTCCTCCACATCCGCATCCCGGACTGCCTCGATGGTCTTGAAGGTCCGCATCAGGGCCTTTCTCCGGGCTGGCCCGATTCCTTTAATATCATCCAGCACCGAGCGTACCTGCTCTTTGCTTCTCAGGCTTCGGTGATATTCAATGGCAAACCGATGCGCCTCATCCTGAATCCTTGTGATCAGCTGAAAGCCCTCGGAATGGCGATCGATGGGAATCTCCACATTCTGATAATACAGCCCCCGGGTCCTGTGATTGTCATCCTTGACCATACCGCAGACCGGGATCTCCAGGGATAACTCTGAAAGCACTTCCAGTGCAATGTTCACCTGCCCCCGTCCGCCATCCATCATAATCAGATCGGGAAAACGGGTAAAGCTTCCGAAGGACAGATCCCCGCCCTCTGTTTCCAGCTTCTTTGTCTCCTCCAGTCCATGGGAAAAACGCCGCGTCAGCACCTCCCGCATGGATGCATAATCATTCGGCCCCTGCACCGTGCGAATCTTAAACTTCCGGTAATCATTCCGCTTCGGCTTCCCATCCTCATAAACGATCATGGACCCCACCGACTCAAACCCGCTGATATTGGAGATATCGTAAGCCTCGATCCGCCGAATTCCGGTGAGTCCCATCCATTCCCCCACCTGGTTCATGGCGCCGATGGTGCGAAGCTCTTCCCGCTTGATTTTCTCCTTATCCTGCGAGAGCACCATCCGGGCATTTTT
>JAEDOC010000015.1 GCA_016302185.1 Clostridium sp. | reverse complement strand
AACTGAAAACAGAGAAGCCTCAGCGGCTTCTCCGAAAATCTAAGTAGGAGGTAAATAGGCATGTCACGTATCGGAAGAATGCCAGTTGCGATTCCGGCAGGTGTAACTGTTACAATCGCAGAGAACAATTTAGTGACTGTAAAAGGTCCGAAGGGAACACTTGAGAGAGAGTTACCGGTTGAGATGACTATCAAAGAAGAAGATGGTCATATCGTTGTTACAAGACCGAATGATTTAAAGAAGATGAAATCTTTACACGGTCTTACTAGAACCTTAATTAACAACATGATTCATGGTGTTACCGAAGGCTATGAGAAAGTTCTGGAGATCAACGGTGTTGGTTACAGAGCATCCAAGCAGGGTAAGAAGCTTACTCTGAACCTTGGTTACTCCCATCCGGTTGAGATGGAAGATCCGGAAGGCATTGAGACTGTGCTGGAAGGTCAGAACAAGATCACAGTAAAAGGTATCAGCAAAGAGAAGGTTGGCCAGTACGCAGCTGAGATCAGAGACAAGAGAAGACCGGAGCCGTATAAGGGCAAGGGTATCAAGTATGCTGATGAGGTTATCAGACGTAAAGTTGGTAAGACTGGTAAGAAATAATTAAGGAGAGTGTGAAGATGGTTAGCAAACAGTCAAGAAGCGAAATTCGCGTTAAAAAGCACACTAGATTACGCAATCGTTATTCAGGCACAGCCGAGAGACCGCGTTTAGCAGTGTTCAGAAGCAATAATCATATGTATGCTCAGATTATCGATGATACAGTTGGCAATACTTTAGTTGCAGCTTCTACAGCTGAGAAGGCTGTTAAGGCTGAACTGGAGAAGACAAACAACGTAGAGGCAGCTGCTTACGTTGGTACTGTGATCGCAAAGAGAGCACTTGAGAAGGGCATTAAGGAAGTTGTTTTCGACAGAGGCGGCTTCATTTATCACGGAAAAGTTCAGGCATTAGCAGATGCAGCTAGAGAAGCTGGTCTGGAATTCTAGTAGGAAGGAGAACATACACATGAAACGTACAATCATTGATGCCAGCCAGTTCGAGTTAGAAGATAAGGTAGTGGCAATCAAACGTGTATCCAAGACTGTGAAGGGCGGACGTACCATGAGATTTTCCGCATTAGTAGTTGTTGGAGACAAGAACGGACACGTTGGTGCAGGTATGGGCAAAGCCGCTGAAGTTCCGGAAGCTATCCGTAAAGGCAAAGAGGCTGCAGCAAGAAACCTGGTAGAGGTTCCGTTTGATGAGAATAACAGCATCCCGCATGATTTCCTTGGCAAGTTCGGAAGCGCAAATGTACTTCTGAAGAAGGCTCCGGAAGGTACCGGTATCATCGCTGGTGGTCCGGCTCGTTCTGTACTGGAGCTGGCAGGATACAAGAATATCCGTACAAAATCCTTAGGTTCTAACAACAAGGCAAACGTTGTTTTAGCTACTCTTGCAGGATTATGCGAGTTAAAGACTCCGGAAGAGGTTGCAAAACTTCGTGGTAAGTCTGTTGAAGAGATCATGAACTAATAGGAGGGAGTAAAAATGGCAGAGAAGTTAAAAATCACATTAGTAAAATCTCCTATCGGTGCCGTTCCGAAGCAGAAAGCAACTGTTGAGGCTCTTGGATTAAAGAAGCTTCATAAGACAGTAGAGCTGCCGAACAACGATGCAGTTAAGGGAATGATTCAGAGTGTTAGACACTTAGTGAAAGTAGAAGAAATCTAAGATTTTGTAAGGAGGTGCAGTCATGGATTTATCTAATTTACAGCCGGCGGTAGGTTCTAAGCACAGCGACAGCTTTAGAAGAGGCCGTGGACACGCTTCAGGTAATGGCAAGACTGCTGGTAAGGGACACAAGGGACAGAAAGCTCGTTCCGGAGCTCCGAGACCAGGATTTGAGGGCGGCCAGATGCCGTTATACAGACGTCTTCCGAAGAGAGGATTCAAGAATAGAAACTCCAAGAATATCATTGGTATCAATGTTGGTGTTTTAGAGGCATTTGAGAACGAGACAGTAGTAACTGTTGAGACATTAATGGAAGCAGGTATCGTTAAGAACCCGGGTGATGGCGTTAAGATTCTTGGCAATGGTGAACTGACCAAGAAGCTCACTGTAAAAGTAGATGCTGTCAGCGAAGGTGCAAAGGCTAAGATTGAGGCTGTTGGCGGAACCTGTGAGGTGATCTAATATGTTCAAAACACTCCAGAATGCATTTAAGATCAAGGACATCAGAGACAGACTTCTCTATACGTTCTTGATGCTGGTTGTGATTCGAATCGGATCACAGCTGCCGATTCCCGGAGTAAAAACAACGTTCTTCGCTGAGTTGTTCGCAAAACAGAACAATGATGCGTTTGGATTCTTCAATACGATTACCGGCGGTTCGTTTACGAACATGTCGGTATTCGCCTTGAGTATCACACCGTATATCACTTCTTCCATTATTATGCAGCTGTTAACCATTGCAATTCCGAAACTGGAGGAGATGCAGCGGGAAGGCGAAGATGGAAGAAAGAAGATTGCGGAATACACACGCTATATGACTGTAGGTCTGGCGCTCATGCAGTCCATCGCTATGTCTGTGGGCTTTGGCGGCCAGGGACTTCTGATCAACTACAATGCAGTCAGCGTGATTGTAGCAGTTGCTGCAATGACATCCGGCAGTGCGATGCTGATGTGGATTGGTGAGAGAATTACAGAGAACGGCGTGGGAAATGGTATTTCCATTGTCCTGTTGTTCAATATTATTTCTTCTCTGCCCAGTGATATGATTACCCTGTATGAGAGATTCCTCTCCGGAAAATCAGTCGCTGTGGGAACGGTATCCGCGATTATCATTGCGGCCGTGATCGGCGCAGTAGTTGTATTTGTTATTATTCTTCAGGATGGTATCCGGAATATTCCGGTTCAGTATTCCAAGAAGATGCAGGGACGAAAGATGGTTGGCGGTCAGTCCTCCAACATTCCGCTGCGTGTGAATACCGCAGGCGTTATCCCTGTTATCTTTGCATCCTCACTGATGTCTTTCCCGGTAGTGATTGCCCAGTTCTTCAATGTGGATTATTCTACCATCGGCGGAAAGCTCCTTCTGGTGCTGAGCTCGAACTCCTGGTTCCGCCCGGAGAGACCATGGTACTCCGTCGGCGTAGTACTCTACGTTGTTATGATCGTGCTGTTTGCGTATTTCTATACGTCCATCACCTTCAACCCGTTGGAGATTGCCAATAATATGAAGAAAGCCGGTGGCTTTATTCCGGGTATCCGTCCGGGTAAGCCAACCAGCGACTACCTGAACAACATTTTGAATTATATTGTATTCATCGGCGCATGTGGTTTGATTGTAGTATGTCTGGTTCCGATTGTGATCTCCGGTCTGTTTAATGTCAGCCGCTTATCCTTCGGAGGAACATCCTTAATCATTATCGTGGGCGTTGTGCTTGAGACCTTAAAGCAGATTGAGTCCAAGATGGTTGTTCGCAGTTACAAAGGATTTTTAAATGATTAATTAGATTCGCTTTCTATGCAGGAGCTCCCGATAAGGCCTGAAACAGGCGGATCGGGGCAGATCCTGCTTAGAGGCGATTCTGTCATATATGGGGAGGAAAACCTATGAAGATTGTTATGTTAGGAGCACCGGGTGCCGGTAAGGGTACACAGGCAAAAAAAATTGCAGCGAAATATGCGGTACCGCATATTTCTACAGGAGATATCTTCAGGGCAAATATTAAGGAAGGCACAGAGCTGGGCTTGAAGGCAAAGCAGTACATGGATCAGGGACTTCTGGTTCCGGATGAAGTAACCATTGGCATGCTTCTGGATCGAATTCATCAGGCTGACTGCAACGGCGGGTTCATTCTGGACGGCTTTCCGAGAACCATTCCCCAGGCAGAAAGCCTGACCAGAGCACTGGCTGAGGCGGGAGAAGCGATTGACTTCGCCATTGACGTAGATGTTCCGGATGCCAATATCGTAAATCGTATGGGCGGACGCCGGGCCTGCTTAAAGTGCGGAGCTACGTATCACGTTGAATTTGCACCGCCGAAGACAGAGAATATCTGTGATGTATGTGGTGCAGAGCTGGTACTTCGGGACGATGATAAGCCGGAGACGGTGCAGAAGCGTCTCGCTGTCTACCACGAGCAGACTCAGCCGCTGATTGATTATTACAAAGGGAAAGGCGTGCTGCATTCTGTAGATGGAACACAGTCCATGGATGCTGTGTTTACAAGTATTACAGAGATTTTAGGAGCATAAAGCATGGCAGTAACAATTAAGTCTTCCAGAGAGATTGAACTGATGAGAGAGGCGGGAAGAATTCTCGCCAAAACTCATGAGGAGCTTGAAAAGAGTCTGAAGCCTGGGATGTCCACCTGGGACATTGACCGGATTGGGGAAGAGATCATCCGAAGCTACGGCTGTATTCCTTCCTTTAAGAATTACAACGGTTATCCGGCATCTATCTGTGTGTCGGTCAATGACGAGGTGGTGCACGGAATCCCTCACAAGAAACATTATATTCAGGAGGGAGATATTGTGAGTCTGGATGCTGGGGTAATCTATAAAGGATATCATTCCGATGCGGCCAGAACCCATGGCATTGGTGAAATCAGCGATGAGGCCAGAAAACTCATTGATGTTACCAGACAGAGCTTCTTTGAAGGGATTAAATTTGCTAAACCTGGCAATCATCTGAATGACATTTCCTCAGCGATCCAGAAATATGCCGAGAGCTTTGGCTACGGCGTAGTAAGAGATCTGGTAGGCCACGGAATCGGTTCTCATCTCCATGAGGATCCGGAGGTCCCCAATTTCGCCAGAAAGAGAAAAGGGATTCTTCTTCAGCCGGGAATGACTCTGGCTGTGGAGCCGATGATCAATGCAGGCAGCTATGAGGTTGCCTGGATGGACGATGACTGGACTGTGGTGACGGAAGACGGTTCCCTGTCAGCTCATTATGAGAACACCATTCTGATCACAGAGAATGGACCGGAGATTTTATCTCTTATTTAATATGGAGAGTAAGATGGCAGAATATAGGGCAGGTTGTCTGGTCAGGTCACTGGCCGGCCATGACAAAGGACACTTCTTTCTGATTGTGAAAGAGGAAACGGAGTATGTGTATCTGGCGGACGGACGAATCAGGACGATGGAGAAACAGAAACGCAAAAAGAAGAAACATGTTCAGATATCCGGCATCAAAGATGAAAAGCTTGCAGAAAAGCTGATGAGCGGCAGCACAGTCACGGATGAGGAAATCAAATATTTTATAAAGCGGTTTGCACAGGGAGGGAAATAAGAATGTCAAAGGCAGATGTAATTGAGATTGAGGGCGTTGTAGTAGAGAAGCTTCCCAACGCCATGTTTAAAGTAGAGCTGGAGAACGGCCACATCGTTCTGGCTACCATCAGCGGAAAACTCCGTATGAACTATATCCGAATCTTACCGGGTGACAAGGTTACCATGGAGATGTCCCCCTATGACTTATCCAAGGGAAGAATCATCTGGAGAGATAAATAAATTTTTTAAAGATTTCGCTTGCATTATAAGAAAAGTAATGTTATAATGCTCTAGCGAACTTTGTTGAAGCAACAGGCGAGATCCGCCCTTTTGGTCCTAACCCAGACTGGAAGCGGAGAGGAGCTTTCCTGGTGTTACCTGTAAGTCCGAACAAAAAGGACTGCAATAGGTTACGAAAATTGTATGTCCGGTATAGGGCGGACTATTACGGAAAGGAGAATTACTGTGAAGGTTAGATCATCGGTGAAACCAATTTGCGAAAAGTGCAAGATCATTAAAAGAAAAGGCAGTATCAGAGTAATCTGTGAAAATCCAAAGCACAAACAAAGACAGGGCTGATAAGCATTTGTCTCCCTTTTTTTTCGCACTGCTTTTGAACGGAACACGCGGATAAGTTGTTCAGATGAAAAAGCAAAATACATTATCACAAGAAGTAAAATAAGTTAATGGAGGTGTACTACACACATGGCTCGTATTTCAGGTGTCGATTTACCAAGAGAAAAACGTGTCGAGATCGGTTTAACTTACATCTACGGTATCGGTAGAACAAGTTCCAACCGTATTCTTGCAGAGGCTGGCGTTAATCCTGACACACGTGTTAAGGACTTAACGGATGACGAAGTGAAGAAGATCGCTGCAATCATCGCTGAGACTCAGGTAGTAGAGGGTGATTTACGTAGAGAAATCGCTATGAACATCAAGAGACTTCAGGAGATCGGTTGCTACAGAGGCATTCGTCATAGAAAGAGCCTTCCGGTTCGCGGTCAGAAGACCAAAACCAATGCAAGAACACGTAAGGGTCCGAGAAAGACAGTAGCAAACAAGAAGAAATAAAGATTGGTAACAGAAGTAAATTGTGAATCAGGTTATTGATACATTTCATTGACAGGATTCGGATTAAGGAAGAAAGTAGGTTAGTTTAAAATGGCTAAAAAAGTGTCAACTGGTAAAAAAGTGACAAAAAAGCGTGTAAAGAAAAACGTTGAACGCGGACAGGCGCACATCCAGTCATCTTTTAATAACACAATCGTTACCTTAACAGATGCACAGGGTAATGCTTTATCATGGGCAAGTGCAGGCGGTCTGGGATTTAGAGGTTCAAGGAAATCTACTCCTTACGCAGCTCAGATGGCTGCAGAAACTGCAACGAAGGCAGCTCTTATCCATGGCTTAAAGTCCGTAGACGTTATGGTAAAAGGTCCGGGTTCCGGACGTGAGGCAGCAATCCGTGCCCTTCAGGCATGTGGTCTGGAAGTAACAAGCATCAAGGACGTAACTCCGGTTCCGCATAATGGATGCCGTCCGCCAAAACGTAGAAGAGTCTGATTAGGAGGTACAAAAAAGTGGCAGTAGATAGAGTTCCTGTACTTAAAAGATGTAGATCTCTTGACCTGGATCCGGTTTATTTAGGAATCGACAAGAAATCTAAGAGAGAATTAAAGAGAGCCAACAGAAAGATGAGCGAGTATGGTCTCCAGTTAAGAGAGAAGCAGAAAGCAAAATTCATCTATGGTGTGTTAGAGAAACCGTTTAGAAATTATTACGCAAAAGCATCCAGAATGAAAGGACAGGTTGGTACCAACTTAATGATCCTTCTGGAGTGCAGACTGGATAATGTATTATTCCGGATGGGCTTTGGCCGTACCAGAAAAGAAACCAGACAGATCGTTGATCACAAGCACGTACTGGTAAACGGTAAGTGTGTAAACATTCCGTCCTACCAGGTAAAAGCTGGCGATGTAATCGAGATCAAAGAGAAATTCAAATCTTCACAGAGATATAAAGATATCGCTGAGGTAACCGGCGGCAGAATGGTTCCGGCATGGTTAGAGGTTGATGCTGAGAACTTAAAGGGTACTGTAAAAGAGTTACCGACCAGAGACGAGATTGATGTTCCTGTAAACGAAGTGCTTATCGTCGAGTTGTACTCCAAATAATAAGAACTTTTTTGAAGTGCTGCACTGCTTTTGGCAGAATACGCTTTTGTATCTGCAGAGAGCCCTGCGGCGCTTCCTATCCATTTCTTGAAAAAGAGTATAACAGACCCTCAAACAAAGTTCCCAAAAGGAGGGGCTATCGTGTTCGATTTTGAAAAACCAAGAATTGAAATTGCTGAGATTTCAGAAGACAAAAGATATGGCAAATTTGTAGTAGAGCCGCTGGAAAGAGGCTATGGTACTACTTTAGGAAATTCTTTAAGAAGAATTATGCTCTCTTCTTTGCCTGGTGCAGCAGTAAGTCAAGTGAAAATCGATGGCGTTTTGCATGAGTTCAGTTCGATTCCCGGGGTTAAGGAAGACGTAACTGAGATTATTATGAACATCAAGAGTTTAGCAATCAGAAACAGCAGCGAAACCAATGAGCCGAAGACGGCTTACATCGAGTTCGAGGGTGAGGGCGTCATCACTGCCGCTGACATCCAGGCTGATTCCGATATTGAGATTTTAAATCCTGATCAGGTAATCGCTACCTTAAGCGGCGGCGCAGACAGCAAGTTCTACATGGAGCTTACTATTACCAAGGGCCGTGGCTATATCAGCGCAGACAAGAATAAGAACGATGAGCTTCCTATCGGAGTCATCGCCGTGGATTCCATCTATACACCGGTAGAGCGTGTCAATATGACTGTAGAGAATACCCGTGTAGGTCAGGTTACCGATTATGATAAGTTGACACTGGATGTATACACCAATGGAACTCTTGCTCCTGATGAGGCAGTCAGCCTGGCAGCTAAAGTTTTGAGCGAGCATCTGAATCTTTTCATTGATCTTTCCGAGAATGCAAAAACCGCAGAGGTTATGGTAGAGAAGGAAGATAACGAGAAAGAAAAAGTGCTTGAGATGAACATTGATGAACTGGAGTTATCCGTACGTTCATACAACTGTTTAAAGAGAGCAGGTATCAATACCGTGGAGGAGCTGTGCAACAGAACTCCGGAGGATATGATGAAGGTCAGAAACTTAGGCCGCAAATCTTTAGAAGAGGTACTTGCCAAGTTAAAGGAATTAGGCTTACAGCTCAATCCGAGTGAGGAAGCATAATTTTAGAGATGAATATTCATAAGCGCCCGGAAGATAAGACCAAGGGCACTTCCAGGTGTACCGGACAAATTAAAGCAGGCAGCCAGTAAGACCAAAGATGCGTGGTGGCCGGCTCCCGAAAATAGGAGGATTAATTATCATGGCAGGATATAGAAAATTAGGAAGAACTTCCAGTCAGAGAAAGGCAATGCTGAGAAACCAGGTTACTAACCTGTTACAGCACGGCAAAATCGTTACTACCGAGGCAAGAGCAAAGGAAGTAAAGAAGATCGCCGAGGGCTTAATTGCACTGGCAGTAAAAGAGAAAGATAACTTTGAGACCGTTAAGGTTACCGCTAAGGTTGCTAAGAAGGACGCTGAAGGCAAGAGAGTTAAAGAGGTTGTAGACGGTAAGAAGGTTACCGTATACGAGGAAGTAGAGAAAGAGATCAAGAAGGACAAACCGTCCAGACTTCATGCAAGAAGACAGATGTTAAAGGTTCTCTACAATGTAACTGAAGTTCCGACTGCAAAAGCAGGTAAGAAAAAAGGAACCAAGGCTATCGATATGCCGTCCAAGCTGTTCGAAGAGATCGCTCCGAAGTATGCGAACCGTAATGGTGGTTATACCAGAATTGTAAAGATCGGCCAGCGTAAGGGCGATGCTGCAATGGAAGTACTGCTTGAGTTAGTATAATCAAATTATTTTGAAGTAAAAGAACCTGTCGATGTGTTTCACATTGGCAGGTTCTTTTTTCTTCCTTTTCGGAACTGACATGTTATAAAGTTGTGACTATTGCCTACAAAATCTGGAAAAATAAACGTTTCTTTAGCATTGTATCTGTTGTAAGAAACTGGGAAACTTGTTATAATTGGTGGCTGAATGTAGAGAGACATTCATGAAACAAGGATTATATAAAAAAGTGATTTATGGAGGTTACTTGTCGTGAAAAGAATGGTTGCTTTCTTCGGAAGTCTGACAGCGATGCTTCTGATGAGTCCGTTGACAGCTCTGGCCGCGGAACAAGCCGGAAGTGAGGGGCCGGTATCGGTTCCTCTTTGGCTGTGCATTCCCTTTGCGGGGCTTTTGCTTTGTATTGCAGTTCTCCCTCTGGTAAAGCCGGAGTGGTGGGAGAGCCATCAGCCACATGCGGTTATTCTGTGGTCAGTTCTGTTTATCATCCCCTTTGCGGCGGCTTATGGTGCAGGAACGGCTGCGGAGACGGTTCTGGAGTGTATCGTGAATGATTACCTGACGTTTATTGTATTATTGTTTGGATTGTTTTGTGTTTCGGGTAATATTACCATGTCCGGTGATTTGGCCGGCTCTCCCCGGGTGAATGTTGGCCTTCTGGCGATCGGAACCCTGCTTTCCAGCTGGATTGGAACCACCGGTGCCAGCATGCTGATGATTCGCCCGGTGATCAAGATGAATTCCTGGAGAAAAAGGAAGCGTCATATTATTATTTTCTTTATTTTCCTGGTTTCCAATATTGGCGGTTGTCTGACGCCGATCGGTGATCCGCCTCTTCTGATGGGCTTTATGCGAGGAGTTCCTTTTTTCTGGAGTCTGCATTTGCTGCCGCTTCTTCTGCTGAATATGACGGTGCTGCTGTTTATCTTTTACTGGATTGACCGCAGAGCGTATCGGAAGGACATCGCGAGAGGTTTAAAACCGGATATCAGTAAACCTGGTACGGAGATTAAGATTCGTGGAGTTCATAACCTGGTTTTTCTGATTATGATTGTGGCTGCCGTTATCTTAAGCGGAACTCTGCCGGGACTTCCTGCATTTCAGGATGCTGCAGGTCATGTAAAAGGGATTCATATTTTCGGAGAAGTGGTTTTGGGTTATCCGGCGTTAATTGAGATTGTGATTATTCTTCTGGCAGCCTATTTATCTTTCCGGACCACAGAAGCTGAAATTCGGCGGGAAAATCACTTTACCTGGGGAGCAATTCAGGAGGTTGCTGTTCTGTTTGTCGGTATTTTTATTACTATGCAGCCGGCTCTGATGATATTAAAAGCCAATGGTGCAAATCTGGGCTTGAGTAAACCCTTTGAGATGTTCTGGGCAACGGGACTTTTGTCCAGTTTTCTGGACAACACGCCCACGTATCTGGTATTCCTGACCACCGCTGGTGCGTTGGGCTTTACCGAGGGGCTGGTAACAACACTGGGACAGATTCCTGTGAAGATGCTGATGGCAATTTCCGCAGGAGCAGTTTTCATGGGAGCCAATACTTATATCGGGAACGCGCCGAACTTTATGGTAAAGGCCATTGCGGATGAAAACGGTGTCCGCATGCCGTCCTTCTTCGGGTATCTGCTCTGGTCCTTCGGCATTTTGATACCGGTCTTTTTGCTGGATATGCTGGTGTTCTTTTTATAGGAAGGGGGAGATGATATGCCAATGAATGAAGATAAGATCCGCGAGCTGGCGGAATGCATTTATGATCTGGATGCGGAGGTGTATGCACAGCTGGGTTCCTCGCTGGGACGTGTCTATAATCGTGATCGGGAACGCTGTGTGAATGAAATCGTTTCCCTGTTAACCACCAGGCCGAAGGGAAATCTGATTCGGAGCGAGCTGGCTCTGATTGGAAATATGGCCAGAACGATTCAGGATAAGGAAGAACGAAAGCTGGTTATGACAGAGTATAACCGGATTTTGAAAGAAGTCATGAGCCTGCCCACCAGCTTTGCACAGGGAGATGTGATCGACCCGGAACTGGCGAAGCTGAACACCTTTAACTTAAAACAGAGATTTTCAGAGAAGGATCATCTGATCATCTGCATCAGCTGGACTTACGGAAGCGGCGGTATCGATGTGGGCTTTAAGCTGGCGGATAAGCTGAAAATCAATTACTACGATGCGGAGATATTCGAGGCGGTGCTGAAGCGTCTGGAAGCGGAGAAGGATTCGGTAAAGGATCATATCGGTTATTCCCATGCCGCGGATAAGTACCAGGATCCCTCCAGCGCCTTTATACCGGTGAAGAAAATGACCCTGCGGGAACGATTCCGGGAATTCAGCCGGTACCATGGCTTAAGCAAACGGGATGCGGTGTTCTTTAACCAGAGCGATCTGCTCTGTGACATGGCAAAGAAAGAGGACTTCATCATCATGGGGCGCTGCGGCGATGCCATCATGACCAATAACCGTATTCCTCATGTCAGTATCTATATTACAGCACCCTTTGAGCAGCGTCTCCACCGGGCGATGGAGGTGAATGCGGGACTGGATGAAAAGAAAGCCCGCCGGATGTTAAAACGTCTGGATCGGGAGCATGCTCATTATTATAATTTTTATACCAGCAGAAACTGGGGCCTGGCCAATAATTATGATCTGTGCCTGAATACTGCCAGCTATGGCATTGACGGCGCGGTGGAGTTCATCTGGAAGATGCTGGAAACAAGGTAAAATTTAAAGAGGCAGCGATACCTTTTAAATAATGAAGGTATCGCTGCTTTTTTCTGTTTTTAAATCAATATGCCGGGGTGCGTCTGACAGAACAATGCAGACTTACATGGTTTCGTGGAAGGTTCGCTTAATTACCTCCAGCTGCTGTTCTCTGCTTAAGCGGCTGAAGTTTACCGCATAACCGGATACGCGGATGGTCAGGGTCGGATACTGCTCCGGATGTTCCATGGCATCCAGGAGAAGCTGGCGGTTCATCACATTGACGTTTAGATGATGGGCTCCCTGAACAAAATATCCGTTGAGAATCATGACGAGGTTTTTCATACGTTCCTGTTCTGTTTTTCCCAGTGCGGACGGAGTGATGGAGAAGGTGTTAGAAACACCGTCCTGGCATATGGCGCGGTACGGGATTTTGGCCACGGAATTCAGGGATGCCAGTGCACCGTGGCTGTCCCGGCCATGCATGGGATTGGCTCCCGGCGCAAAGGGTTCTCCGGCTTTTCTTCCATCCGGGGTGGTTCCGGTTTTCTTTCCATACATTACATTGCTGGTGATGGTAAGGGCAGAAAGCGTATGGATGGCTCCTCGGTACAGCGCATGCTTTTTCAGCTCTGCGGAGAAATAAGAAACCAGTTCCACAGCAATATCATCAACCCGGTCGTCATCATTGCCGTATTTTGGAAAATCTCCTTCAACCTTAAAGTCTACTGCGATTCCCTGATCATTCCGGATGGGGGATACTTTGGCAAATTTAATGGCGGAAAGCGAATCTACCGCAACGGACAGGCCGGAAACTCCGAAGGCAGCCAGTCGTTCCACCCAGGTGTCATGGAGTGCCATCTGACTTGCTTCATATGCATATTTATCATGCATAAAGTGGATAATATTGATGGTATCCACGTAAAGCTCCGCTACATAGGACAGCGTCTTTTTGTAGTCGGCCAGCACATGAGCATAATCCAGGATTTCTTCTGTATTTTTTTCGATATCAGGGATAACGCGGATGCCTTTCAGTTCATCCACACCGCCGTTGATGGAGTAGAGCAGGCTTTTGGCCAGATTCGCCCGAGCACCGAAAAACTGCATCTGTTTTCCCACGGCCATGGCAGAGACACAGCAGGCGATGCAGTAGTCATCTCCGTACATGGGCCGCATCAGATCATCATTTTCATATTGGATGGAGTCGGTATTGATGCTCATTTTCGCGCAATAATCCTTGAAGGCTTCCGGCAGATTCTGGCTCCATAATACAGTAAGATTCGGTTCTGGCGCAGTCCCTAAATTGGTCAGGGAATGGAGATAGCGGAACGTATTTCTGGTGACCAGAGTACGGCCGTCCACACCCATGCCGCCGAGACTTTCGGTCACCCAGGTGGGGTCACCGCCAAACAGTTCATTGTATTCCGGTGTGCGGAGATGACGAACCAGGCGAAGCTTGATGGTAAACTGATCGATCAGCTCCTGGGCACCGGCTTCATCCAGAATACCGGCCTCGATATCTCTCTGGATATAGATGTCAAGGAAAGTGGAGGTACGTCCCAGGCTGGTTGCTGCGCCATTATTTTCCTTGATTCCGGCCAGATAGGCCATGTACAGATTTTGTACGGCTTCCCGGGCATTTTCTGCAGGCTTTGTGATATCACAACCATAGGTTGCTGCCATGGAAGCCATCTTCTGCAGGGCCCGAATCTGCTCACTGACTTCTTCCCGAAGTCGGATCCGCTCATCGGTCATGGGTCCATCCAGCAGCTTTAAATCAGCTTTTTTCGACTCTATGAGGAAATCGGTGCCGTAAAGGGGGACTCTCCGGTAGTCGCCGACGATCCTGCCACGGCCGTAGGCGTCGGGAAGTCCGGTCAGAAGTCCTGCGGAGCGGGCAACGCGGACACGCTCGGGATAGGCGTCAAACACACCATCGTTATGGGTTTTCCGGTACAGATTAAAATGTTTTTCCACCTCAGGATCCAGCTGATATCCGTACTGCTCCAGGGCACTTTTTGCCATGCGCATACCGCCGAAAGGGTTCACAATCCGCTTCAAGGGTGCATCCGTCTGCAGTCCCACGATGACTTCATTTTCTTTGTCGATATAGCCGGGGGCGAAATTGTCGATGCCGGAAACGACGGTGGTGTCCACATCAATAATTCCTTTGTTGATTTCTTCCAGAATCAGCGCGTGGGCCTTTTCCCAGACCTTTTTTGTTTTTTCGGTTGTATCTGCCAGAAATTCTTCATTCCCGGTGTAGGGAGTATAATTCTTTTGAATGAAATTTCTGACATTTACCACGTGTCGCCATTCTCCTGTCCGAAAGCCTCTCCATGCGGTGCAGTTTACATCAATACTCATTTTTTGTTCTCCTTTCGCTTTCTCTTCTTTCTTTCGATTCTTCTGTTCTGATCGGTTCTTTTCTGGAGCTATCGGTGAGTGTTTTCCCGGTTCATGAGTTCCTGCCAGACTGTCAGCTCTTTGGCATCCTTGGCAGGTACACCGGAGAGCGGGTAGGGAAGCCCCATTGCCTGGTATTTGGGAACTCCAAGGACGTGATAAGGAAGAAGCTCCACTCGCTCTACATTGCGCAGCCCTTTTATGTATTCGGCCAGGCCCTGCAGGTGTTCCTTACTGTCTGTCAGCCCCGGCACTGCCACATGGCGAATCCAGAGAGGGATACCCATGTGCTGTGCGGTTTCCAGAAAACGCAGCGACTCATCGATGGGATGACCGGTAATTCTTTGGTATCCCTCCGGAGTGTAGTGCTTCACATCAAAAAGAATCAGATCCGTATAGCGTAGGAGTTCTTCATATCCACCGGTTCCGACGCCTGCCGTGTCCAGGCAGGTGTGAATCCCTTTTTCCTTACAGAGAGCCAGAACCTCCGTCAGAAATTCCTTCTGCAACAGCGGTTCTCCCCCGGAAAAGGTGACTCCTCCGGTAGTTCCGTAATACGGCTGAAAGCGTTCCAGTCGGTTTACAATTTCCTCGGGGGTCTCCAATGAGCCGCCGCATTCCTGCCAGGTATCCGGATTGTGACAGTAGCGGCATCGCAGGCGGCAGCCCTGAAGAAAAATTACTGTACGGATGCCGGGGCCATCCACCAGTCCCATGGATTCCCAGGAATGGATTCGTCCTGGTGTCATATGCTTCCCTCCATTTCCAAAGATATTCCTGGCCTGTCTGCTTGTCTGTGATCCGCTGAAAAATGCGTTTTGAGAACAAAAAAAACCGACAGTCCAGGCAAATTGCCCAGACGGTCGGCTTAAAAAATCATACTTCATGTGGTTCATTCCACTTCCGTCAGTCATATGATCCCCTTTACTATATAAAATGAAACAACAATTGTCAAGCAGAAAAAAATATCAGGCAAAAAAATTCAGATGGAAATAGGACCCTGGTTACATAAAAAATCCAGTGTTGGACAAATCCTATCAGACTGATTTTTATCATCCTCCACATACTAAAATCGTGAATCGGAACAAAAAAGTACGGGAAAACTTAAGTAAGGAGGAAGGAAAAGTGACCAGAAAGGAGAAGCTTCAGAGAACCTTTGTGATTTTATTCTGGACCGGTCTGGCGGCATTGATCGGTCTTTCCTATTATTATGTGCGGTGGTCAATTCCGGATCGGCTGAATCTGGTGGTAGAAGAAGAGGAGCAGTTCCATTTTTCTCTTCCGTTTCACGTGTCACTTCACAGTGAGAGTGAGGAGGTGGTGCTGAATAACAGTTCCAATATTCCATCGGATGAGATTCATCTGCAGCTGAATGAACCATTTTCTATGTATTCAGGACAGGAGGGTGTTTATCATCTGGATTTAAAACTGTTCGGTCTGTTTCCGCTAAAAAATATTGAGGTGGATGTCTCAGATACGAAGTATGCCATTCCCTGTGGGCTGCCGGTGGGGATCTACATGAAATCGGACGGACTGATGGTGATCGGAACGGGAGAGGTGAAGACGGAGAACGGAGAAACACTGGAGCCGGCGGAAGGAATTTTAAAATCGGGAGATTACATTGAGGCGATCAATGATGTGCCGGCGGTAAATAAGACGGATATGATTGAAGCGGTCAATGAGGCGGGGGAAGAGCCGATGACGCTGGGAGTGCGCCGGGACGGTGCACAGATGAAGGTGCAGATGACACCGGTGAAAACGAAGGATGGCGATTATAAGCTGGGTGTCTGGATTCGTGATGATACCCAGGGAATCGGAACCATGACTTACGTATTCACCAACGGAGAGTTTGGGGCTCTGGGGCACGGAATCAGTGACACCGATACGGGATATCTGGTTCAGACCTCCGGCGGGGAATTGTATGATACAGAGATTATGGGGATTGAAAAAGGAAGTTTCGGAAAGCCGGGAGTCATGTCCGGCGTGATTTACTATGGAACACAGTCGAAACTGGGAAAAATCGAAGCCAATACCGATGCAGGGATCTTTGGAACTGTAAATGATCGGTTTCGAAATCGGATTCAGGGAGAACCCATTCCCATCGGTTACCGTCAGGACGTAAAAAAGGGCGCAGCCATTATTCGCAGCAATGTGTCCGGGGAGCTGAAGGATTATACTGTGGAGATTCAGCGGGTAGATTATGCACCGGCCGGAAAGAATAAAGATATGATTATTAAAATCACTGATCCTGAGCTTTTAAATCTGACTGGGGGAATCGTGCAGGGGATGAGCGGCAGCCCGATCATCCAGGACGGGAAACTGGTGGGCGCAGTGACCCATGTTTTGGTGAATGACCCGACGAGAGGGTATGGCATATTTATAGAGAATATGCTGGATGCGGCGGAGTGAATGTCATAAATAATAAGGTGAATGGTTGATTATAAAAATAGAGCGTGAATTGTAATCCGGGAAGTCAGAATGGAACTGACTTCTGTCAGCGGGTGAGATCTGCCCTGATGCACCGGCGGAAGGCCGGCATCTTCCTGACTTACAATATGTCTTTTTCATGCGGGCATGGCTGTAGGGTCATGTCCGCATTTTTTGAAAGCAGCCGTGCGGCAGCGTGAGAGTTCTGTTGACAGTTGACAGAATTCAAGCTTCTTTGCGGAAATTCCTCTCACACCGAAAAATCATAAACTCAGTAAATAAAAGGTATGGAGGAAGAAAACATGGATGTGAAACATGTGCAGATAGAAAAAAAAGCAGCAGTAGAACAGGTACTGGAATTTGACCGGATCAAGGAGCAGTGGGTGGAGCTTGCCGTGACGGAAGCGGCAAAACAGAGAATCCGGGAGACGGTGCCCTGCCTGTCCGAGCGGGAGCTGCTGCACCGACTGAAGGAAACCACAGAGAGTCGTCTTTTGCTGGAAAAATGCGGAAATCCACCGCTGGTCAGCTTAAACGGAATGGAGGAGATATTGATGATCACCTCCAAAGGAGACTGCCTGACAGCCGGTCAGCTGTCGAAGGTAAAAGGCGCTCTGGTGGCAGTGAAACGCCTGAGAGATTATCTGGAAAAAGGGAAATCCTATGATATTTCTCTGGCCTATGATACGGAAAATCTGGAGACATTGGAATCCCTGAAAGAGGCGATTGAGGAAGCCGTGTTTAATGATGAAGTTGCGGACCGTGCTTCTGTGACACTGCGGGAGATTCGGCGCAGTATCCTGCGGGCGGAGGAAGAGATGCGGGAGAAGGCGGATCAGATGATTCGGAAGAATAAGGAGTGTATGTCGGACAGCTTCAGTACTTTCCGCAATGGCCGGCTCTGTCTGCCGGTGAAAAAAGAGTATAAGTTCCGGATTCCGGGCAGTGTGCTGGATAAGTCATCAACGGGAAATACGCTGTTTGTGGAACCGGTGGCGCTGGCTGATTTATATGAGGAGCTGCAGCAGTGGAAGTTGGAAGAGGAGGATGAGGTAAGAAGGATCCTGTATACACTTACAGTAGAGGTGGACACGTGTTCTGAGCCGCTGCGTCAGAATATCCGGACCATGGAGAAGCTGGACTATGCATTTTCCAAGGGGAAGCTGAGTCTGGAACAGGGGGGAACCGCTCCGGTAATTGAAAAAGAACAGGTGATCCGCTTAAAGGATGCCAGACATCCGCTGTTGGCGAAGGACTCCTGCGTGCCGCTGCAATTTCAGATAGGAGATGGAGTTCAGGGAATTATCATCACAGGCCCCAATACGGGAGGAAAGACGGTGGCGATTAAGACGGTGGCGCTGCTTAGTATGATGGCACAGTGCGGACTTCATGTGCCCTGCGAGAGGGCGGAATTAGGGATGTTCAGCAATTTCCTCTGTGATATCGGGGACGGGCAGAGCCTGTCGGAAAATTTATCCACTTTTTCTGCGCATATTACCAATGTGTTAGAGATATTAAAACGGGCCAATCGGGAGAGCCTGGTAATTATGGATGAGCTGGGCTCCGGTACGGATCCCCAGGAAGGTATGGGAATTGCGGTTGCAGTGCTGGAGGAGCTGAAGCGAAGCGGAGCTTTGTTTCTGGTAACTACTCACTATCCGGAAATCAAGGCGTACGCGGAGAAGGAGGAAGGAATTCTCAATGCCCGGATGACCTTTGATGCTGAAAATCTGAAGCCGATGTATCAGATGGTGATCGGGGAGGCGGGGCAGAGCTGTGCCCTGCAGATCGCAAAACGCCTGGGGATGCCGGAGTTCATGCTGCGCCGCGCACGGAAAGCCGCGTACGGAACGGCAGAGACAGAAACGGAAAAAACGGAGAGTCAGGAAGCGGCAGAGACAGAAACGGAGAGAAAGGGGATGGCAGAAACTCTGAAAAAAGAATGTTCTCCCCATGTGATTCGCCGGAAACAGGGAAAAATGAAGAAAGAGATTACCTTTCACCGGGGAGACAGCGTCATGGTGAGTCCGGATCGGAAGATTGGAATTGTCTGTCAGGAAGCGGACGACAAAGGGATCCTGCGGGTACAGCTGCAGGGAAAGAAGATCTGGATCAACCATAAGAGGGTGAAGCTTCTGGTTCCGGCGGATCAGCTGTATCCGGAGGATTATGATTTTTCCATTGTATTTGATACGGTGGAAAAACGGAAGCTGAGTCACGACATGAGCCGGAAATATGTGGAGGGAGAAATCGTGATAGAGGAGGAAAGAAAAGAATAGCAGGAAACAGGAATAAAGAAAAGTACAAAAATAACCAGACCGGAAAACTGCCGACCACCAGCGGAAGTACACCGGGTGATTTTGAACGGATTTTTGATCAGATTCATGAAAAATGGCCGGAGGCACAGATTCTGTATCTGGCATATTCAGCGGTGACCACCTGTTCCTATCAGAGCGGAATCATAGCTGCGGAGGGAAGAGATTATGTGACTGCCATTGACACAATGCAGGTTTCGGTTGGGCAGGCTGCGGTGGTTGTGGCAGTAGCGGAGCTTCTGGCGTCTCAGCCGGAGCTTACGATTGCACAGGCAGCAGAAGCGGCAAAAGAATTGATTTCCCGGGCGAAAATGTGCTTTCTTCCGGATAATCTGGAGTTTCTGCGGGCCGGCGGCAGAGTCAGTAATGCCGCATTCCTAGGAAGCCGCATTCTAAGTCTTCATCCCTGTATTGAGCTTCTGGATGGAAAACTGGTGGCAACCAAAAAATATCGGGGAAAGATGACAAAGGTTGCAGCACAGCTGATTCGGGATTATGCGGAGTCCTGTCATTTAGAGAGATCACGGCTCTGGCTGGTATATACTGCCGGTTTATCGGAGGAAGTTATGAAAAAAGCCGAAGAGGCGGCGAAAGACTGTGGCTTTGAAGAATTCTGTTGGGTAAAGGCCGGCGGTGTCATCACCACTCATGGCGGTCCGGCGGCTTTCGGATTGGCTGGTTTTACCCAGTAATTTGTCGAATTCTGCGATAAGATCTGATTGAAACATCTTCCATGGAAGGACTATAATCAAATTTACGATGAATTTGTTATAGGAGGACCGAATTATGGCAGAACTCAATATTGCGATTGCGGATGATAACAGGCAGGCTCTGGAGATGCTTGACGAAATACTGGCAGGTGAGAAAGATTTTCATGTCGTTGGCAAGGCGGAAAATGGAAATGATGCGTACAATATGATCGTTCGAACCAAACCGGATGTTGTCTTAATGGATATTGTTATGCCGGGAATGGACGGAATCTCTGTGATGGAGAAGGTAAGAAGCAATCCGGAGCTGGGGGAGCGTGTTTCTTTTATTATGGTGACCGCAGCCGGAAGTGAAAACCTGACTGCCGATGCGTTCCGCCTGGGAGCCAGTTACTACATAATGAAGCCCTTTACAAAGGAAAGCGTACTGGATAAGCTGCGGCGGCTGAATGGATACCGGAATAAGACCTCCGCTCTGGCCGGAAGCCGAAAAGTGAAGCCTTATATAAATAAAACAGAGTATATGGAGCAGAATCTGGAGAATGATGTGACACAGATGCTGCATGAGATTGGTATCCCGGCGCATATTAAAGGTTATCAGTATCTTCGGGATGCCATTATTATGTCGGTCAATGATAAGGAGATGCTGGGCTCGGTGACGAAGATTCTCTATCCCACAATTGCCAAGAAACGCCAGACGACGCCCAGCCGTGTGGAACGGGCGATCCGTCATGCGATCGAGGTGGCATGGAGCCGGGGAAAAATGGATACCATCAATGAACTGTTTGGTTATACGGTAAGCACCGGAAAAGGAAAACCAACCAATTCGGAATTCATTGCCCTGATTGTCGACAAAATACGGCTGGATTACCGCAAGATCGGTTAGACCTGCCGGGAACGGGAGAAAAGCTGCAAATATTACTTTCTAATTCTGTAATTTTATTGTATAATAAAACTAACTGACATGTTAAAGTAAACGGTGTAGCGTTTCAATAAAGGTCCCGGGAGGTAGCAGGATGAAAAATATTCTTTTTGTAGCATCAGAGGCCGTTCCTTTTATTAAGACCGGAGGATTGGCGGATGTAGTAGGCTCTTTACCGAAGTGTTTTGACAAGGAGTATTATGATGTCAGAGTGATGATTCCAAAGTATCTCTGCATCAAGGAGAAATTCCGCAATGAGATGAAGTACGTAAGCCATTTTTACATGGATTATCTGGGTCAGAACCGGTATGTCGGTATTCTGGAGTATGTGTATGATGGGATTACGTTCTATTTTATTGATAATGAAAGCTATTTCTGGGGAGCGAAGCCCTATGGAGACTGGTATTATGATCTGGAGAAATTCTCCTTCTTCTGCAAGGCCGCGCTCTCTGCTCTTCCGGTCATTGGCTTTAAGCCGGATCTGATTCACTGTCACGACTGGCAGACCGGTCTGATTCCGGTTCATTTAAAGGATAAATTTCACGGAGGAGAGTTCTTCCGTGATATCAAGTCCGTGATGACGATTCACAACTTAAAGTTCCAGGGTGTCTGGGATGTGAAGACAATCCAGCGTTTCTCTGAGCTTCCGGATTATTATTTCACACCGGATAAGCTGGAGGCGTACAAGGACGGCAATATGTTAAAGGGCGGTCTGGTGTATGCGGATGCCATCACCACCGTAAGCAATACGTATGCGGAGGAGATTAAAACTCCATTCTACGGCGAAGGCCTGGACGGCCTGATGCGCGCAAGAGCCAACAGCCTTCGGGGAATTGTCAACGGCATTGACTATGTGGATTTCAATCCGGAGACCGATACCAGAATCGCACAGCCGTATAATGCGAAGAATTTCCGCAAGGAAAAGATTAAGAACAAGAGAGCGCTGCAGGAGGAACTGGGTCTGACAAGGGATGATAAGAAGTTCATGATTGGCATCGTGTCGCGTCTGACCGATCAGAAAGGCTTCGATCTGATTCAGTGTGTGATGGATGAGATCTGTACGGAGGATGTACAGCTGGTGGTTCTGGGAACCGGTGATGAGAAGTATGAGAATATGTTCCGCCACTATGACTGGAAATACAATGACCGTGTATCTGCTAATATTTATTATTCTGAGGATATGTCTCATAAGATTTATGCGGGCTGTGATGCCTTTCTGATGCCGTCTCTGTTTGAACCCTGCGGCTTAAGTCAGCTGATGGCGCTCCGCTACGGAACCGTGCCGATTGTGCGTGAGACCGGCGGTTTAAAAGATACCGTATGGCCGTATAACGAGTATGAAGGAACCGGCACCGGCTTCTCCTTTGCGAACTATAATGCGCATGAGATGCTGGACAGCATTCGCTATGCAAAGTATGTATACTATAACAAAAAACGAGAGTGGAACAAGATTATTGACCGCGCAATGGCGGCTGACTTCTCCTGGAGTGCTTCTGCATTGAAATATCAGGAGCTTTATGACTGGTTGATTGGATACTGATTAGGAGAAAACGATGACTTTACTGCAGCAGATAACGGCAAATCAGACTTTGATGAGCGGCGTGGTTGGCTGGACGGTGGCCCAGGTGCTGAAGACGCTGCTGGATATTTCCCTGAACCGTTCCTTTAATCCGGAACGGTTGGTGGGATCGGGAGGTATGCCCAGCTCGCACTCGGCAACCGTGTGTGCGCTGACGACGGCAGCCGGACTTTGTTATGGTCTGGAAAGCTTTGAATTTTCCATCAGCTTCCTGCTGGCCATGATCGTTATGTATGATGCTATGGGTGTCCGGCAGGAGACCGGCAAGCAGGCAAAGGTTTTGAATAAGCTGTTGTTTGAGGATCTGGTGAATTTAAAGGGCGAAGTTCTGCAGGAGAAGCTGAAGGAGTATGTGGGGCATACTCCGATACAGGTGGCTGCGGGAGCTGTGCTCGGAATTGTGATTGCATTTGTGATGAATCCGATGTACGCCTAAACGGGATCGGGATAAGGGATGAAAATGGGGAGCCTGAGTATGATCTGCAGAAAGGGTTTCCCTGTTTTTGTATATAATGGAGGACAAACTGGAATGGAAGAAAAAAATCTGTTGTCGGAAAAGCTGCGGCTGGTTCTGGCCTCAGCGTCTCCGCGGAGAGAGGAGCTGCTGCGGCAGATTGGTTTTGTACCGGAGATTCTGCCCAGCCGGGTCGAAGAGGTGGTAACCAGTACAGAACCGGATGAGGTGGTGATGGAGCTGTCTGCCCGGAAGGCTGAGGAGGTAGCTGCGCGGATGCCGGAAGCGTCGGGGCGGCTCACGGTTGTGGTGGGAGCAGATACGGTAGTCAGTATTGATGGGAAGATTCTGGGAAAGCCGGCAGATCGTGAGGAGGCATTTGCGATGCTTCGAAGCCTTCAGGGGAGATGCCATCATGTGTATACCGGTGTGACGCTGCTGTGTAACGGACAGAAACGTACCTTTGCTTCGGAGACGGAGGTGGAGGTTTATCCGATGACAGAGGAAGAGATCAAACATTATGTAGATAGCAAGGATCCTATGGATAAGGCGGGCGCTTACGGAATTCAGGGAAGCTTTGCTTCCTATATCAAAGGAATCCGTGGTTCCTACACCAATGTGATGGGGCTCCCGGCAGGCCGTCTGTATCAGGAACTGAAGGAGCTTCTCTGTGCGGTTGGAAAGCGCTGCGAATGATGAGAACAAGGGAAAGAAGAAGGAGAGGAACGAAATAGAGTGAAAAAAAGAAGAAAACACCTGGCGATACCGGCACTCTGTGCTCTGCTTGGCATGTTCTGCCTGTCTGGATGCAGCAGTTCAGCCCTGTCCGTCGGGAAAAAAGCGGAAAAAGGATATTCCATGCCCCAGATTCTGGTAATTGCTTCCACGGAAAGAAAGCGGTATGAGGATGTCTGCACCGATCAGATCTGGGATGTGATGCTTGCCGGGGAGGACAAGACCTTCGGGGATTATCTGAAAAGCCAGCTGCGGACCTTTCTGGATGAGATGAAGATCATGAATCTGATGGCAGAGGAACGGGACATCCGTCTGACGCCGCAGGAGCAGACCGCCATGTCTGAGGCCGCACAGGAGTACTACGGGGCGCTGACAGCGGCGGATCGGGAGCATATGGAGCTGACAGAAGAGGAGGTGCTGGAGCTCTATGAGGATTACTGTATGGCGGAGAAACTGGTGCAGGAGCTGACGGAAGGAATGAACCTGGAGGTCAGTGACAGTGAAGCGAAAGTGATTGTTGTTCAGGAGGTAAAGACAGAGGAGCGACAGGCCGCGGAGACGCTGCAGGCTGCCGCATCCGAAGAGGGAGCTGATTTTTCGGCACTGGCGGAGGCCGCCGGGCTTACGGTAACGGAACGTTCTCTGGGGCGGAAGGAGGAATCTGCCGCGTATGAAGAGGCGGCGTTTTCTCTGTCGGCAGGCGAGGTAAGTGTGCCGGTGGAGAAGGATGGAAGCTATTATGTGATCAAATGTGTCAATGAGTATGATCGGGAGGCAACAGCGCTTCGCAAAGAGCAGATCTATACGAACCGACGGCAGAAGGCATTCCGTGATCTTTATGACAGTTACTGTCAGGAAATTCGTATCAGCTACAGTGGAGTGTCCTTTGAAAAGCTTCAGATGAAAACAGAAAAAGTGGCGGAAGAAGCCGATTTTTTTGAAATTTATCAAAAACATATACAGTAATTGCGTACTTTGTTAAAAGTTTCTAAAGAATATCGTAAGTTGACGCTTATAATTGTACGATTTATAATAAAGTTATCAAAATGGCAGAAGAGAAGAGCCGGTAGAGTTCGGCATCAGTGAGAAAGAAGAGAGGGATAGCGATGTTTGGACACAGAATCAGAGGACTCTGGCTCTCTGTGGCAGTTGCGCTTCTGACCCTGGGCAATGCGGCATTGACCTATGGAGATACGGCAATTCCTGTAGTGAAGGTAAACTTTCAGGATCAGTACGAAGAAAGCGGAATGGAGCTTCTGGAGCCGGTGGTTTCTGCCGGGACAGAGGGCTATACAGTAGAGACGATTACCTGGAGCAGCAGCAGCGCGGAGTGGAAACCGGGAGAGACCGTGACAGCCAGTATCCGGCTGAAGCCGGAGGAGGGGGATGAGTTTTCCTATTATTATGATCGGGAGAAGATAGAGGTATCCGGAGCGAAGTTTCTTACGTATTGGAAAGAACCCAGTGGTCGCCTGTTTATCAAGGCTTCTTATATTCCTGTGGTACAGCTGGGACAGACCAGCCATGCCGGCTGGAGCACTTCTTCCGGAACCAGAGCAGTCTGGGAGGCGGTTCCTTATGCAACCGCATATCAGCTGAAGCTGTATCATGGAGACGGAGACTATGTGACGACTCTGACTCTGCGCGGAACCAGCGTGGAGCTGGAGGCATACCTTTTGGGAGCGGATTCTTACTATTATGAAGTGAGAGCAACCTCCAAGAACAGTGAGGATGCGGCGGTTCGGAAGAACGGTGCGTATGTGGCATCGGACGGAGCGGTGACCGGGGAGGCAGAAGTGAAAGGAAGCTGGCTGCAGACTGGTGAGGAGAGAAGATATATTGATGAGACCGGTTCCCCGGCAGCGGATGGCTGGAGATATCTGCAGGGAATCTGGTACTATTTTGACCGGGATGGCTGTGCGGCGACGGGGTGGCGGCAGCTGAACGGAACCTGGTATTATATGGATGCGCAGGGGAGAATGCAGACCGGCTGGCTGAAGCTGAAGGACAAGACCTATTATCTGGATTCCACCGGAGCTATGGCAGTGGGCTGGTATCAGATGTCACCCGGAGTCTGGTATTATTTTTATGAAGACGGAAGCATGGCTAAGGAGACAGAGATCGACGGCTATGTTCTCGGAAGTAACGGTGTGATGCGCTGATTCGGAGAAAAGATAACAAATTAGGATGATTTTCGGAAAAGGAACCGGGAATCATCCTTTTTGTGTTTGTTACCACTTGACTATGGTTACAAATTATTCTAAAAT
>JAEDOC010000014.1 GCA_016302185.1 Clostridium sp. | reverse complement strand
TTACAGAAGATATTTTCGACCAATTACACAGGAGCGCCGGCTTACGCGACGCTCCCGGTTACTCAATTCCATCGCTATCTCCCTTTTGCCGCCTTCACAACTACACCGCTCAACGCCAGCAATGCCATGATATTCGGAATTACCATCAGCCCGTTGAAGAAGTCCGCCAGAGCCCATACCAGCTCCAGTTTCAGCGCAGAACCAATGACGATGCAGAGCACCACGATGAAAGAATAAACTTTTCCGGCTTTCTCACCAAAGAGATATTTTGCATTGATCAGTCCGAAGAAATGCCAGCCGAGAATCGTGGAAAAGGCGAAAAACAGCAGACAGGCCGCTACGAAAATGATGCCGAAGGAACCGAAGCCCTGCTGGAATGCCGCCTGCGTCAGTGCCGTACCGTCTTTTCCGCTGCTCATGACACCGGTAGTCAGAACTGCAAATACGGTTAAATTCAGAATAATAAAGGTATCAATAAATACGCTGATCATCGCGCATAAGCCCTGCTGATGCGGAGACTCCGCCTTTGCACGGGCATGCGCATGCGGGGTGGAACCCATACCGGCTTCATTGGAAAACAGTCCGCGGGCTACACCAAAACGAATCGCCTCCCTGACTGCGATACCAGCACCGGCACCCACTACTGCTTCCGGATGGAATGCCCCTTTCAAAATCATCACAAGAGCAGCTGGAATATGGGTAATATTCATGCAGATTAACAAGAGACTTCCCACAATATAAACACCGGCCATAATCGGAACGATCTTCTCCACAACCGCTGCCAGCCTCTTTGTTCCTCCCAGGAAAATGAAGGACGCAAAAGCTGCCAGAATAAGGCCTATCACTATCGGAGGAAGCTCTACCCCAAAAGTATGAGCCACCTCTACAAAGGCTGCGCCGATGGAATTGGACTGAACCATATTTCCCATAAATCCAAGGGCCAGTACAATAAATACAGAAAAAAGAGCTGCCAGAACCTTACCGAAGGTTCCCCGGAATGCCGCCTTGATGTAATACACCGGACCTCCGGTTACCTCACCGTTAACCTCTGTTTTGTAGGTCTGCGCCAATACCGCCTCCGCATAGATGGTTGCCATTCCGAAAAACGCGCTGACCCACATCCAGAAAATCGCACCCGGACCGCCGCCGATTAACGCGGTCGCCGCTCCCGCCAGGTTTCCGGTTCCTACCTGTGCCGCAATGGCAGTTGCGATTGACTGAAACGGGGACATTTCTCCCTTTTCATGCTTCTCCCCGTTCAGAGAGAAATGACCGAAGACCTGTTTGCAGCCTTCACCGAATTTTCTCACCTGAATGAACTTCAGCCGGATTGTGTAATACAGACCCGTACCGCAGAGCAGCAGGATCAGCAGAAAGCTCCAGAGAAAATCGTTACCTTTTGTTACCAGTTTCATAATCATGTCCATTGTTTTATCCTCCTCTTATGTTTGAAATTTCCGCCTTTTGGGCAATAAAAATAAGAGCTGATTTTCATCAGCTCTCCAAAGAGTAGAACATCTGCATACAACGGGCCATCCCACCCATTGTGATTCTATGTATGCCCTGTCCTTTTGCCTGAGAGATCGACCGATGCCATGGACCTGCATCCGTCTTACACCTTCGGCGCTCCAATACGGAGACTCTCCAGAGTACCCGGAATCTGATTTGAAACATGCCAGATGTTGCTTTTCTTTTATTAGGCATGCTTATAAATACCCGGGTATTTAGTAACATAGCCCATAGTATCACAAATTGTCGGGAAAATCAATGCTTTTCTTCCCACCTCCCGTTCTCATCAAAACGATACCATTCTCCATCCAGAAAAAGCGTAGTTTTACTGGGGAGTGTTCCGTCCTTCTGAAAATAATACCAGCCATCTTCCGCCCGAATCCAGCCTCCCTTTATCTCTTCAGGAACAGCAAAACGTTCCTGAAGACGGTTATTCCATGTTTTTCTGATCTCATCCGTATTTTCCTGCTCCAGTCTCTTCCGGGCCGATTCTGTCTTTTCTCCCTTTTTTCCTTTTTCTGTCAGGGGATACACCAGACAGGAATAGCATCCCGGTTCCCGCATCAGCGGTGAAAAATCATACGAAAGCCCTTCGGTCCGATGGCTGTCCCGCAGCCGTTTTCCATCGCGAAACAGAATTACATAATAGGACGATGCATTGGGAGCCGGTTCCCAGCGGGCGCAGCCGCCGTCCAGCGCAGCAAAAGGAACCGTTCCGATCAGCTCCCCCGGCTCTTCCAGCTGTACCGTCAGAAGAAGCGTCTGCCTGCTGTCCTTTCGGACCGCCCTGGTGCATACAGCTTTCACACCGGAAAATCGGATATCCTCCTGTGTAAGGACTCCAAATTCCGCTTCCTCCGATGCCAGCTCTATCTCATATTCCTGCTTCTTAGACAGTTCCAGCGGCTCCACCGCCAGGACTTCATATTTTTTGCCGGAAGCTTCTGCTTCGATGACCGGAGTTCCGTTTTCCTCAAATTCCTCTGCCCAAAGATGAATCCGTATGTCTCTGATTTCGGCGGCAGCGGCGGGAAACCTCCCCGCCACTGCCAGCCAGAAGGAAACCAGCAGAAGAAAACCATAGCTCTTCCTCTCTTTTTTCTTTCTCATCCGATTCCCTGACCTTTCTCTTTTCTTTCTCCTGTGTTTCTGCTGCAGCACATCACTGCCAGAAGGATCAGTGAGAACAGAAACAGGATTTCTGCCGCACTATTTTCTTCCTTTCCGTCACCGGTGGCCGGAAGCGGAGACAGACGACGGTAGGGCAGACGAACGGAAGCTTTTCCAGTCAGAAATTCCTCATAATGAACGGTGATTGTTCCTTCTGTCAGCGTATTTGGAACAGTCACATCCGATCCGCCTCCCGATGGTTTTCTGTCTTTCTCCTGATCATACATCACAACTGTCACTTCTCCGCCCTTCTCCGGTATCACAAAGGAAACCGGATCGGCCGGCAGATAACCGGCCGGAGCTTTCTCCTCTACCAGGCGGTACCGCTCTCCCGCCCTGAAACAGATCGGAATCTCTTCCCTCTCCGTCCCCGTCGTCAGCCGGTAAATCTCTTTCCCTTCTTCTGTCTCCAGGCGAAGCTGTGCGCCGGCCACCGGTCCGGATACAGTCACCCCGTCTGCAGACAGACCCAGCTTTCGTACATATACCCGGATCGGCCGATCCGCCAAAGATACTGTCATGGTTCCGCCTCCTTCCGGCACTGTAATTTCCAACGGTTCCGCTGTTCCAAAGCCCTCCGGCGGCGTACGCTCCAGTAACAGCAGTTTTTCTCCCGGTAAAACTGTCGTTTTTACCCGATAGGACCACGCTCCATCCGAAATCCAGGTTTCCAGAAGTTCATTCCGGAAAAGCTCCAGCTTTGCCCCGGCGATCATTTCTCCTGTTTCTTCGTCCGTTTTTTCAATCCAAAGCTCTGTTTTCTCGTTGGGAAGATCCATCTGAATTACGGAACCGTCCCCATCCAGGGTAAACGCACAGACTCCGGTCTGCAGCGTTTGCCCATCCGAATAGTGCACTGTCTCCACAAGCCGGTACTGCTGTCCTCTTCGGAACAGTTCCCGCAGAGATCCCTCCTTCTTTTCGTAGGAAAAGAACAGAGTGGCCGGCCGGCTTCCTGCCATTTCCTCTGCCTCAGAAGGCGACAGAGAAGAAAACATCCGTTCCGAAGCTTCACGGCTGTCTCCAGTCTCCTCTGCCCGACAAACCGTTCCCCAGGGAAGACCGAAAAATGTCACACTCTGATTCTTTTCCAGACAGAGTACCTCCCCGCTCCGAAGCTTTCCTGCCGCAGTGCTTTTTCCGACGGCACTTTCGCCGACAGCACCTTGACCGGCAGCACCTTCCGTCTCTCCGGAGATAGCATAGGGAATTCTTCCCTTGAGTTCCTGTCCGTCTTTTCCGAAGAATCGAAGGAGATAGGTAAAGCTGCAATCCACTTTCTTCTCCGCGGTTCCTGTCACCCGGTTACGCAGGGAGATACTTCCTGCTTCGCCTACCGGATGAATCTCCGTATAATCCTGTCCCTGAATCAGCGTTTTGCAGCAGAGAGAACCTTTCGCCTCCGGTCTGACAGCTACCGCAAGAATCATATGTTTTTCTTCTCCCGGCAGTACACCGGAGAGCCTGGCCGTCAGCGTCTTTCCCTTCTGCCGCCACAGCGGATCGGAATTGGCCGGCATCCACTCCGTCTGAGCATCTGTCTGCACACAGACTTCCATATCTTTTTTCTCTTTTGCAGTGTTTACCGCGCATATCTCGTAGCGAATCACACTGCCAGGCAGCACCGCACCGCCCAGACGGCCATTGTCGCTGATCGTCGAAATCCCGTTTCTTTCCTCATACTCCGGGTTATCTATCGTGTGAAGATATCCTGTTTCTCCATTTTCCACAGTCCAGTGAAGAAGCTCTTCTTTTCCAGCCTCGTCCTTCCCGGATCCGTCCTCCTCTAACAGAGTGAGAACCGTCTCTTCGGGCATCCTCCAGTTCGGAGCATACTCTCCCCGTTCATTAAAATGAAGCCGGAAGAACCTGCGTCCGGTCACCCGGCTGCTTCCGTCATTAAACCAGGTTTCCTCTCTCCATTCATAGAGTTCACCTTCCTCTAACCCATCTTCTCTGGTCAGAACCAGAGAAGATCCGGAAGGAATCTCCCGCTCCTTTCCGTTCTCTATCTCCGTCAGATAACGCTTTATTTCCACCGCTTTTCGCCCCCAGACGGACACCGAAGCAATATTCTCCGGAAATTCCTCCGAAGCCTGAAAAGATATCACACTGCAGTCCGAAGAAATAGAAGAAATCTGCCGCCCATCCTCTGACAGTGAAAAAAGGACAGGGGATTCTTTCCCGTAGCCGGATGGTGCTTTTTCTTCCTTCAATAGATACACCTCCCCGGCAGATAATTTTCCGCAGATCACATGGCTGTTCCCATCGGAAACCCACGCATCCAGCGGTTCTCCCACAGCCTCATATCTCCCCTCTTTTTCTTTTGCCCGGTACACAGCCAGAGACGCCCCTTTTACCAGATGTCCGGTTTGAAAATCTGTTTTGGCAATCGTAATTCTGGTTTGTTCATCCGAAAGCTCCCGGCGAACGATCAGAGGATTCTCCCCGGTCTCCGCAAAGGAAAAGGTATGCACCGTCCGATCCAGCACATAATGCTTTGGAGGTCTCAGCTCCCGCAATGTAAAACGATATGGCGTCCATCCATTTTCCGTCACTTTTCCCGTCTTCAGAAGTCCGCTTTCCGCCCGGCCGTTTTCTCCGGTCTCCAGCTGCCATCGCTCCCCTGTATCCTCATTCTGAATTTCATAGAGCGCACCGGCCAGGCCCCATTCCTGATCCTTGGAATCCACCTTGGTAAGAACCAGCCGGCCAGGCTTCTCCCGGTTTTCTGCCCGAATCTCCTCCGGCGATGTTTCATTCCATTCCACCCGAATGGGCTCCATGGGAGCAAAACCCGGCGGGGCAGTACGTTCCGCCAGATAATAGATCCCGTCCGGCAGAGGGGCAATCCGATGCGCCTCGGTTTCGGAGATCCACACGTCCACCAGTGCCTCCTCTTCCTCCGTAAAGCTGCCGTCTGCCGCCGCGCGGTAGAGAGCCAGCTCGGCTCCCGCCAGAGGAATTCCCGGCTGTTCTTCGGTCTCCATTCCCAGCTTCCATACAGAGAGCGCCCGTTCCCGGTTTTCCATCCCGAACAGCTGAATCTCCGCAGTCTCCTCCACCACCAGAAGCATGGGATCTGCCTTCCGGTATCCGGCCGGTGCTTTCATCTCCGCCAGCACATAATAGCCCTTCCGATTCTTCTCATCTGTCATAGGAAGATAATCCAGCCGATGACGTCCCTCCACCGTATCATAGCTGACCAGAGTTCCTTCTTTCCGGTAATTGAATTTAAAATCATAGACATAGCCCGGCTGACCATCTCTCAGAAGATTTTTCTCTGTTGTCACCAAAGCCTGTGATCCGTTGCCCAGATCCCACAGCTGACGGCTGACCTCCCCTTCCGCTGCCGTCCTATCTTCCAGCTTCCGGGCAACCGCCTTTTTCCAGTGAAGAGTGATAAAGCTGTTTCCGTATTCCTCCGTCAGCGACTGAAACTGCTTTGCAAAGCTGTCTTCCCCTTCGGTATAATCACGACAGTCGTCCGTTGTCCAGGAGGTAATCGGGGAGTTTTCTTCATAAATCGGAACTCCATGATCATCTGTCAGTACCATTCCGTCCGCATCCCGTTTTGCCTCAAACAGAGCTAATTCAGCCGGATGATCCCCGGAAAGAGGACAGATTCCCTCCTCTGTTCTTTCATACTTTAGTATCTCCACTTTGATATGGTCATTGGGCAAAGTAAAGGTCTGAAGCCCCTCTTTTTTCTGAATCTCTATGCCTCTGGAAGCAGGCAGATAACCAGGAAGGGCAGACACCTCTTCCAGCACATAGTCCCCGGCAGGAATTCCCTCGAAATACTCCGGCGTCTCTCCCATAGTCCATTCTGCTGTTACCTCTGTTTCGGTATTATCCTCCGACAGCACGGAATAACAAAACGGTGTTTCAGAGCATTTTTCCAGCCGATAACCGGACGGGTACTTACTCAGATCTGCACAGTCCACTCTCCGGGCCGGATACAGAGCCAGTCTGGTTCCTTTTACACTCTCATAGGTATAGCTGCCGCTGCCCTCAATCCTTGTTTCTTTCCCGGAGAACAGCCCCTGCATATCAAGAACGGTCCGCTCATAGCACTCCGGAGCATCTGTCTTTTCGATGGAAACCGTTATCGGCCGGTCGAGCATGCCGACCTGTCCCATCTCCTCTTTTTCTTCCACAGCAACTCCCACCGGCATGGCCTTTGCATAGCCGGCCGGCGCTTCCAGCTCTTCCAGAATATATACTCCTTTCGGAATTCGCTTTAACACATCCGCCTGCCCCTTCGTCATTTTCATCTCATCAAAGGGATCATTGGGCGTGCTTTCTCCGCTGATCCAGGTATTTTCCAGCACATAGTTTTCTCCTGCGCGGCGGAACAGCCTCCTGTCGTCATCCGGGTTCTCCGGATCCTTGCCGATATCCAGCAAATCCCGAGTCCGTTTTATTTCCCAGGATGCCCGGTGAAAGGAATCCAGCAGATCGGTATAGCGAAACCGCACGTAGTCCCCATCCCGATCGTAGACAGCATCTCCTTTTTTATATACTTTCTCCGTCCGCTGATAGTATACCGGCAGACCAAACTCATTGAGTACAGGACTTACTTTTTTCTTGAATAAACTGCCGTCAAGGGTTCCCACAAGGTATTCTTCCTTCGTGTCTTCTCCTATCGAAGCGATTCGGGAGGTCCGGATTTTTTCTCTTCCGGTTACATTGCCGTCTTCGTCCCTTGACAGCTTTACCGGCCATGCCAGCAGAGCTCCGGAAGCTTCCTCTGTCACATACGCCATTCCGGTATAGGAATCCACACAGGCATCCCTGGTTCCGTTTTCATCCAGATGATATAACTCTGTTTTCCGGGGAACCTTATCAAACCTGCGCTCTCTTCCGCTGTAGCTTAAATTCTCGTAATCGGGACAGACAATTTCCAGATACGGTTTCCCATCTTTCAAGGCATAGCAGGATTCTCCGTTTTTCAGCTGTTTCCTGTTGCCCTGAACGTCATAGCCGCAACGCATTCCCTTCACTGTCTCAAACACAGAAAGACCGCCCAGATCATAATACAGAAGATCCGTGTCTTCCCTTTGTACTGTCTTCGCCGTCCAGATGCCGTCACCGGTATCATCAAATTCATCCGGATAGGCATAAGCCAGAAAACCGGTATCCGGATGAGCCCCGGCTTCTTTTTCTTTCACAAAGATCGTCTTTTCACCGGCATAACCCTTTTTCGCGTAAATACGGCTGACATTGCCATAGGCATCCCGAACCACCTGAATACCCGCATAACCCCGATCACCTCCGTCTCCGTTGGGAACTATCCGGATCGCCTCATAGAGCGTCAGCTTTGCTCCCGGAAGGTACCGGTTCATATCATCCGCAGTGTCCGGCACGGTGTACAGAAGAGCCTTCCCGGTGAACACCGAAGCTTCATAGAGAAGCTCCAGCTTCTCCCCGGCTCTTTTTCTCGCCTCCAGTCCTTCCAGATATCCCTTGGGCCAGCCGTAGCCTAAGTAATTTCCGCCGGAATTGTAAGCCAGAACCAGATTCTCCAGCCCAAAGCGGGCATCCAGCTCTGTAATACTTCCTTCCAACCGACCGTTCAGTTCTGAACAAATTTCCTTTTCCTCCTGCTTTTTCTTTTGTACTTCCAGACGGATGGGAATATTTTCCACTGAAACCCGGGCCACATCGCCCCGATCCTGCGGTTTATTTCCATTGGGCTTCGTACCGTCCGGATTCACTATCTCCTCCCCATTGTCTGACGTCCGCCGGATCGGTTCCTCATAAATTGCTGCCGCTACCCGGCTGTCCCTGTGCCCATTGCGGTAATAGGTTACCTCATCAGAATATATCTCAACGGCAATGGGACGGCTCTTCGTATATCCCGCCGGAGCGGAAAGCTCGCAGAGCACATAGACACCGGCTCCCAGCGGCTGGGGTGTTACCAGATATCCCACATTCTGACGTCCCGGAACCGTATCCGACCCGCCACCCGTCTTCCCATCCGATCGGGTGGTATAGGCCCAAAAGTGTCCTGTCTCCTGTCCTGAGGCATCCTGTAAGATAATCGGCTCCTGCTCTGAGCATACAGGTGTTCCGGCAGGAATCACTCCGGTATAATCACCGGTATAAGGCGCCTTCCACGGAAATGTAGACGGAATCCATGCCGCCGCATCCACCGGCTTCATCTCCTTTGCTCCCATCGCCTCCAGAAATTCTCTGGAACCGGTTACCCGGGTATCCGTCTCATAAAACAGCACTTCTCCCTCACTTTCCCCGGAGGTATCCCGCTTTGCCGCATAGAGAGCGAAGATCGCCGTGTCATGAAGCAGATTTTCCCCTGTCTCTGCATCCAGCTTTTCAATTCTTAATCTGGCCGTATAAAAGGTATTCCGGAATTTGACATCCGCATATCCCAGAAAGCTCTCTGCCTGATAACCGGCGCTTTCTGCCGGTTCCTCCATGGTTAACGGCACGAAAGCCTGAAAATACAGACCGTCATACCCGGTTAAAATGCCGGTAATTGCAGCCACATTATCTTTCCAATAGAAACCGGACGGATTGTTATCATCCTTCTGCGTTCCATAGGGATACCGGACATGATCGGCACGCCAGGCCTCTTCCGGAACGGAATCTCCGCACGATACCGCCCCTGCAGTCCGTTTCTCCTTATCCAGTCCATACTTATACACCAGAAAATCTCCCGCCTCATGATGCGCAGAAATCACATAGTTTCTCCGATCGTCGGTATGATTTTCCGCCCATTCTTCATTCATCCGAATCTGATATTTCGCCGCCAGCTGCTCCGGCGTATCTGTCGCCCGGTAACGGTAAAACGGATGATTTTTCTCCGGTGACACCTGATTTCCACCGGCTTCATAGACCGACGGCACTGCAATCTCTTTCGGCAGATCCGTCTTATAATGCTGATTTTCAAAATCTCCCAGGCTGCCAACCCCCGGCTGCTGCTCCACTGCTACATACATTCCGTAGGGCAGATAGGCGGACACACCGTAATAATAGCCGTTTCTGGCCGTTTCCAGTCCGGTTCCTTCTTCTGCATAAAACCGATCGGCAGAAAGCGTTGTTTTATCCCGATCCTTTCCTCCATCCGGATCCAGATCCCATTCAATCGCATAAATCTCATCCAGATCATAGGTAAAAAACGGCTTCAAATAATCCTTTGCCCTCAGGATCGCCCGGGAAAGCGCAGATTCATAGATTTCCTCCGGATACGTTTCCCATCCGCCCTGCGGCTGCTTCTCTCCGTATCCGTTGTCTTCCGTCCGCTTCTCTACCTCCTCCTTCAGATACCAGGTAATGGCAAACTGACGGACATTATCGCTCGTCTCCCCGTTTTCTTCTCTCTCCGGGTCCTTCTTTAAGTCCCAGTGATCCTCATTCGCCACCCGGACCGCATCAAAAAACTTTTCATAGTTGTACGCTTCCACCGTCCGCGTCCTGCCGGCTCCGTCTTCCACAACCGCCTGGACCGTCTCCAGAAGTCTCTGGGAAGCCGGATCCCGATCCGGTTCCGGCAATTCTGTGTATAATCCCGGAGCAGACGCATACGGGTCCTGAGCAGGATACGCAGCCTTCGTTTCCTTCACAGAAATCTCTTTTCCGTTCCGATCCAGCCACCGAATCTCTCCGTTTTTCTTCCGGTACAGCCGCTCCAGGTTGGATTTTAAATAAATCTTAAAACGGAAATTGGGGAGCGCCGAAGCTGCTCGTACAGCAGAACCGCTGCCCAGGGTATAGATATCCTTATGGCCGCTTTCCGCCATGGTATTATGAACATACGTCTGTTCCGGTGTTGTCTGAATATCCTTGCAGACTTTTACCTTCTGCCGGATAATTCTCTCCTGAACCCCCAGCGGGATCTCTCTTGTCCCCGCATCCTGAAACACCTTTCTCTCTCCCGGGTAAAGCAGAGACACCTTTCTGATATAGGTATCCTCCCCTGCCAGAGACGTATCCGCAGTTCCCGGATATGCCCTGACACCGGCCTGTTTTACCATCAGATAATAGGAGGCCCCATTCATCGGATTTCCAGCCGCATAACCACTGCCCAGATATCCCGCCTCCTCTTCGGTCAGGGGCACTGTCTTCTTGGGAACCACCGCCTTAAAATCAAGGGTCTGAAGGCAGCCCTGATTAGTCTGAAATTCACCAAAGCTGTCTGTAAAAATACCCTCCACCGTCACAGCATATGTTCCATCTGATCTTTTCTCCGCCGGCAGCTCTGTCCACCTGACTTCTTCCAGCTCTCTGCTCTCTTCCTCGGTAATCTCTTCATACCGAACTTCTTTGATCGGAGTTCCGGCTGCATCCAGTGGAGTTTCTCCAACCTGATAATAAACATTTTCCGTGACCGTCTTTGACGTTGCCACGCCCTTTTCATCAATCACAGCATCCGTAACCAGAACCGCACTGCAGATCACTGAAGAACCGCTTATGTACTGCGAATATTCCTCATAGGTCCCGAAAGCATCTGCCTCCGGATTATTGGAATACGGTACATACACAAAACGGGAAGAAGAATCCTCCGGCAGCGTTCTTACCGCATGATAAATGATGCTGTCGGTCTCTGCATCGCTTCCAGCTACCATAAAGGTATCGGGATTTCCCGTCACCCCGGCATAAACGGTAAAAAGGAACTGATCCTCTGTTTCCGTTACGTCATGAAGGCCTGCGAAGCTCATCCATCTATTGGTGCGATAGAATTCTATCAGCGAGGTGATGGCACTGCCCACGGAAAGAGGATCTCCGCCGGCCGTCTCTTTTCGCAGCACGATGGTCTGCAGCGGAGTAACATCATCGTAAATTCCTTCTTTCAGGCCGGAATACTCCCATCGCCCTTCCCCGTTTTTCCGCCGCGGTGTCTGACGTCCATTCCGGCGCAGGGCCGTCTCCAGCTTTCCCTTGACATAGAGCTTATCCTTCACGCCGAATTCAGAAGCAAGCACCCTTTCATTCTCCGCTTTTGTCATGCCCTCCTGCGCTTCCTGTAAAACAGAAGAAACGATTGCATCCTCCACCGGAAGCTCTTTCACCTGCAAGAAACCGGAAGCCACATAATTGACCGGTGTTTCCACCGTCAGGAGTGTTCCATCCTCATTATATTTGGGATACTGGAACGCATGCTCTGCCACCGCATTGCGTCCGGTCTCCACCGCCCGATAGACACCGGTACCTGCTGTAACCTTTACCTCTTTTTTTCCGGTCTCCTTCCGATAAAACTTTGTCCCCGCCGGCAGCCCGTGGAAAAGCAGCGTATATATTCCCTTCTCCGTGTCTCTGGAATCTGCCGAGAAAAAAAGCTCATTGGGCATTGCTCCGCCTTCTCCGGTCTGCTCTTCGGCATACATCCGGGAGGAAATACAGGCATAGCCCTGCTGTGTGTCCGACGCTTTTACCTCCACATCCTGCCCGGTATTGGTCAGCGGATGCAGCCGGTTCCCAACGGAAAGCTCATAGCCCTCCGAGCGGGATAATTCTTTTACGTAATAATCCCCCAGAAGCAGCGGACGGCCTATCCAGCAATTCCCATTCTCTTCTTCCCCGTCCGTATAGATTCTCTGATACTTTCCATCTTCTGTATAATCATCCAGACTCCGGTCTGCCGTATAGAGATTGGCCGGTGCCTTCTCCCGCCAGTGATCCGGCGTATCCACAATCGATCCGGATGCATAATCATAGGTTCTTCCCGGGGCCTCCGTATTGGCAAGAAAAGAGGCATCCCCGTTCCGATCGGTCGCAGCCACCGCCACCAGTTGATTTGCCCGGTAAACCACACCGGTTGTTCCATCGGGATGCACCAGATCCGAAGCGGCAAACAGCCCGTAAACAGCCCCTTCCAGGGTGGCATCTCCCTGTGTTTCCCCATAAGAGCTGTCTTTCTCCTTCTCTTTCGCCTGCAAATCCAGATCCCGCTTGTTAATATGAAGTTCTCCTTCGGTGCGGTGATCATAGATCCTCCAGGCATCTCCTTCCCCATCAGCACCGCTGCAGTGACTGTAAGCACTGTTATCCCCCGGCATTACCTCTTCGCCTGCAGAGTCCGAAACAAGCGCTGCTTCATAGGCAGGAAGAAATGACGAAGCCCCCGGGTCTCCTTCCCTCTCTTCCTCCTCTTCCAAGGCCGGAGAAAGCACTGCTTTCTCTGTCATCTGTTGACTCTTTTCTTCTGCTTCCTCTCCGCGCAGTGTCTCGTCCTCCTCGTCAACAAAAAGGAAAGCGGCAGATAAAATCGGTGATCTTACCCGGTCACTTCGATGAGAAGAAACCGAAGGCAGTTCCGCCTCAGTTGCTTTTCTCTCCTCCCGGCTCATTTCCGATCCGGTTGCCGCATCGTTCTCTAAGTCCTCTTTCCTCCGCTTTTCTGCCTCTGCCGGTGTCGCCTCATCCTCCTGCTCTGCCAGATATTCCACAATGATCTGATGAATCGGTTCCATCGTCCAGGGTTCTAAAAGCACGGCTTTCTTCGGCGGTAATTCCTGCTTCGGCAGGGACACCTGCCGGGATGAAAATCCCCGCCGCCGGGATGATCCACAGGCTTCCTTTCCTTCTCTTTCCAAAACAGCCGCAGAACCTCCCAGCTTCTCTTCCTTCCCGTAGCTTCCCGCAAAGAAGGCATTAGCCCCGTGTTCGGAAGCATCCGTTGTGACAATCTCAATGGGAAGATCCTCCCTGTGAACATCATGAAGAACATAGCCTTCCCGGGCCTGATATTCCTCCCAGACATAGCTGTACCTCATGGAAATAAATTTCTCATAGGTGGCTTCACAATCCGCCTGACAGCCGGAAGAAGCATACGAACGCGGTCCGTCTGCTCCGCTTGTGGGCCCCGCATCCGGCGTGCTTCCTTCCGAACCTCCATCAGAGGCAACCTCCCGGATCTCATCCTCACGCACCTTTTCCAACAGCCAGTGGAAATGAACGCCCTCCCGTGCCTCCTCCTGCGCCTTGCAGTCTCCGAAACAGGCAAGCCAGGACGCTGCCAGCGCCCGGTTCCGGGTCTTCGCCGCCTCAATTTCCCCTTCATTCACCACCTCTCCCGTTTCTTCATCGGTTTCTTCCTCCGGAACCGAAACAAAAACAGGAGCCGGGTGGCCGTTGCAGAAGGTCTTGTCATAATGATACCGGTGTTCCACCGTTTGAGACCCCCGTCCATCTGCATCCGTGGAGACAGAGCCTGCCTGACGGAAACCGTCCCAGAGTACCGTACCATCCAGATAGCCTCCGGCATAATCTTCTCCGCCCTCATACAGCGTTTCTGCCCCATCCTTGTTTGTATCAACCTTCTCTTTATCATCAAATCTCTCATATAAGCCAAACTGCGCACCGGCAAGCGGCTGTCCCGTCTCCCAGTCATATTTCTCCAGCCGCACGTTATAGGTAGACGTAAAATCTTCTCCATGGCGAAAGATTTCAAAGGAAATATCTCCGTTCGGCCCCGATCCTGCATCCCCGCCGAGAACCGCAAAATAATCCACCGGCGCAGTGGCCACCTCGATATCCACCAGCCTCTGATGGAGCCAGGGATCCAGCGTGGACGGCGCATTCGCAGTATGCTTTCCGGAACAGGCGGTGCACTCATAGATTTTCAGACAGCTTTCAATTACCGCTTCCCTGGAAGAAAAACCACCGCCGGAAACAGCATAGGGCGTCCCCTGCACGTCAAATTTAATCAGAGTTTCGTGCGGTGACGGATTAGGATTATGAAAAATGATACTGTTCTCTGTCTTTTCGTAGCTCCAGCCATCCGCGGATACCGGGGACCAGCTCATACCATGATCCCCGGAAAACAGAATCGGAACTGTCCGGATAAAATCCGCATCGGACGCATCAAAGGAGAGGGTCAGCGTTTCCGGATCCACCCGGAAGGCGGATCCCACACTGGTTGCGGTACTTAACACAGACGGAATTTTCCCGCCTCCCACCGTGGCTGCACCTGCCAGAAGGCCGCCCATGCGCAGATACGTTTCACTGTCTGCCGCCACCGTCTCCAGCCAGGGATATTTGGCTCGGTACGATGCATCATGAATGATACACTTCAAATCCTCCTCCGTGACCAGATTGGTGATGGGAGTCTTTCCCTGAGAAACAGCCGCTTCCCGGATCCGCCGAATCACACTATTTGCCTTCACATCTCCCTTCGCAGCCTTTAAGCTTAAGATTCCCCAGAACACATAGTCCAGCTGCCTGGAGGAAAGCGGCAGGGACAGAGCATACGGATTATGACGCACGTAGGTATCTCCGTCATCCGCCACGCCCCACTTGTGATAGGGATTTCGGTCAATACAATATAGCTTTCCGCCATCGTACTGTCCGTGGGCGGAGGTCAGCACAATCTTTTCCCCGATTGCCGCTTCCGCTTTTCGGACCGGCACATAAGGGAGCACCGTCATCATCGTCAAAACGGAGGCCAGGGCAAGGGCCGCCTTCTGTTTTCTCTTTCTGTTCCATCTGGATTTTATCATACGCTCTCATCTGCCTTTCCGCAGGTGTATGCCTGCCGGAAAATCTCATTATACTCTTCCGCTGTAATTTCGCCGGCGGCAAGCTTCTGATCCAGACGCATCAGAAGTGATGTCAGATCCGTCGGATGCTCTTCCAGAAACTTTTCCTGCGCTGCCGCTGCCTCACGTTCATACCGGTGATACTCCGTTTCGAAATCCACCGGTACTGTCTTACCCTCCGAGAGAAACGGCAGCGTGCTGGTGGGATCCGTCGCATACCACTGCGTTCCAATCCGTACCAGGCAGGCCTCGTGCAGCTCACCGGAGGTATAAACCACCACATCCAGTCCGACCAGACGGCCAAGAATCATGAATTCCTCCGCAAAATCCTTGCAGACACCGTGTCCATGCAGCAATACACTGAAGCTTCCCTCCGGAGACCCATACGTATTGCCGTGAAACCCGTTGGCAATCCGGTCATGCACCATCTGAGCCCTGGTTAACTCATCCGCATGAATCCAGTCAAAGCTTAACACAAACCGTTTCAGCTCCTGCACCGCTGCCGGATCATAGTTCACAGCTTCCTGTAAAAAATATTCCGGATCCGTAATCTCCGGATGCTGCGCGGCAAACACAAAGCCTCCCTTTCCGACTCCAAAGCTATCCCCGCCTGTTTCCTGTCCGAAAGCCGTCACAGAGACCGAAGCCCGTTCCTGTACCGTTCCGTTCTCCGTCCACTGTCCCTTCTCATTGACCTGATATCCATCCGGCGTCCTGCCGCTCACAAAGAGTCTTCCCAGCGTTCCATCCGGAATTTCATTCAGATAGTAGCAGTGTTCCTTTCCGTCCGCATCCGCAATCCAGTGCCATCCGGTCACCATATATCCGTCCTCATCAAAATAGAACCAGTCTGCCGGGTTCTGGCCCGTACCTGCATAGGGATTCGCAATATAAGCCCATCTCTTCCGGTAACGGAGACCGGACGAATCCGTATATTTCCACCTGCCATCCGTCAGCCGCGTCCAGATCCCTTCCGCAGCTCCAGCCGGGCCGCTGCCGCCGGAAGCACTACTGCCGGAACCGCTGCCGCCGGAAGAGGAGCCTCCCCGTCCGGAAGAGGAGCCGCCCCGTCCGGAAGAACTTCCGCTCCCATAGCTCCCATAGAGACTGGTCTCATCTACCGTAACAAAGCGGACGCTTCCTTCACAGACCGCAGTCTGCCGGTTCCCCAGCCAGTCCTCCGCTGTTACCAGAACCTTTGTTTTCTTCACACCGCTCCCCTTTAACACAGAAGAAGCATTATTGGCCCGGATTCCGTCATCCGCCGCCATCAGATCCTGAATCCATTTGGCATCCTTTTTCGCAGAAACCAGCGCAGATCCATCCTCTCCGTTTACCGTCAGAACCGACGGATCCTCTGCCGACCAGGTTACCGCCTTTTTTGCATAAAACTCCGGTGATGCTTTCGCTGTCAGGGTCTCAGGCGCAGTCACAGTCACGGTCTCCTTCGGGTTGTTTCGGTTTCCGGTCAGTCTTCTGGTCACCGTAAACTCCAGCGCACTCTGATCCAATGCAAGCTTCTCCAGCGCCGGATAGCTCTGATCCTTTACCTGATAGGTCACCAGAATCCGGGCATTGGCCGTGCAGGGCTTTCCCTCGAAGCTGGCAGACGGACGGGTTTTCGCTGTCAGGATCACCGTTCCTCCATTCTGATGGCCTGCTCCGTAAATCGTATCCGGAATGGGATAACGGTACCCGGACTTTGCCTGTTCCTCCTCCAGCTTCCGGATCGTATCCGTAAAAAATCCGGCATTCAGATTCAGCTGCAGAGAGGCGCTCTGCTTCGTATAACCACCGGTATCTTCATCGCCGTTGGGCAGAAGAAGCATCAGATCCGGATCATCCACCGACCAGGAGACAGAAGAATCTGCCACATCATTGGCCTTGTCCACCACTGCCTCCAGGGTTACCGGCTGTACCTTCGTTCCCTCTGCCAGAAGGCCGTTAATATAAGTGGCAATCAGCTTTCCGTCCTGATTCAGAACCCGGGTTGTTTTCACCGGATGCCTTCGATCACCGGTTCGCTCCTCAATCACGCGGAACCGGTACTCTGACGGAACCACCGCCACCTTCACCGCCACCTTTTCATACACCGCACGGATCTCCGTATTTTCCTCCGGCATGGTAAACTGATAGGAACCGCCGCTCCCGGCAGACATCTCTTTTTCCCTCCCCCGCTCTGTATAGGTGGGAACCCCATCCATCTGGAACCGGGCAGCATCCGTATGCTTCGGTGAGGTCGTGACCGTTACTGTCCTTCCTGCTTCCACCGCACCTCGATTATTTTTATCTATGGTTCGGTAATAGGTGTTATTTCCCCTGGCCTCCAGCACCGCCACATCATAATAATTGGCTCCGCCGGAGATGGTATCAATCTGAGGAACCGTGATCAGATACCCCCGCACCGGCTGTCCGGCATCATTGGGTGCCACGTGATCCAGCTCATATCCCAGAACCTCCGGAGTCTCTCCTTCCAGATCCTCATCCAGAACAGAAAGAATCCCCTGTTCCAGAACCTCGTAATAATACTGATCAGAAACCGTCTTCGTCACACCGCCCTGCACCAGCGTGTAGAACAGATCCCCGCTGTGGGAATAGCCAACCTTCGCTCCGTAGGTATATTCATTATCATCCGGAATCCGGCTGCCGCAGACTCCCGCCGCCAGCTTCGCTTCCGTATCGGTAAACAGCCAGGCAACATCCTCCCCGTAGCGAAACCAGTCCCCGGCTTCCCGGTTCCCGATAAAAGCTCCACGATGATCCGCCGTACCAAGCCCGGACTGGCCGATACTTCCTTCAAACCGGGCCACCTTCAAATGTCCGGAAGCATACTGACCGGTGATTCCCCCCACCGTCTGGCTTCCCGCACCGCCGATGGTTCCGGACACATAGCAGTTATAAATATCCGTATCGTTCTGAAAACCGGTGATACCTCCAACTGCTGCTCCCGGCCCCTGAATCCGCGCCGTGCTGTTATCCCCGGTCTCCGTCCGGCAGTCCACCAGGCTGCTTCCCGCTGCCTTTCCGGCAATTCCGCCGGCATAACGCTCTGAACCTCCGGTTACATAGAGGGTGACCCGGGCAGTGCAGTTCTCAATCACCGAATCCGCGCGGGAATCGCCCTCCAACTGACCGACAATTCCGCCGACGCTTCCCGAAGCTCTGAGATCACCTTCTACGGTGCAGTCCGCAATCCGGGAATTTACTGCACTGCCGGCCAGAATTCCCACCTGCTCCGCACCGGTTACTGTGGTTCCCGGGCGCAGTGTCAGGTGCTCCACGGTTCCATTCTCCACAGCTCCGAAAAATCCGATTCCGGGATAGGTGCTGTGCGTCAGCCGGAAATTAGACACTGTCTTTCCATTTCCGTCAAAATGACCGCAGAAGGGATGAGAAATTTTCCCCGAAAATTCAGAGGAATCCTGATAATACCCAATGGGATTCCATTCCATCCCTCCCAGATCCAGATTTCTGCTCAGCTGAAAATAAGCGCCTTCATAGCTTCCGATAATCTCCTCTCTGCCTTCTCCCGGCTCCACCTTCATGCCCATCGCTGCCAGCTGTGACAGTCCCATCAGCTGATTGGATGTTTTTATCTGATACGGCTTTTCCTTCGTCCCCAGTCCCTGACTTCCGTCCAGAAACGTGAAATCCCCATCCCAGTCATCCCACAGATCTCCCAGGGAACTGACGCTCTGCAGGGAATACAGAACGACCGACGGACTGGCCGGCAGCCCCTGGATGCCGGCACGAAGAGAAAACAGTTCACTCCTGCCGGCAGAAAGCTCACTCCCACTGGCAGAGAATTCACTTTCACTGGCAATCCTGCCGCTCTCCCATTCTTCTCCCTCTTCATCCACAAATTCAAAGGGTTCTGCCCATGCCGCCGGAGGCAGAATCTGCCCCGTTAACAGCAGGGCAGTCAATGCCGAAGCCGTCCAGGAAATCCGTTTCCGTTTCCATCTCTTACTCATTTTCACTCCTCCTTTTTCTTTTTCTGATTTTCTTTCTGTCTGAAAGCCTAACTTCCTTGTCCGTTCTCTGTCAGCCCTGCGGCAGCACGAACGCCGGCCTCAGTCCATAAGTTTCACTGTCTGTTTCCACCGGGTGGATATTCCCCTGCTCCAGATCCACGCCATAGATCCGGCTGCCGTAGCAGAAGCTTCCATCCTCCGCAGACGCATCACAGGGCGTACGCAGATAATAGCCCTGGGAATAGGGACCCAGCTGCGTCTGCGGATTATTCCCGGTTTCTCCACCAAAGCGCCATAACACCTCCCGATAGTTCAGAGCCTCCTCCAGGGAAAGAAGAAACATCCGATCTGTCATCTTCTGATATCCGATTGCCCGGGCACGGAGGCTGCTTTCCGACAGCTGCTCAAAGCTTCCTGCCGTTGTACTTCCGGTATAGGCATACTCCACTCCGATGGAGATCGGCTCCGTCTGAACCATGGAATTCTCACTTTTTTCCTGCAGCCAGCGCCGCACCCCGGAGGTCTTATAATTGTTATTATCTCCGAAGGAAAACAGCACTTCATTCGTGCTGTCACTGTCCGTATTGGCCGGAATCACGGAATCACAGAGAAACAGTGCGCCCTTCCGGTGCAGCTCCTGTCCGTCCCGGTAATCCTCATCCACGCAGAAGAAGCGGTATGCTTTCTTGCCCAGAAATCGGATCTGGGCTTCCCCCTCCTTCCAGTATATCGTTTCCGGCTCTTTTGAACTGCTCTCCGCCAGATCTGCTCCGCACCGCTCACAGACACCGTCCCCGGACGAATCCAGATGACCTAACGGTGCGAAACGGGCCGTCTCTGTCTCTCCGCAGCGGACACAGCGCCATTCCTCCCGACCGCTGAACCGGCAGCTGCTCTCTGCCCGGACCGTCTGTGACCATCGATGCGTGCAGACAGCCGGATCCCAATTCCGCTTCACACGGACCAGAATCACCTGATACCAGTCCCTTCCCACGGAAAACCGATCCATCTTCGACGCCGAATACACTGCATCAAAGCTCTCCCCCAGGCAGATGGTCTGCGGCACCAGATTCTTGCCAATCAGATAAAAGCTGTGCCACTCGCTGTCATCGATTACTGACACCAGATTCCGGATCCTCCGATCCTGTTCCTCCTGCCGGTCTGACACCAGAAACGGATCCCGTTTTCCTGACGGCTCCCGGCCGGTGATAGCACAATCCGCCTCCCAGGATGAAGAACACCACTGCTCCAGACGTTCCTCCCCTTTCTTTTCCGGAGATTCCGGCATGTTTACTTTTTCTCCCTGTGCATACTCAATGAAATATTTGTGAACCCCGTACTGAACGACGGGAAACTCCTGCGGTGATTCCGCCAATGATTTCCAGATATGTCCGTCGCTGCCAACCAGCTGCTCCGGAAATGATACTTTTACGATTGTGCCTTCCGGCACCTCCCCGCTCTGGGGATTAAAAATTGCCCGGTTCGCGTCTTCCGTATCCACGAAAAACACCTTGTACTCCACCATGTTCTCACGGTCGCCCCCGGTATACAGCTGCTTTCCCTCTTCCGGTACTGTCCCGGCTTCCTGTGCCGCCATCGCCGTCAGCCCGCCTTCCGTCCCCCAAAGCCCCCACGATAATAAAGCCAGAAGAAAAAAGCCTGTTCCCCAAAATACCGCACCTCGCCTCCTGTGTCTGATTCGTCTCATCTGCTCCCTCCTTCTTGTTATTTCCCGTTTTTGGGCAGCAAAAATAAACCTTATAAACTTTTCTTTCCCTGTGGAACCTATGCCGAAACCGGCGGAATCCTATTGAATGCTTCAGAAAAAAGAATAATCAGATTACCCAATTACGGGGATGGTTTTACAATAACACATTTCCGTTTCAATTGCAAGCAAAAAGCAGGCAAAAATTCTGCCTGCTTTCCTGTAATCTGATTTCTGTATTTAACTCCTGTATTTTTATGCTTCTTTTAAGTAGATCCGAAGATTTTCCAGTACCTTCTGACTCAGAAGCTCAAAGGCCTGTCTGGTCCGTCCCACCGAAACCCGCATGCATATCACATTATCCCGGGATATCAGTTCACCGGACGGATCTCCGATTGCCGCCTCCGTGTCACAGCAGTAGAGATTCTCCGGATTCGCAAGCCACTGCTTCAGCGCCTTCGTCTCCGATGCGGTGCCGATGGAGGTATTCATCAGAATCTTCTTTGAGCCCAGTGCATCAAACTGCTCTTCCCCCAGAAGAATCACATTTTTATTCAGGCAGGTAACCACCACCTGATTTTCCCGCAGCAGTTCATTTAACGGGAGATACCGAAAGCCTTCTGCTTCCCGCTCCGGCTTTCTGGTGCGGCTGTAATAAGATACCTCTGCTCCCATCATCTGCAGTGCCTCTGCAATCATTCCCCCGGAGACTCCCAGCCCCACAATACCTACCTTTAATCGGGTCAGTTCCAACGGCTCCTTCTCCCACATAGGACAGTCAAATCCGTGGAGAATCCGGATCAGCTGATACAGAACATACTCTACCACGCCCCGATCTCCATAGTCGCGGATACCCAGCACCCCGATTCCATGTGCTCTGGCATAGGCAATATCCACATTGGCGCTGGCCTCCGAATACAGGCTGCAGCACATGCCGATATAACGGAGATTCGGACAGCGCTCCATCACTGCCTGACGAATCTGAGAGGTATAGCTGACCAGAACAGCATCCGCATCTCCGATTCGCTCTGCGATCTCGTCCTCTCCCGCCGGAATATCTCCATACAGGACAACTTCCTCTGCATAATTTTTCAATTCTTCTTCTGCTGCCGGTACCAGACTGACCGGCTCAATCGCTACCAATTTACGAAATTTCAATCTTTCTACCTCTCCATACTTCCGGGTTAAAACATAATCGGCGATACCAGGTTCTGAAGTAATGCTACAACACTCCATCCCGCGATAGCCGCGGTACTGGAATATATATCCACCACCGCCCGGATTCCTTCCGTCTCCGCTTCAATCCGGTGATCATCTCCTGCCATTCCGGGAACGCTGAAAATATGAAAATCCAGCTGCTCCGGTCCAACCGTTGCCAGAGAAGCCGCCACAGAAACATTGACCTTCGTTGGCAGAAGTGCAATGGCTTCCTTCGTATTTCCGGCAAAAACCTCTGTCTTTTCTCCCTCCTCCAGCAGTTTTTCCTGGAACAGAGGGGTATTCTGCAGGGACAGCGGTCCCTTATGCGTTGTCATGGAAGCTTTTACCTCTCCCATCAGTGACACGGTACGCAGCACATCAAAACCACCCACCGCACCGGACGCGATATGAACACGTGTCCCATGCTCCGCCGCCGTCCTCCGAACCATCTCATAAAATTCCGGATCCGCAAACGCACCGATGGAAAGCACTACCAGGTTTGCTCCGTGACATAACACCGGCTCTGCCATCTCCTTCACGGCCTGCACGGAAGCCATCTCCGCCACATAATCCGGCTGCAGCTGCAGCAGATCTTCTAAACTTCGGCAGGCCCTGCAGCCGATCCGCTCTGCCAGTTTTCCCACAGATTCTTCCGTACGGCCCAGAACGCCCACCAGCTCATACTCCGGCAGCAGACCGTTTTTCCACGCATCTGCCACGATTGTCCCCAGTTTTCCACAGCCCACCAGGGCCAAACGCTTCTTATCCATCTTCCTCCTACCGCTCATGTTCCTTTCCGTATTCATATGATTTAGGAATGACGATGCATAGAGAACTTGGTTAAATCGTAATTCTTTAAGTTCTCATGAACGCCTCTTTTATCTGCCTCACCAATCAGTTTGTCTCTGGATTTCTTTGCCTCCATCTCGCTCTTATGCTTGCTGGGACCGCCTACGCAGCCGCCCACGCAGGCCATACCCTCGATAAAATCTTCCGGAAGTCTGCCCACCTTCAAAAGCATTAAAGCCTTCTTGCACTCAGCCGCGCCGTTGCATCTGGCCACCTTGATATCGGTATTCTCCCCGGTCTCCTCCAGACACTGAAGCACCGCATCCGTAACACCGCCTCCGTTGCCAAACCGTTTGCCGAAAACGCTGGCCTCCTGCGTGGTATTCTCCTCCGGCTCCAGCATGACATCCTTTGCACGCATCATAGCACGGATCTCACCGTAGGTCATAACGTAATCCGCATTGCCCTGAATGTTCAGATCCAGGCTCTCGCTCTTTTTAGCGATACACGGTCCGATAAATACGGTGATCACCTCCGGATCCTCTGCCTTCAGCATACGGGACACCGCACACATCGGGGAAACGGTAGTGGACATATTATCCAGAAGTGTCGGGAAATGCTGCTTAATCATATTCACAAAAGCCGGACAGCAGGAGGTTGTCATCTTCTTGCCCTCCTTGTAGGCTTCCGCCCACTCCTCTGCTTCCGCTGCCGCCGTTAAATCACCGCCTAAGCCAACCTCAACGAAATCAGCAAAACCAATCTTCTTTAACGCGGTTTTCCAGCTGGCAAAGGTAATATCCGGTCCGAACTGACCCTCGGTTGCCGGGGCAGCCATAGCAACTACTTTTTTACCGGCTTTAATCAGGCGGATGACATCTACCATAAAGGTTTTGGAACCAATCGCACCGAACGGGCAGCTGTGGATGCAGGCACCGCACTGGATACATTTCTTCTCATCAATCACACAGATGCCGTACTCATCATAGGTAATCGCGTCCACAGGACAAACCTTCTTGCAGGGCCGCTCCAGATGGGCAATCGCATTGTACGGGCAGGCCTGAGCACACTTGCCGCACTCCCGGCACTTATCCGGATCAATATGAGCCTTGCTGTCGCCCATGGAGATAGCGCCAAAGGGGCAGGAATTCTGACATGCCTTGCCCATACACTTCCGGCAGTTATCTGTTACTGTATAAGATGCAATCGGGCACTCCTCACAGGCTGCATTGATGACCTGAACCACGTTGATAGTATTTCTTCCGGACGGGCATTTTCCCTCTGCCAGACGGATTCTCTGCCGGATTACTTCTCTCTCCTTATAGATACAGCAGCGATACTGCGCCTGCGGTCCGGGAATCATCTTAAACGGGAGCTCCTCTCTTCCGTCGTCTAAATTGCCTTCCCAGGCAAGCTTCGCTACCTCATAAAGTACCTCATGTTTTAAATGCAGTAATGTCGCATCATTCGTTACCATTTCTGGTGTCCTCCTTTAATAATACGTAACCGTAACTCTCTTTCCCATACGTTCTACAATTTCCTTCAGCTGTGTTACCAGATTCTGACGGATTCCCAGGTCAAAGGGCAGTCCCGGATTCTGGTAGGCGCTGTTGATTGCCCTTCCCACATATAAGTGAAGCTCCGTACAATCCTCAATCAGCATCTTTGCCAGCATGGACGCACCGTTTGGTTTATCCAGCTCATGGAAAAATTCCAGATCCAGGTCGCATTTCTCCACGTAATCCTTCAGAAGCTCCAGGGTTCTCCTGAGTGTCAGCACACCTTCTGTCACCAGATCAATTCCCTCCATATAGGCAATAGGCGGAATATCCGGATCCGAATAATCCAGAGACACTCGCAGCGGTCTTCCCAGCTCCCGGGACAGAATCGTCGCACTGGTTCCTCCGGAAACCACCCGCTTGGCGGTCTCATCCTCCATAAATTCCTCTGTAATTCTCTCATCATCATCCCGGCTGACCGGCGGACCCGTCATCAGATGAACCGGCTTCCGGTCAATGATCCGGGCCACAGCCACCGTGGTATCATCTCCCGGATGATTTTCGTAAATGCGGTTGCACTGATCACTGAGCGCTGCCACCATCCGCACAGCGGACATCGTACTCTCGTACTGGACAGCCGCAAATTCTGCCACATCCTCCCAGGGCCATCCAAAGCAGTACTTTTTGCTCTTTCCGACGCCCGCATGGGTGACACCGTCACTCATCAGAATCAGCGCGTCTCCCTTCTGTACCTGAAAGCGGCATTCACTGATCTCCTTGTCCTTGATCAACCTCTTGTTCTTGGGAAGATCCATCACATGGCCGCCCCGCAGAAAGATACATTTGGGGTTATCATATTCCACCAGATAGACTTCTCCGTTATTAAAAATCTGAAGAATCGAAAAGGTAGAATACGCTACCTGACGAATCTGACAGATCGGCAGTGTCTGGACAATGGTCTCCAGACACTCATCCAGTGTTGCTCCGTTCAAAAACATGGTCCCCAGAATTTTCGTTGTCAGGGTGGACAGGATGTTGGCCTTTACACCGCTTCCCATACCATCCGCCAGAATAATAACATCCGAATCCTCTGTCTTTATGTACTCTACCGTATCGCCGCACAGAATCTCCGAATATTTATTCAGACTTTTATAAGTGACATCTACGGTTATTCCCATCAGCGGACCTCACTTTCCGTTTCATCCTCAATCAGAGAGCAAAGCTTCGTCAGTGTTGTCTTCGTTTCTGCCGTTGTCTCTCCCAAAAGCCCCGCAATTTCCTGTGCAACCATCATCTGTTTGAAGATTACCTTCTGTGCCAGTTCTACCGTTTCCTTCTTTTTTTCCAGCTCCTGCTGTTTCTGCATCTCCTCTTTTGTCACGTCAATCAGTGTTGCAATGACAAAATTTCCTTCCTCAATATAAGAAATATTCTGGAACGTAATCAGATTCCAGTCCGGATACGCAACCTTGCGGCTGTGAATATTCTTATGGGTGCAGAATACCTCCGCCACATCCTCCGGACTGATAAA
>JAEDOC010000114.1 GCA_016302185.1 Clostridium sp. | reverse complement strand
TATTTCCCCCGGCGAAAGCAGTGAACTGTCAATCAGCGCCTGGTAAAAACGGCTGCGTTTCAGCAAGTTTCCCGTATTCTTTTTTTGCACCTCCGTATTATATAGCTTCTCTTCCAAATCTACGGCAAATACATCCAGACGGATGGATCGAAGCCACGGCATTGTGCGAAACTCCTTTTCCGTCTGTGCCGAATCCTGTAATTCCAATTCCTGTCCCATGATAATCCGAAGCGATAATTCCAAAATTCTCGGATCCTCCATCGCACAGGAAAACAGGAAGCGATCCAGCAAAGTCAATTCTGACAGCGGTTTCATCCCATGTTTGTTATATGTTACTTTTTCAGACAAAGCCTTCTCCTTTCATTATATGTTTTTTCAATGTTTCACGCAAGCAAAATCAAAGCTGCACAGACACCACCTCCGAATTGAATATAAAACCGGCAACATACAGACAGCTATTAATAATAAGAAACCGTCATCATACTGCCAACCTCTGAGATTTCCGGGAAGAATCTCCCTTGATAATAATAAGCCAGAACGGCTTATCGAATCGTATCATAATCATAGCACAAACCAAAACACCTGTATATCGTTGTTTTCTTCAAATTTCAGATGTTTTTCTTTAGGTTACGGACGGATAGATGCAAAGATTTCCTATCCGCACAAAAAGAATCGCAGAAAAACAGTTTCTCTGCGATCCCTTTTGTGTCGTATTTTATGGGTGATATACGGTTTTTCCTTTCAGAAATACCTCTTTTACCTGATTGAGTGCGGTGATATCCTCTGCCGCATTCCCCTGAACCACCAGAATGTCTCCCACAAGGCCGGCCTTTAAGCAGCCGGTCTCTTCTTCGATTCCCAATACCTTTGCCGGATTCGATGTTGCGGTCTGAATCGCCTGCAGCGGGGTGATGCCGTACTCCACCATGTATGCCAGCTCCTGATTCAGAGGAAGCGGCGGTGCATCATAAAGCACCATGTCGGTTCCGGCCAGTACCGTGACACCCGTATCATAAATGGCCTTGAAATTATCACGATAGGATTCATAGGCCGGCTTAAAGAAATACTGATCCTTCACGGCTCTGGCCGTGATCGGATTGGACAAATCTCCGCCCTCCTCCATGATCTTCTTTGTCTTTAAATATAATACGGTATAGGCTGTGATCGTCGGCACCCATGCCATGCCCTTTTCCGCCATCTGGCGGCCTTGTTCCACCGTCATGAAGGTGCCGTGCTCAATGGTGTCAAAACCGGCATCGATAGCCATCTGAATGGAGGGGTGCGTTCCCGCATGAATCGCTGTCTTATAGCCTCTGCGATGGCTCTCATCCACCGCTGCCTCCAGCTCCTCCATGGTAAACTCCGGAATGTGGGCTCGGTTGCTGGTCAGAATCTTCACCCAGTCCGCACCGTCACGGCACTGGCGACGAATCTCCTTCCGAATCGCCCAGGGGCCATCCACTTCCACAATGCCGTCCTCATGGCCGTGACCGCCGGTCATGCACATGCCGGTATCCGAATGAAAAATTCTGGGGACCGTCACATATCCCTTTTCTCCCGCCAGACGGAGCTGTTTTAACAGATTGTGGGGAGACGACAAATCCCGGATTGTAGTGATTCCCCGCTCCAGTGCGTATTTTGCCTGCTGCAGCGCATAATAGGCAATCATATAGTCGTCAAAATTTCCCAGATCCGGCTGACTGTAATAATACCCGAAATGAACGTGCATATCCATCAGACCCGGAAGAATTGTCGCATCTCCGTAATCTCTCCACTCTTCCTGTGGAAAAAGCCGCTTTGCGTCCTCCTGTGTGCCGACCCACGCAATCCGCCCGTCTGCTCCCAGAGAAAGTGCCGCATTCTCCATGCAGGTAACGCCGTCGCCGGTCACCAGATGCTTCGCTGTCAGAATCATATTGTTTCCTCCCTTTTCTTTTGTTTCTCATATCATAAACACATCTATTTTTGTCTTACTGCAAAACACTCATAGTATTCTTCTGCTTTCTGCTCTGTCACAGAAAAACGTTTCATTACTTTCATCAGAATTCGTTCGAACGCAGCCACGGCATCGTCCGGAACTCCTTTTCCGTCTGCGTCAAAGCCTTCAATTCCAACTTCTGATCCAGGATAATCTTTAATGACAATTCCAGAATTCTCGGATCCTCCATGGCACAGGAAAATAAGAATCGATCCAGCAAAGTCAACTCTGAGAGAGGTTTCATCCCCCGTTTGTTATATGTTTCTTTTCCAGACAAGGTTTTCTCCTTTCATTATATGTTTTTTCAACGCCTACCGCAAGCAAAAATCAAAACCGCACTGGCCTCACCTCCGAATTGATATAAATGATTGGCAAAAAATACTATCGACAACTGAGATTTCCGGGAAGAATCTCCCAAGATAAGCAGAAGCCAGAACAGCTCTGCGAATCATAGAATTATGATAACACAAAATATACTCTTTTCCTACCTTCTTTTAGAACAAAAAAGCGTACAAAAAAGGACGACACCACGCTTTCGCGCCGTATGCCGCCCTTTACTTTTGTTTATAGTAATATTTTACCTGATTAATAGAACAACCGGTTCACCGCACTGAAGATACCGCGGATGGATGCTCTTGTAATATTGGAGCTGATGCCAACTCCGTAGGTTACTTTTCCGGTTTCCACATCCAGTAAGTGGATATAGGAAGCAGCCTGCGCACTGGATCCTGCACGAAGTGCATGCTCGTTGTAGTCCAATACTCGAATCTTAATGTTCAGTGACTTCTCCAAAGCATCCTGAACCGCATCGATAGGACCGTTACCAACGCCTTCTACGGTGCGCTCTGCATCGTGATCGGTAAAGGTAAGAATTGCCACGGTTGCAAAACCGCCGCCCTCGTACTCCTTGTCGGTAATCTGACATTTTCTGAAGTGCATCGGCTCTTTTCTGTCCAGATAGTTCCTCTTGAACTCTTCCATGATCTGCTCCGGAGCAACCTCACCCTGCTTCTCGGCGATCTTCTGGATGATATCCGCAAACTCCTTGTGCATTCCCTTCGGAAGACGGAAGCCATAGAAGCTGTCCATAACAAAGGCAACTCCGCCCTTACCGGACTGGCTGTTGATACGTACAACCGGCTCGTACTCACGACCAATGTCGCTGGGATCGATGGGAAGATACGGAACCTCCCAGATTCCATCGTTTCTCTTCTTCAGTGCCTCCATACCCTTGCTGATGGCATCCTGATGAGAACCGGAGAATGCGGTAAATACCAGCTTGCCGGCATATGGATGCCGGGGATCCACTGCCATCTTGGTGCAGCGCTCACAAACCTCTGTAATCGCTTTGATATCTTCAATGTCCAGCTCCGGATTAATTCCCTGAGAGAACATATTGTAGGCCAGATTCAGAATATCCACGTTGCCGGTACGCTCACCGTTGCCAAGAAGAGTTCCCTCCACACGGTCAGCACCTGCCAGCATCGCCAGCTCGGTTGCAGCGATTCCGGTACCGCGGTCATTATGCGGATGAATACTTAAAATAATGCTGTCACGGTTCTCGAAATGCTTGTTCATCCACTCAATCTGATCCGCATACACATTGGGAGTGGTCATCTCTACGGTTGCCGGAAGATTGATAATGATCTTCTTCTCCGGTGTCGCGCCCCATTCTCTCTGCACTGCGGTACAGATATCAAGAGCAAAATCCAGCTCTGTTCCGGTGAAGCTCTCCGGAGAATACTCCAGAATCACTTCTCCGTCATAGGTATCCATGTATTTTTTAACCAGCTGAACACCCTCAATGGCAATCTGCTTAATCTCTTCTTTATCCTTATGAAATACCACTTCTCTCTGCAAAGTAGAGGTGGAATTGTAAATATGTACAATTGCTTTCTTAATACCCTGAATGGATTCAAAGGTACGCTTGATCAGGTGCTCACGGCACTGTGTCAATACCTGAACCACCACATCATCCGGAATCAGCTTTCTCTCTACCAGCTGGCGAAGGAAATCGAACTCAATCTGGGAAGCTGCCGGAAAACCAATCTCGATCTCCTTGAAGCCCATCTTCACCAGCATATTGAACATCTCAATCTTCTCTTCCACCACCATCGGCTCCACCAATGCCTGGTTGCCGTCGCGAAGATCCACGCTGCACCAGATCGGCGCCTTCTCAATCTGCTTATTCGGCCATTCCCGCTCCGGATAATCAACTACAGGGACTCTCTTATATTTCTTATAATTTAACATTTTTTCTCCTCCAAATCGTCAGAAATCGTTTCATTCATATCCAGTGCTATTCATTCCAATGCTTCACTCTGGGCTTTGGAGTCGATAGATCACGCCATATTTCTTCACGATAAATAATGTTACTCTCTTAGGTCTAACCCCATATTCATCATTCCTTTATTCAAAGCTATTTTAATTCATTGATTATACCATTCCAGACTGAAGTCCGCAAGAGATCCCATGGCAGAAAGCAATACAGTTCTTGCATATCTGGCATAAATTGCAGTTATATCATGGAAAAATTATTGATTCTGCCAAAAAACGCTGTAAGCTTTACAGCCTACAGCGTTTTGCCCGAAAATAGTTTTCAATGATTTTCTTATTCTGTCAAGTGATTTTTTCTTTATGCTGCCGCATCCAGATTCTCCTTCTGAGTCAGAAGAGAAACAACAATCAGGGTAAGGAAGGAAACCGGAACTGCTACCAGGATGGTTGCCAGTCCAAACGGATGTCCCAGAATTTCCCAGGCGATCCTGATGTTTCAATGCTTCTTCAGTATGACAAGGAAAATAATTCCTGTTATATGGAAACCTTGCGGACTTATCTGCGCTCACGAAATATCGTTACCGCCGCAGGCGAACTCCACATTCACCGAAATACCATGAACTACCGAATACAGAAAATAGAAGAAATCACTCATCTGAATCTGAATGAGGGCGATGATCTCTATAAGCTGTGGTTTTCGCTGCTGATTCTGGAGATGAAAGAACTATAAACGCAGCTGTTCTCTGTACTCTTTCGGTGTCACTCCATACTGACGCCGGAAATACTGTATAAAATGGCTCGTATCGGAAAGCCCTGTTTTTTCTGCAATTTCCGCCAGAGAATCCCCGGTTTTCGCCAGAAGCTCTGCTGCTTTTGATATCCGGTATCCCATCAGATACCGTCCCGGACTGTCGCCGGTCATCTCCTGAAAGCAGCGGCAGCATTCCCCTTCACTGACATCTCCGGCAGCCGCGATATCCGAAAGTCTGACTGTCTTCCCGTAATTTTCATGGAGGCAGGAAAGCATACTGCCTGGTAAACGCGTATACTGCTTTTTTCGCCATCTCACTTTCTTCGCAGAATCCCAGAAGCCGATCCGGAAAATGCAGTTTTACATACTGCGCATCCTCTGTCAGATTCATAACCTTATGTAAAAAATTACGATTGATTAAGATCGCTTCTCCTGCATTCAGGAAATAACAGATACCATTGATCCAGATCTCCATCGCTCCCTGGGTTACCAGATTCAGCTGCAGCTCTTCATGCCAGCACAAAATCCGAAATTCGTTTTTCGGAAAGATTTCCGGCATTCCTCTCACAATCCCGGCACGAATCGGAAAAGGCGTCTGAGCGTTCGTCTTTTTTGTTCTTTTTTCCATTTTTGTTCTCCATATCAAACAAAACAAAAGCCTCTCAGAAAAGTTTTCTGAGAGGTCTCTGCTCATAGATTCACCCTAATTGAATTACCATGTACGGGAATTCAATTCCTTAAACTGTCCCACCGTGGAAACATGGGAATTCAATCCGCCATCCACATTGACAATCTGTCCGGTAACGTATGCACTTTCATCGGAAGCGAGATAAACGCACATATGGCCAATGTCTTCCGGACATCCATAACGATTTACCATAATATTATTCAGGAAAATATCCTTCAGCGCCTGCGGTACACGGGCTTCATTCTCCGGTGTTACAATCAGACCCGGGCGAACGCAGTTGCAGCGGATATTGGATTTGCCAACCTGCAATGCGGTATATTTTGTCAGCATATCCACACCGGCCTTTGCACACGCATAAGCAGTAGAGCCCAGATCGCCGCCGCAGGATGCCATGGAACCGATATTGATAATCGAACCGCCGGCCTCATTCTCTTTCATAAATGGAATTACACACTTGGTCGCAAAAAATGTACCGCGGATATCGCTCTGGAAGATAGCGTCCCACATCTCCAGACTCAACTCGTCTATACGGCCATCCTTCAATCCCACGTTCGCTGCGTTATTTACGAGAATATCAATCTTTCCGTATTTTTCCACCGTATCAGCAAACAGTTTCTCTACGCTGCCTGTATCGGTCATATCCATAAAATGATACCAGGCTTCTCCGCCCTCACCTGCAATCATGTCAACAACAGCCTGTCCCTTGGCCTCCCGGCGTCCGCAGATCACAACCTTAGCACCCTCTGCTGCAAACAGTCTGGCAATTCCAACGCCGATTCCGCTGGTGGAGCCTGTAACGATAGCTACCTTTCCCTTCAATCTGTCCATACTGTAATACCTCCTTTAATCCTTCTGATGTTATCCCCTCAAAGAAATACGCAATATATTCCAAATTCATAGTAACAACAATAAAGGGGGATGTCAAGTCCGTAAACGAGGAGATTTGCATTCAATCGAGTGCATTGGAAAACAACCATTCCCTGATGG
>JAEDOC010000113.1 GCA_016302185.1 Clostridium sp. | reverse complement strand
AGAGAAAGCATCAGTCCTGCAGTCATCATCAGATATCTTTTTTTCATAATCGTCTCCTTTAATTATAATCTTTCCTGTACGTGAAGGCTCTGTTCCCTCACGCATCGCCATTATATCCGATCCGAAAATAAAAAGCTATTAAAGAAGCATAAACAATTCTTACGAAATCACCTGAATTCTTACATTCCTAAAAGGATCCCTGTATATCTTACCACAAAAGCAGCGATCCACGCAATCATGCATTGTCCCAGAACCACGCCAATCGCCCATTTTCCGCCCAGCTCCCGTCTGACCGCCGCAATCGCCGCCACACAGGGTGTATACAGAAGACAGAATACCAGCAGACTGGCAGCTGCCAGCGGTGAAAGTACCGAAAGCATGGTTTCCGTGGAGCCGAACAGAATCGATAAGGTAGATACCACACTTTCCTTGGCAATGAAGCCGGCAATCAGAGAAGTGGAGATTCTCCAGTCCCCCAGCCCCAGCGGAGCTAAAAGCGGAGCAATCCATCCGGAAATCACAGCCAGAATGCTGGTCTGGGAATCCGTTACCACATTCAGATGCAGATCAAAGGTCTGTAAAAACCAGATCAGAATCGTAGCCACAAAGATCACCGTAAAAGCTCTCTGTAAAAAGTCCCTGGCCTTCTCCCACAGAAGCTGGGCCACATTCTTCGCACCCGGCATCCGATAGTTGGGAAGCTCCATGACAAAGGGAACCGCCTGCCCCTTAAACATCGTATGACTCATCAGCAGCGCCATCAGAATGCCGGCCAGAATACCGGTCAGATACAGGCCAATCATCACCACGGCCCCGTGTCCCGGGAAAAAGGCTGCCGTGAAAAATGCATAGATCGGAATCTTCGCGGAGCAGCTCATAAACGGAGTCAGAAGAATCGTCATCTTTCGATCCCGCTCAGAGGACAGAGTGCGGCTGGCCATCACGCCGGGCACCGTACAGCCGAAGCCCACCAGCATCGGCACAATACTCCGTCCGGACAGACCAATCTTACGAAGCAGCTTATCCATCACAAAGGCAACCCGGGCCATGTATCCGCTGTCCTCCAAAAGCGACAGGAAGAAGAACAGCGTCACTATGGTCGGCAGAAAGCTTAACACACTTCCCACACCGTTAAACACACCATCTATGATCAGTCCGTAAAGCACCTCGTTGACATTTGCCGCCAGCAGTACCGCAGAAACCAGCTCCGTCAGGCCTCCGATGACCGTCTCCAGGAGACCGGACAGCCAGGCACCAATCACATTAAAGGTCAGCCAGAACACCAGTGCCATAATTCCGATAAAAGCCGGAATCGCCGTATATTTACCTGTCAGAATTTTGTCAATTTTCACGCTGCGGGCGTGCTCCCTGCTCTCCCGCGGCTTGACTACCGTCTCCTGACAGATCTTCTCAATAAAACTGAAACGCATATCCGCAATGGCCGCCGACCGATCCAGACCGCGCTCGTTTTCCATCTGACGGACGATGTGCTCCAGCGTCTCCTTCTCATTCTGATCCAGCTTCAGCCGATCCTCAATCAGCTTATCGCCTTCGGCCAGCTTGCCGGCTGCAAATCGAACGGGAATGCCCGCCATCTGTGCGTGATCCTCAATCAGGTGCATGATTCCGTGAAGGCAGCGGTGAACCGCACCTCCGTTCACATTGGCATCGCAGAAATCCTGGCGGCCCGGGCGCTCCTGATACTTGGTCACATGAATGGCGTGATCAATCAGCTCACCGATACCTTCGTTCTTTGCCGCAGAGATGGGAACCACCGGGATCCCCAGCATCTCCTCCAGCTCGTTGACACGGATGGCACCGCCGTTCTCCCGCACCTCATCCATCATATTCAGTGCCAGTACCATGGGGATATCCAGCTCGATCAGCTGCATGGTTAAGTAAAGATTCCGTTCAATATTCGTGGCATCCACAATATTTATAATACCTCTGGGCTTCTCCTCCAGCACAAATTGTCTGGTTACCAGTTCTTCACTGGAATACGGAGACATGGAGTAGATGCCGGGAAGATCCGTTACCAGTGTATTGTCATGGCCGCGGATCACACCATCCTTCCGGTCCACGGTTACACCGGGAAAATTCCCCACATGCTGATTTGATCCGGTCAGCTGGTTGAACAGTGTCGTCTTGCCGCAGTTCTGATTGCCGGCCAGCGCAAAGGTCAGTATCTCATTCTCCGGCAGCGGATTTTCATCCGCCTTCACATGGAACTTACCTCCCTCACCAAGACCCGGATGAGAGATCCTCTTCTTTCTCGGAACCTCTCCCCCTTCCTTCGGCAGCTCTCTTACATTCTCAATCTCTATCTTTTCCGCATCGGCCAGACGCAGCGTCAGCTCATAGCTGTGAATCCGGATCTCCACCGGATCTCCCATGGGAGCATACTTTACCATGGTAACATCAGCGGTGGGAATCAGGCCCATGTCCAAAAAATGCTGACGGAGAGCTCCTTCTCCTCCCACGGAGCAGACGGTTGCTGTCTTTCCTATCGGCAAATCCTTTAACGTCATCTGAAATCTCCTCTCCCTTCATTTAATTTCAGGGTTAGTCTATGCTAATTGCAAAAATTTGTCAAGATAGATTACGAAAAATATTTTAAAACCCGTTTTTCATTCTTTACATCCCTGGAATCTGGTAGTATAATACAAGTAACATGTTAGTATGTGTGAATTTTTTTGTCCTGTTTTTGTTAATTGTTTAACATGTAGAAGAAAGGAGATATTACAATGGCAAACAGAATCATGCTGAATCAGACATCCTATCACGGAGCAGGCGCCATCGCTGAGATCGCAGCAGAGGCAAAGGCTCATGGCTTCCGGAAAGCTTTCGTATGTTCTGATCCCGACTTAATCAAGTTTCAGGTAACCACCAGGGTAACCGATATTCTTGATAAAGAGGGATTGGCTTACGAGATCTATTCCGACATCAAGGCAAACCCGACCATTCAGAACGTACAGAACGGTGTTGCCGCTTTCAAGAAGGCTGAAGCTGATTATATCATCGCCATCGGCGGCGGTTCTTCCATGGACACTGCCAAGGCCATCGGTATTATCATCGCCAATCCGGAATTTGAGGATGTAAGAAGCTTAGAGGGTGTTGCACCGACGAAGAAGCCCTGCGTTCCGATTATCGCCGTTCCGACTACTGCAGGTACCGCAGCAGAGGTTACCATTAATTATGTTATTACCGATGTAGAGCGCAAGAGAAAATTCGTATGCGTTGATCCTCACGACATGCCAATCATCGCTGTTGTTGATCCGGATATGATGTCCTCCATGCCCAAGGGCTTAACCGCTTCCACCGGTATGGATGCTTTAACCCACGCCATCGAAGGCTACACCACAAGGGGTGCCTGGGAGATGACCGATATGTTCCACCTGAAAGCCATCGAGATCATCAGCAAATCTCTCCGCGGTGCAGTTGCCAATACAAAGGAAGGCCGCGAGGGTATGGCTCTGGGCCAGTACATCGCAGGTATGGGCTTCTCCAACGTAGGTCTGGGCATTGCTCATTCCATGGCACATACACTGGGGGCTGTTTATGATACCCCGCACGGTGTTGCCTGCGCTATGATGCTTCCTATCGTTATGGAGTACAATCAGGAGTGCACCGGTGAGAAATACCGCGAAATCGCAAGAGCCATGGGCGTAAAAGGTGTCGATGAGATGTCCGTCGAGGAGTACAGAAAAGCAGCGATCGACGCTGTCCGCCAGTTATCCGAGGATGTTGGCATCCCGTCCAAACTGGAAGCGTTAAAGGAAGAGGATCTTCCGTTCCTGGCTGAGTCCGCATTCAATGATGCGTGTGCACCGGGCAACCCGAAGGATGCAAGCATCGAAGATCTGACCGCACTCTTCCGGAAGCTGATGTAATTATCTTTTATTTGCTATCAATTTTCTAATATTCACTTTATAAAACGAATTACCAATAAGAGAAGCCGGGCTCTTCTGACTGTTCCTTCCGCAATTCCGAGGCGGAAGGGGGACAGGAAGAGTTCCGGCTTCTTCTTATATTATTTATTTTAAAAGAATGAGAACAGGAGAATTGTAAAACTGAAAAAAGCAAATCGCATTCGCGATCTGCTTCTCTCTTCACTGGGGTACAAGGATTCGAACCTTGAAATGACGGAGTCAGAGTCCGTTGCCTTACCATTTGGCGATACCCCATTATGGAATTTCGCAGTCACTGACTGACTGCGAAATTAATTATATCATACTTTGTGATTTCGTCAAGGCTATTTTGTAAGTTTTTTTATTTTTTTCAATTAATTGCAACAGTTAGAACTACTTGGTTATCTCTGACGCATCAATATCTTCTGGTGCCCTCGTCTCCGGATTTGTCTCCGGAACGGAATGTTCCGTGTCTTCGATAATGCCCTTCGGATTCTCTTCCTTCTCCGAAACCTCCTCCTCTTCCGGCAGCAGATTCGGTTCTGCCTCCTCCGCGATCTCCGGTGTCTCGAAGTAACCTTTGATGCTTTCGTAGGAACCGCCTTCTCTGGCCGCAATACCGCCCAGAATAAAGCTGCACTCCGCTCCGCCCGGCAAACCGTGAACAATAATCTCACAGGATTCCGAACCGGTATCCTCGATCATGGCAGAGTAGCTCTGTCCGTATTCATCCTGCACGGAAACACTGGGGTTCTTCCATTTCACCTTTTCCTTGAATACAACCTCCAGATGACCATCCTCAAAATCTGCGTAATCGATCTTGACCTTCTTTGTGCCTCCGGCCTCCGAATTCTCTTCTTCCTCTGCTGTCGTCTCCTTTGGAGCAGAAGCATTATCACCTTTCACCGCCGAACCATTCTGACCATTTTCTGACGGTTTCCATCCTTCCGATTCCGTCTCTGCGGGTACCGAAGCTTCTGTCTCTCCGGCTGCCTCCGAACTCAGTTCTTCTGTCGATACAGTCTCTTCCGCCGTCGTCTGCGCCGCAGATGAGCCTTCTTGGGACGGCTTTCCGCCGCTTTCCGCCTTATCCCCGGTCTCCTGACGAACTGTATAGGACCGTTCCGCAATCTCTCTGGCGATCTCTTCCATGGTCATACCGGCGAAAGACTTCATATCCTCCCCGGTCAGATCGTTTTCCGCAATCAGCTCCTGCAGAAAATACGCTTTTCCATAGGAAATACCATACTCAGCTGCCAGAGCCCGGATGGAGTTATCCTCCGATGCCTGCTGATCGTACACCACTGCCTGCACCTGATGGGCCTCCAGCGATTCTTCAATATCTATCACCACGTCCTGCCGCAGCACGGCTGCCTTCTCCTTGTTGTCATTAGCCACCGTCACCAGAATCGCATTATCCAGATCCTTTAAATAGCCGTTGCGTACCATGGACCCTATCAGGGCGTTCACCGCAATATCCAGATCCACATCCTTCAGATCCATGTCATCCAGAATGACTTCGGCATCCTCATTCAGCGGCTCCGCCTTCAGAACCTTCTCTTTCCGGTTCACCGACAGCTCAATACTGGGGTTCACATCAATCCCAATCACTGATTCTACCCGGTGATTCTGATATCCGGCGACTGTGCCGCCCAGCACCACCGCACACAGGCAGGCAGCCACTGCCATCCCTGCGGTCCGCAGTCTCCGATAAAGCTTTGTCACCTTTGACGGCCCTGTATAGATCTCCTGCGGTGTTGTCAAATCAATTCTATCCAGAACATTGGGAGTCAGGGTGTCCATCGCCGATTTCAAATGGCGCTCAATCTCATCCTGATTCCACTGTTTTCCTGTCTGCCCGGTCAATGGTCTCCCTCCTCTCGCAAATATTTCTGCAGCTTCTTCATAGCACGGTTATATTTGGACAAAACCGTAGCCAACGGCAGCTCCAGATCCGCCGCAATCTCACGATGCTTCAGGCCCGCTGCCGTCCGCAGCAGCACAATCTGCCGTTCTTCCTCATTCAGAATCTGAAGCGCTGCCTGCAGCACCAGCTTGTCTGCCGCATCCTCGATCTGCGGGCAGAATTCCGCTGTCTCCAGCTCTGAAAGCTCCTCTAATCCCACATCCGCTTCATGCTTCTGATCCCGAAATTTCATATAGCACAGGTTCCTGGCAATAGTAAACATCCACGCCAGCGGTTTTCCCTGGGAATGGTAGCTTCCGGCTGATGTCCAGATCTTTAAATACGTCTCCTGCATCAGTTCTTCCGCATCTGCAGCGTTCTTCACAATCGATAAAATGAAGCCGTATATGGTTTTATCCGTATTCTGATAGAGGCGCTGAAACGCCTCCTGATCGCCCTTAGCAACCAGAAGAAGCAGTTTTTCATCGCTCATCCGCTCATAAGCAGCCGGTTCCTCCATGGCTGCAAAGATCCCCATCAAAAACATGGACGAAAATTCCTTTCTATATAAATTAATGCAGAGAATGCACTTCTTATTGCACAGATTTGAAAAAAATCACAGGCAGAATATGCCGCCTCTGATCATTCCTCCGGATAACGCACCTCTTTTAAAAACAGCCCCTCCGGCGGAGCCGTGAAGCCGGCGAGACTTCGATCTTTTCCTTCCAGCGCCGCACGGACCGAATCCCCAGTCCGTTGCGCAAGCCCTACCTCCAGCAGGGTTCCGGTCAGGATTCTTACCATATTATAGAGAAAACCGTCTCCGGTAAAAGACAGCTCCAGCACCGTTCCCTCCTGATGGAACTCAATGGAGGTGATGGTCCGTACCGTTGATTTCTTCATC
>JAEDOC010000013.1 GCA_016302185.1 Clostridium sp. | reverse complement strand
CCGCCGGCCTTTACCGCATCCATCATGATATTCTCAGTAGCCATGAACGGAAGCTCTGCCATGAAGTGCTTTTCAATTACCTTCGGATAAACCACCAGACCATCAACCACATTTAAGTACAGGTCCAGGATGCCGTCAATCGCCAGGAAGCCTTCCGGAACGGAGAGACGCTTATTAGCGGAATCATCCAGCGTTCTTTCAAACCACTGAGTGGAAGCCACCAGCATCGGATTCATCACATCACTCATTACATAATTGGACAGGGAAGCAATTCTCTCGCTTCTCATGGGATTTCTCTTGTATGCCATCGCAGAGGAACCAATCTGATTCTTTTCAAAAGGTTCTTCTACTTCTTTCAAGTGCTGCAGAAGACGAACATCGTTGGAGAACTTATGCGCACTCTGGGCAATACCGGCCAGTACATTCAACACTCGGGTATCCACTTTTCTGGAATAGGTCTGACCGGATACCGGATAGCAGGCTTCAAAGCCCATCTTGGAAGCAATGATCCGATCCGCCTGACGGCATTTCTCATGGTCTCCGTCAAACAGCTCCAGAAAGCTTGCCTGAGTTCCGGTGGTTCCCTTGGAGCCTAACATCTTCAGAGAGGAAAGAACATAATCCAGATCCTCTAAATCCAGATACAGATCATGCAGCCACAGGGTGGCTCTCTTGCCGACGGTGGTCGGCTGTGCCGGCTGGAAATGGGTAAATGCCAGAGTCGGTTGGTTCTTATAGGAATCAGCGAATTTGGCCAGCTCATTCATCACATTGAGAAGCTTTTTTCTTACCAGCTGCAGTGCTTCTCTCATAATAATAATATCGGTATTGTCGCCTACGTAGCAGGAGGTTGCACCCAGGTGGATGATTCCTTTGGCCTTCGGGCACTGCACACCGTACGCATACACATGGGACATGACATCATGGCGGACTAACTTCTCCCGCTCCTTTGCCACATCATAATTAATGTCATCCTGATGTGCCTTCAGCTCATCGATCTGCTCCTGGGTAATCGGCAGTCCCAGCTCCATCTCTGTCTCTGCCAGCGCAATCCATAATCTTCTCCAGGTACGGAACTTCTTATCCGGAGAAAAGATGTACTGCATCTCCTTGCTTGCATATCGTTCAGAAAGTGGGCTCACATATTTATCCTGCATCTTCTTCTACCTCGCTTCTTCCTTTATTTATAAGTGTAAAATATAAAAAGCTCATTTTTCAGTAGAAATTATAATACATACCTCCAATAAAAATCAATACTGGTGCTTATTAAAATAACTAATAAGCCTCTACGGAACCGTATTATGAATCTCCACCGTTTCATGGAAGAAAAGAAGTTCTCCGGTCTTAAAGCGAAAAGTGACATGAAATGCTTCCCTTTTCCCCTCCTCGGGACGTGGTACAACAATCGACGCAGTGTACTCCTCCCGCACGGTAAACAGAGCTTCTTTCGCCCCGCTCAAACAGTAAAGATAGGCCATCGCCGCCGCAAACAGGGCCGCGGCCGCACATCTCCGCCGCCGAAATCGCCTGCGCCGCATCCGTTTAAAATAGCGGAGCCGTCCGGCAGACAGCTTCTTCCGTTTTGATCTCTCCCGCCTTTTCTCTTCCTTTTGTAATCCAGACAACTGCATCGTCTCCTTTGCTGCTGCCTCTCCATAAAATAAGCTCTGGTTTTACTATATCGAATTCGCCCTGAAAAGTAAACATGAAATACAAAAAAAGAGGACCTTGCGGACAGATTCTCCACCTGCTTTCCGCAAAATCCTCTTCTTTTTCTTCTTTTACATTACCGGCTCTCCTGTGTCGCTCCGGTACCTCCGTTGATGATATCCTCGGCTCCGTTTAACACATCATCCGCGCCATTGCGCACATCATTGCCGATTCCCTCCAGCACACCGGTGCTCTCCGCGGTATTCCCGGTATTGGCACCACCGGTCGGGCCATTCTGAGCTCCATTTCCACCGCCGGTGCTCTCCATCGTTGTCGAGGATGGGTTGGTTCCCGTCATTGACTGATTTGAGCCGCCGGATCCTGTCGCACCGTTGCCTCCGGTATTTCTTCCATCGCCGCATCCGACTGTCAGTATCAATATCGCTGCCAGCAGGAAACAGAGCAAAACATGCTTTGTTTTTTTCATAATTGCATCTCCTTTCTGTCATTATCGATAGTATGCACCGGACCGAAAGGATCTATGCGAAAAAATATTAACCAATCACATCTGCCATGGTATAAAGTCCCGGCTGTTTTCCTGCCAGGAATTTTGCCGCCTGAATGGCACCTTTGGCAAAAATTGCCTTCGAATATGCCGTATGGGAAAACGTAATCACTTCATCCTTTCCGGCAAAATATACGTCGTGCTCGCCCACGATGGAACCACCGCGGATGGCCTGAATTCCAATCTCCGTCCTGTCGCGCTTTACCCGCTCTGCAGTTCTGTCATATTTATAATGGTAGGCATGATCCATCGCTTCATTGATAGAATCCGCCAGTGCAAGGGCAGTTCCGCTGGGTGCGTCCACCTTCTGGTTATGATGCTTCTCCAGGATCTCAATGTCGAAGCCGGCAGGAGCCAGCACCTGCGCTGCCTCTTTTAACAGCTTTAACAGGACATTGATGCCCAGAGACATATTGGCAGAACGAAGCACCGCCGTCTTCTTCGCAGTTTCCTCTACCTCTGCCACCTGCGCCTCAGAAAGACCTGTGGTACAGACAACCACAGGGAGCTTTTTCGCCGCACAGGCTTCCAGCATCGCATCCACTGCCTTCGCATTGGAAAAATCAATTACTACATCCGCCTCCACATCACACTCCTCCAGGGATGAGAATACCGGGTACAGATTCTTCTTATTGTCTGCAATATCAATTCCTGCTACGATGGAAATCTCTTCATCGTTCTCCACCAGTCCGGAAATTACCTGTCCCATGGCTCCGTTGCAGCCATGCATAATTGCTCTAATCATTGTTCTCTTTCTCCCAAAGCTCTGCTCTATCAAATACTACAGCAGTCCGTAATTTACCAGTTCTTTTCTTAAACGTTCCTTGTTCGCCGGATCCATCTCCACCAGCGGTTTGCGATACGGGCCCACCTCTCTGCCCATTAAGTTCATCGCTTCTTTTACCGGAATCGGATTTACCTCACAGAATAACGCCTCAATCAGCGGAATGGCATCCAGCTGCATCTGCATCGCCTTCTCTGTCTCTCCCTTAAAATAAGCCGCACACATCTCATGTACCTGACGGGGCGCTACGTTGGACAGAACAGAGATCACACCCTTCGCGCCCAGTGCCATCATCGGTACAGTCTGATCATCATTGCCGGAATAAATATCAACACAGCCCTTCGCCAGGCTTGCGATCTTGGCAATGGCAGAGAAATTGCCGCTGGCTTCCTTCACGCCAACGATATTCTCCACATCACGGCACAGAGAGACGATGGTCTCCGGTGCAATATTCACTCCCGTTCTGGACGGAACATTATAGAGAAGAATCGGAAGCTTCACTGCCTCTGCCACATCCGTGAAATGAACCTTTAAGCCCTTCTGGGTAGACTTGTTATAGTAAGGAGATACCAGCAGCAGCCCGTCCGCTCCTGCCTCTTCCGCTGCTTTGGATAAGTATACGGAGGTCTCCGTGCAGTTGGAACCGGTTCCCGCAATCACCGGGATTCTCTTCTTCACGATATCACAGACAAACTGAATCTCTTTGATATGCTCATCATGGGTCAGAGTCGCAGCCTCACCGGTAGTACCGCATACGATAATACAGTCTGTGCCTCCGGCAATCTGCTCTTCTACCAGTTCTTCCAGCTTTCCATAATTAATTTCCCCGGTTTCTTTAAATGGTGTAACAAGTGCAACGCCGGCGCCTTCAAAAATAGACATTTTCTTATTCCTCCTTCTGATAAGTAAAAAGCTGGCACAGGACGGCCAGCTATAAAATATACAAATTCTTCGTAGCTCTCCATCAAACTGATGACAGTCATATGATTCTTCACCATATGCCCAGAAACTGCCTCTGCAGAAAACGCAGTTCTTCGGCGTCGTTCCCTTTCAGCACGCTTCTCCTGCTTCTGCCGCATCCGCCCGCTTACTGTTGATTGACGCAACCTCTACTTTCCTTATTTGTTCCTATATTAACATTACTTGCTTTACTTGTCAACTTTTACGTTTTCAATTCTGGTAACCAAATCTGCTTCTTTTTCCAGCATCTGAGGACATACCTTTCCGGTCAGAACCAGATCAACATTCTCTTCCCTTAGGGACAGAAGATTCTGAAATTCCTCTTCATCGATCATCTTCTGATCCAGAATACCAAGAAACTCATCCAGGATCAGCATATCACATTCTCCGGTCGTCAGCACCTTTCTGGCAAAGTTTACACCGTTTCGGATATTAAACAGCTCTTCCTGCTTCTGTTCTTCCGTGAGATTTTCGAAAAAATCATGCTGCTTTTCAAACCGGAATACCTTCAGATCCGGCTCCAGATGCTTTAACCATTCTGCCGTCTCCGCACTGAGCATTCCTTTTAAAAACTGTATCATGATTACCTTACGGCCGGCAGTTACCTCGGTTACAGCCTTGCCTAATGCCATCGCTGTCTTTCCGATTCCGCCGCCATAGATAACCTGAACCATTCCTTTCTCCATCCTACGCACCTCTTGCACATGGTATTCAGTTTCTGTACTTCCAAACCGCATTATTCTAGCACATTTTAACAAATATTGCAAGTATTCCCCCCTTACTGATCCATGCATTCCAGTTTGCTGACCGAAACCTCGTATGCCACTCTCTTCTCACATTCGGTATCGCTTAGTTTTTTCGTGTATTCCCTGCTCTGGACACGGCCCCAGACGCAGACCCGGCTGCCCACCTCAAATCCGGATGCATAGCGGGCATTGCGTCCCCAGGCGATACAGGGTATGTAATCTGATTTCCCGTAAGGACGGTTCACCGCCAGAAGAAGATCGGCGATCTCTCTTCCCAGCGGCGTCTTTCGATAGATGGGCTCCTTACAGATAAATCCATCCAGAAAGATCTGATTTGTCTTTGTATAATCAGTAAATTCCTCCATAAAGTTTACTTCCCGCACAAAGATGGACAGAACCAGCCGGTTCTTCGTCCCTTCATGCCGGTTATAGGAACGGAACTGCCCAATCGCTTCCATCGTGCAGCCGCGATAATCCCTGGAAACATCCATCAGACGCTCAGAAACCATTAACGGGATCACATCCACCTGATCGCTGAGACGGCAAACAGCTAAATTCACCACATAAAAGCCTTCCCCGAATACCTCATGGCTGAACTGAAATAAGGATACCACCTCTCCAATTACACTTACCTTATTGTTTTCAATCATTTTTTCTGACATAGTACTTCTCTCCTCTTTCTTTCCATTCATTTATTCTTTTTGCAAAAGTCCCGCACAGCAGGCCAGGCCGATTGCTAATATAATATGTATGCCGGGAAACCGGATTTAGAAGAAAAAACGAACGTAAAAATACGGCAAAAAGTGACAGAAAAAAGCTGCCCAAAACAGATCTTCCGTTTCAGGCAGCTGGTAATATTCTCAGACTGAAGTATTCATTTATTCCGATCAGCCCTGATTCTTTCTGCTGATCATCGCTCTCTTGCGGAGTGTCGGATCCAGGATCTTCTTGCGGATACGAAGACTGGTCGGTGTTACCTCCAGAAGCTCGTCAGAATCAATAAAGTCCAGACACTGCTCTAAGCTCATCTCCTTCGGCGGAGTTAAGCGCAATGCCTCGTCTGCACTGGAGGAACGGGTATTGGTCAGTTTCTTGGTCTTGCATACATTGATCTCAATATCCTCCGGCTTCGCACTCTGTCCCACGATCATACCGGAATATACCTTGACTCCCGGTCCAATAAAGAGTACACCTCTCTCCTGCGCGTTGAACAGGCCGTAGGTAATGGATTCCCCCGCCTCGAAGGCAATCAGAGAGCCCTGCTTACGGTAGGTCAGCTCACCCTTAAAGGGACCATATCCATCAAAGCTGGTATTTAAGATACCATTTCCTTTCGTGTCTGTCATAAATTCACCGCGGTAGCCGATCAGGCCGCGGGACGGAATGGAGAATTCCAGACGGGTATAGCCACCGCCGATGGGACTCATGCCCTGCAGCTCGCCCTTGCGGCTGGTCAGCTTCTGGATCACCGCACCGGTAAATTCATCCGGCACATCCACATAGGCGATCTCCATCGGCTCCAGCTTCTGATTTCTCTCATTATATTTGTAAAGCACCTCTGCCTTGCTGACTGCGAACTCATAGCCCTCCCGGCGCATATTTTCAATGAGAACGGACAGATGAAGCTCTCCGCGTCCGGATACCTTGAAACAGTCTGGAGAATCTGTCTCCTCCACACGAAGGCTGACATCGGTATTCAGCTCGCGGAACAGTCTTTCCCGGATATGGCGGGAGGTCACAAACTTGCCCTCCAGACCGGCCAGCGGACTGTCATTTACCATAAAATCCATGGCAATAGTCGGCTCGGAAATCTTCTGGAACGGAATGGCCTCCGGGTTCTCCGGTGAACAGATAGTATCACCGATATGAATATCTGAAATGCCGGAAATGGCAACGATAGAGCCAATCTGTGCTTCCGCTACCTCTACTTTATTTAAGCCCTCAAACTCATAGAGCTTTCCAATCTTAACCTTGCGGAACTTATCCGGCTCATGATGGTTGACAATAACACATTCCTGATTTACCTTCAGGGAACCGTTGTCCACCTTGCCGACACCGATTCTTCCCACATACTCATTGTAATCAATGGTGCTGATCAGCACCTGGGTCTCACTCTCCGGATCTCCTTCCGGTGCCGGAATATACTCCAGAATGGTCTCAAACAGCGGAGTCATATCCACTTCCGGATCGGTAAGCTCCTTCTTCGCAAATCCGGCTCTGGCGGAAGCATAGATAAACGGGCAGTCCAGCTGCTCATCCGATGCATCCAGATCCATAAACAGCTCCAGAATCTCATCCACAACCTCTTCCGGTCTTGCCTCCGGACGATCAATCTTATTCACACATACGATTACCGGAAGATCCAGATCCAGAGCCTTGCGCAGTACAAACTTGGTCTGCGGCATCGCTCCTTCATAGGCATCTACCACCAGAATAACGCCATTTACCATCTTCAGTACACGCTCCACCTCGCCGCCGAAGTCCGCATGACCTGGAGTATCAATAATATTAATCTTTACACCCCTATAATTTACTGCTGTATTCTTCGATAAAATTGTGATACCGCGCTCCCGTTCAATATCGTTGGAATCCATAACACGGTCCACCACTTCCTGATTGGCGCGGAAAACGCCGCTCTGTCTTAACAACTGATCGACCAGGGTTGTCTTGCCGTGATCGACGTGGGCAATAATTGCGATGTTTCTGACATCTTCACGTTTCATCTTCATAGTTTTTCAGTCTCTCTTTCCTGAACAGCGGATTTTTTTCACAGCTAATTATTCTAGCATTAATTAAGGAAGAGTTCAAGAAAAACTTCTATTCCTGCTGCATTTTTTTCGCGTTCTTTCCTCATTCCCGTCACAGGAGGACAATCTCCCCTTCTTCCATGCCATAATACAGGCGATCCAGCCGCTCGATTCTGCACCGGCCGCTGGTTCCTTCAATCAGCTTTTTCTCGATCTGCTCTGTCTGTTCCACCGGCACCAGAACCGTCAGGGTCACGTTCTCCCCGTATTCACTGTCCATGGTGGCGATTCCCGCCTCTGCCAGAAGATACTGCACCTTTCCCAGACCGCTGTAATCCGTAGCTATCTTCAGCTGATCGGCCAGGCATTTTTCCAGTATCACACAATTTTTTAAGCCCTCCTGCACCGCACCGGAATAGGCCCTCACCAGGCCGCCGGTTCCAAGAAGTGTTCCTCCGAAATACCTTGTTACCACAGCGCAGACATTATGGATTTCCCGTCCCAGAAGCACATCCAGCATGGGCCGCCCGGCGGTCTGTGCCGGCTCTCCGTCATCGCTGCAGCGGGCTGTTTCATTGTTCTCCCCAATCACATAGGCAGAACAGTGATGTCGCGCATCCCAGTACTTTTTCCGCATTTCCGCAATAAAGGAGACAGCCTCCTCCTCCGACTCCACCGGACGGATCTCCGCAATAAAACGGGACTTCTTTTCTACAATTTCTCCCATTCCTTCTTTATATAAAATCTTGTATTTTTCCTTCATAAGTTCTTCCTTTCCCCAGATTAACCCCCGGATATTCGGGAACACTTTTATCATATCGTAAAAAAAACTTCATGACAATAGTATTTATTTCTCCACAAAGTTTTGCTATAATTGTAGTTTAGAGGAGGCTTCCTATGAATTATGGCAGAAATGAAACAAAACGAAAGATAAAGGCCGCCGGCTCCCGGAAGAAGAAATACATCAACAAGATATTTCTTCTCTTTTTTAAGACCTTTTTTCTGCTGGTTCTGCTGATTACTGTTACCGGAATCAGTGTCGGGATCGGCATGTTTAAAGGAATTCTGGACAATGCGCCCGATTTCAATCCGGACAGCTTTGCCCCCAGCGGCTATTTTTCCACCATCTATAACAGCGCCGGTGAAATCACGGATACTCTGGTGGGAAGCAATTCCAACCGAATCGAGGCTTCCTACGAGGAGCTGCCCCAGGATCTGATCGATGCTTTTGTAGCTATTGAGGATACCCGTTTCTGGCAGCACAACGGTATTGATCTTCGTTCCATCACCAGGGCTGCTGTGGGCGTCCTGACCAATAACTATAAGGGCGGCGCCAGTACCCTGACCCAGCAGCTGATCAAGAACTCCGTCTTTAACGGAGGCATGGAGACCAGCTGGGGCGCACGGATGGAACGAAAAATTCAGGAACAGTATCTGGCACTGCAGTTGACGAAAAATGTAGACCGGAAAATTATTTTAACCAACTATTTGAATACTATCAACTTAGGCAGCAATACCCTGGGAGTCAAGGCTGCGGCACTCCGGTATTTTAATAAGGATGTTTCCGATCTGACACTGTCGGAATGTGCGGTCATCGCCGGAATTACCAAAAATCCAAGCAAGTTAAATCCCATCTCCGGACCGGAGGCCAATGCCGAACGTCGGGAGGTGATTCTCCAGGAAATGTATAATCAGGGATATATCTCTAAAGAAGAACAGCAGGAAGCGCTGGCAGATGATGTCTATGCCCGGATCCAGAACGTGGATCTGGCAGTGCGGGAGAATACCACTCCATATTCCTACTATACGGACGAGCTGATAGACCAGGTATCAGAGGCATTGAAGGAGAAATTCGGTTATACCGATACCCAGGCCTACAATCTTCTTTTCAGCGGCGGTCTTCAGATCTATACACCGCAGGATCCAAAGATTCAGGCAATTGTGGATGAGGAGATGAACGATCCGGAGAATTATGATGCGGCACGTTATTCTGTGGAATATCGTCTCTCCATTACCCAGGCTGACGGTGAGACAAAGCATTACTCCCAGAAAACCATGGAAACTTATATCAAGACGGTGAAGGGAAACAACAGCTTCGAAGGTCTCTTTGACAGCAAGGAGGAGATTCAGGCAGCCATCGATGATTATAAGGCTTACTTACTGAAAGAGGGTGATACCATCATCGGTGAATCCTCTTCCATCGTCCTTCAGCCGCAGGCTTCCTTCGTTCTGATCGAGCAGTCTACCGGCTATGTGAAGGCCATCAGCGGAGGACGCGGCGAAAAGACAGCCAGCCGTACCTTAAACCGTGCCACCGATGTTACCAGACAGCCGGGTTCTACTTTTAAAGTGGTCTCCGCCTTTGCACCGGCCCTGGACACCTGCGGCGCTACACTGGGAACCGTTTATTATGATGCCCCCTATACGGTCGGCACCAAATCCTTCCGGAACTGGTGGGGCAGCGACTATAAGGGCTATCACAACATTCGGGAAGGCATCATCTATTCGATGAATATCATTGCGCTCCGCTGCATGGCTGATACAGTCACTCCACAGCTGGGCATTGAGTACGCGGAGAAGCTGGGAATCAGCACTCTGGTTTCCTCCGACATGAATCTGGCAGCTGCCCTGGGCGGTCTGACCAATGGCGTAACCAATCTGGAACTGACTGGCTCTTTTGCCGCCATTGCCAATCAGGGCGTATACACAAAGCCCATCTTTTTCACCAAAATCCTGGATCGTGACGGCAAGGTACTGATTGATAATGTACCCGAGACCCGGCAGGCGCTGAAGGATTCTACCGCGTTCCTTCTGACAGATGCCATGGAAGATACCATGCAGAGCAATTCTCTCTACTCCCGTCCGGGAGCCGGAGTGAATTCTACAGGTACGGCGGCAGCCATCCCAGGCATGAGCTGTGCCGGCAAAACCGGTACTACCACCAGCAACGTAGACAACTGGTTCGTAGGCTTTACTCCCTACTACACCGCCGGTATCTGGGGCGGCTGTGATGAGAATCAGCCGTTAAAGGACAGCCGCGGGGCCGTCAACGGAGGAACCAGCTATACCAAACGAATCTGGCGGGAGATTATGACGCGGGTTCATGACGGACTCTCTGATCCGGGCTTTCCCGTTCCGGATAGTGTAGAAACCGCTTCCATCTGCCGCAAATCCGGCAAGCTGGCTATCTCCGGTGTCTGCAGCGAGGATCCCAGAGGCGATGCCGTCTACACCGAATACTTTGCCCGCGGTACGGTACCGACAGAAACGTGTGATCATCATGTACGTGCAACGGTATGCTCTGTCTCCGGCGAACTACCCACTTCCTCCTGCCCGGAAGATCAGCAGGTGCAGAAAACCGTCATGCTGCTTCCGGACGACAGTGTTACCGATGACAGTTACTATGCGATTCCTTCAAAAGAATGTACCGTTCATACCGGCTCTTCCATCGTGATTATTCCCTCGGAAGGAGCCAGTGATATCTTTGGCCCCGGCTATCTTCCGGAGTCCGGAAGTACCTGGCCGTCTTACCGCAACGAAGATGATTCTTACGAGAATGCCTGGGAGGACGATGAGGAGGACGACGAAGAGGACGAAACTGACGACAGCTGGAATAACAGTTGGAATAACAACTGGAACAGCTGGAATGACTGGGACGAGAACAACGGTCCCGGCGTAGAGGATAACAGGCCTCCGGGAAGTGGCTGGAACTACCGGCCCGGTACCGGACAGAGCAGCTCCGGCGTGGTAATTGCCCCCGGCAGCCGGTAAAAAGTAAATAAGATTCATAAAACAAAAAACCTGACGCGAAGTCAGGTTTTTGTTTTTGGCTGAAACAAAAGTGCCGCCAGATACCCGAACACCAGGGCACCGGTAATTCCCGCAGAAGCAGCGGTCAGTCCGCCCTTAAAGATTCCCAGAAAGCCATCCTTTGCGATGGCTTCCGTGACTCCCTTCCACAGCGTATTTCCAAACCCCAGAAGCGGTACTGTGGCCCCGGCTCCCGCCCACTGAGAAAAGGGCTCATAGATTCCCAGAAAGCCCAGAATCGCTCCGGTTACCACCAGAAGCACCATGATGCGTCCCGGCATCAGCTTTGTTTTATCCATCAGGATCTGAACTGCACCGCAGATGATCCCTCCCACAAGAAAAGCTCTGATATATCCCATTTTCTTTTCTCCTCTCTTCCTGTTCTCTTTCCCCTAGGGCGCGATATGCTCCAGCATCACACCGTGGGCAATTCCCGGAACCGTCTGTCCCTCATTAAAGCTGATCTGAGAAAGCAGCGCACCGGTAGGAACAAACAGCACCCGCCTCCATTCTCCGCTCTTTATCTTCGGAAGGATAGAACCGCACAGGGTTACAGCCGCACAGCCACAGCCGCTTCCGCCGGAATGGGTGTCCTGCGCAGCAGAATCATAGATCTCCATACCACAGTCCATATGAATTCCGCGGACATCTGCACCTGCCTCTTCCATAAAATCAAAAAGGATCTTCTGCCCCACCATCCCTAAATCTCCGGTGATAATCTTATCGTAATACTGCGGCCCGATCTCAAAATCCCGAAAATTCTGAAGGATCGTATCCACGGCTGCTACCGCCATGGCCGCTCCCATATTCATGGAATCCCTCGCCTGCATATCCACGATTTTTCCGGTGGTCACTCCGGTTACCCGTGCAAAACGGCCTTCCTCTGTCTGAGTGTTTTTACCTTCCGTCTCCAAAATCACACTGCCGCAGCCGGTTACGGTCCAGGTGGTGGAAAGCGGCCGTTGATTTCCATAAGCCAGCGGAAAACGGAACTGCCGCTCCGCCGAAGCAAAATGGCTGGATGCCATGGCCATCACCCGATCCGCATAACCTGCATTGACCGCCATGGCCCCCAGCATCATCGCCTCTCCTATGGTAGAACAGGCACCATACAGGCCAAACAGCGGTATCTCCAGTTCCTCCGTTCCAAAGGAAGTGGCTACCAGCTGCCCCAGAAGATCTCCGGCGAACAGGTAGCGGATATCCGTCTCCTTCAGTCCGGCTTTCTTAAGGCTAAGGAGTGCCGTCTGCCGCTGCAGCTCGCTCTCCGCCTCCTCCCAGCTCTCTTTTCCAAACATTGGATCCGGTTCAATCCGGTCAAAACACCGGGCCAGCGGACCATCCCCCTCTTTTTCCCCCACAATCGAAGCGGCCGCCAGAAGAACCGGCGGCCGTTCAAAGCGTAAGCTTGCTTTTCCCTTCTGCATGTCTTCCTCCTTATCGTGAAGATTCATGCTGTTATTGTGCGCGGGAATGCGCAAATTCATACATTTATCCTTGTGTCGATTCCGCAATCCGGCTGACCAGCCGTTCCATCTCTGCTTTCGACTGCACCTGACCGGCTCTGGAAAGCCAGGATTTTCGCTCCGACTCCGACATCCCGCTGTAGCGCTGCATCGCTGCCTCATTCATGGCAAGACTCAGACCAAAGCCAATGGGAACATTCTTTGCTCCTTCTCCGATATCTAAATTTCCATTCATCTTCTCACCTCCGAAATATCAAAAAGCAACCCATCAGGGAAAAACTTCCAGCGTTTCAAATCTGTTACTCATCTGCCGCCCTCTTCAATACATTCAAAACGCTTCTGATCCGTGTTTGACTCCTCTGTATTACGAAACTCAAAATGACAGTATCGATTCAATATGATTCTTCATTACATTCCCATCATCATCCCGATCCAGTAAATCACTCCCAACACCCAGCTGGTAAACACCCCGTACAGAATCACCGGACCGGAAATTGTAAAAATTTTACAGCCGATGCCGAAAACCTGACCCTCTACTTTGTGCTCCAGCGCCGGTGCCGCCACGGAATTGGCAAACCCGGTGATGGGAACCAGAACGCCGGCACCGGCGAAGCGGGCCAGCTTCTGAAACTGGTTCAGGCCGGTCAGCAGGACGCTGGCGAACACCAGAGTAAGGAGAGTCCAGGCAGAGGCCGCATCCTTCTCCAGACCGCACAGCTGTAAATAATCCTGCAGCATCTGCCCCAAAAAGCAGATAAACCCGCCGATCAGAAATGCCCAGAATACATTTTTCCATGTATTGTGTACCGGAGTGACCTCTTTGACATATTCCCCATACTGATCCTTTCTGACTTCCATCTTCTTCTCCTCTCTTTCCGCTCCGTCTGCCTCCCGCAGGCAGAGGCTACATACACATTTTATAGATAAAATATATCAGCGATCCGCACATTTTTCCCAGTGCCACGGATAAAATAATATACGGAAGCCCCACCGCCAGGTGGACCCGGCGGCTGATCACCGGCAGCGCTTTCAGGGTTTCCGCCAGAGACATCACCAGGCAGCCTACAAATATCCCGGCAAAAACACTCCAGATGCCTAAAAGAAGCTGTCCCAGCACCGCGAATCCACCGCCGGCCGAACCGATGAGAAGCGGGAATTCATACAGATCCAGCACATTCCCCAGACTTCCTCCCAGAATAATCACCGTCTCATACAGAAGAATATGAGAACCGGTCTTACTCTTCCCGATTACCCGGGGAAAGACGCCAATAATCGCCAGGAAAGCGAAAACACCGGCTGCAATCACGCCTCCGGCGCACAGACCGAAAAAGAGCAGAAACAGCTGCTTTAGCATATCAGGAAACATCAACACCCGACTCCCTTCTTCCGTCATTTTCAATCAGCGTCTTATTTAAGTTTTCCTCATAGAGGCGCATCTCCACCTCCAGCGGGGTGGGATCCGTACTCAGCTTCCAGCTGGCAAAATGATTGAAAAAGACCAGAATTCCGATCGCCAGGCCCACGGAATATCCCAGTTCCAGAACGGTAAGTCCTGTTGCCTCCTGTCCCATCACCAGACGATACAGCTCCGCAAACACATCCCGAACGCTGGCATCATTATTAAAGCTCATAATAGCAAAGGAGGCACCCGCGAAGCAGACCAGGCAGACGAAGATGGTTTTACACCAGTTCCATAGAAGCTTCGGTTTCGCCGGCGGCTCATAATCAATAATAAAATCGGTCTCACCGACACTATTTACCTCCGCCTGCGGCACTGCTTTGGTAATCTCCGTAATCACATCCAACACACTGCCCACATAGCGAACTTCCTTGTCCGAATGGATGGTTTTGATTTTCACGGCCCGGCAGCGGCTGGCCGTTGCCTTGTCGCTGCAGTATACCGTTGCGATATCACTTAAATATACATCCTTTTTCTGAACCTGAGAAATCTGATTTAACTTAATATAAACTGTCTGAGTCATGCTGCCTCCCTCTCCGCCACAGCGGCAGGAAGGCAGACAAAGGTTCCGTCCATGTGTGTTTTACTCTTCCCCACTGCCAGCAGGCAGTACCACACTGCCGCCGCAATTACCGCCAGACACAAAAGCAGCATCAGGATCCCTGTTTTCTTTTTCAGACTCATCCGACTCACATCCTTTTCCTTCCGTATTTTAAGGATAGTATGACTCAGAACTTTCTTTTTATGCAGTCAGGAAAGCTTCTCTCTCATCTCCTTTAAAATCTTCCGCTCCATCCGGGATACCTGCACCTGAGAAATGCCCAGAATTCCCGCAATCTGGGTCTGGGTCTGATTATAAAAATATCTTCTTACAATCAGCTCCCGCTGATTTTTATCCAGCGATTTTAACAGCTCTCCCAGCAGCATCCGGTTCAGCATCTGCTCCTGTTCATTTTTATCCTCCGCCATCCGATCCAGAAGCGTCAGATTGCTGTCCTCCCCGGAACTTCCGGACGCATAGAGGGATTCCACCTGGCAGCCGGCTTCCAGAGAGGCCGCCACCTCCTCACAGCTGGCCCCCAGTTCACTTGCCAGCTCCTCCAGTGTCGGCTCCCTGCCCAGGCTGCCGGAAAGCCGTTCTCTGGCTGCGCCCGCCCGCATTCCCAGCTCTTTGATGGAACGGCTCACCTTAATCATTCCGTCATCCCGCAGAAATCTCTTGATTTCTCCCAGGATCATTGGAACCGCATAGGTGGAAAACCGAACCTCATAGGAGGTATCAAATTTATCAATCGCTTTCAGCAAACCGATACTGCCTATCTGAAACAGATCCTCTGTCTCACAGCCTCTTCCCGTGAAGCGTCGGACTATACTCCAGACCAGCCCCACATTGTCCATCACCAGCCGTTCTCTGGCTGCTTTATCCCCGCTGTGAGCCAACTCGATCAGTTTCATGGTATCATCCATAGGCTCACCTGTCGAATTGCTTTCCGATTTGCTTTTTCAGAATTACTGTAGTTCCGGCTCCCGGTGCAGACTCCACCTCCACACTATCCATGAACGCCTCCATAAAAGAAAATCCCATTCCGGAACGTTCCCCGCTCTCATCGGTGGTGTACATCGGCTCCATCGCCCGCTTCACATCCGGAATTCCTTTTCCTTCATCCCGAATCTGTACCGTCAGCAACCGCTCTTTTAGCTCCGCCTCAATCCAAATCTTCCCCGGCCCGTTCTCATAACCGTGGATAATACAGTTCGTCACCGCCTCCGAAACCGCTGTTTTAATATCATTGATTTCCTCCAGCGTCGGATCGGAACGACTGGCAAATACTGCAACTGTCACACGGGCAAATTCCTCATTTTCCGAACTGCTCTCCACCTCCAGCCGCATATGATTTGCTCTGCAGCCCCCGGCCTTCTCTTCCCTTCTTTTTCCCAGCTCCTTATTCCTGTCCATGGACTGCCTCCTCCTTATTCCGGTACTGGCGTACCAGCTGTTTGATCCCTCCGATTTTTAAAATCCGGTTAATTCTTGGCTTTACCCCGTAGATCGTCACCGTTCCCCGGCTTCCTTCCATCTGTTTGTAGCGGTTCAGCAATACTCCGATGCCGGAGCTGTCCATAAATTCTGTTTTGGAAAAATCAAATACAATCCGATTAATGTAATTTTCCGCCAGCAGCAGATCCGTCTCATATTTTAAGGTTAGACAATTGTGATGATCCAGTTCCTCCGGCAGATGAATAATCAATGCCTGCCCGTCTGCTTCGTAGGTAAACAGCTTTTTTTCCATGCTTTCCCAACCTCCCATAAAAAAAAGACACCTCGGATATTTCTTCCGTAGTGTCTTTTGTATTCTGTCAAATGGATGGTCAGCCCACCGGCTCGCCAACCGGTGCCTGACTTTCCGCACTCTGGCTCTCGCCGCCTGCCTCCGCAGCCGCCTGGCTTTCTCCCCGTCCCTGATCCAGGATGGAATGGCCCGGCACTGCTGCCTGCTGATTCTGCGGCACCAGCTCGGCCAGCTGTGTTCTGGCCTTCTCTGCCTGTTCCGCATCCGCGTATTTTGTCACAATCTCTGTAAAAAGCTCTACTGCTTTCTCTGTCTCTCCCTGAGAACGGTAAATCATCGCCATGTTAAAAAGCACGTTGGGATTCTCCGGACGGATCTGCAGACAGGTTTCATAATAATTCAATGCCTCCGAAAGTCTTCCGGCAGACCACATCGTATAGCCTAAATCCTCCAGACTCTGATATCCGGTCGTTTCCATCTCCTGCTTTACGCTGTTTGCAATAGACTGAACCGTCTCATCCGTAAACATCGACGGGTCAAAACCCGGATAGAGAAAAGCAGCCTCCTGCACATTATTGCTGCGATATGCCTGCAGGATCTTCACCAGTGTCGCATACTGATTCAGCGTACTGTCACTGCTGTTCAGCATGGAATCCAGTTCTTCCTTCGCCTCGTCTCTCTCGGACAGGTACGCATCCATCTCCTTGTTTAAGCTGGAGATCTCCTCATTCTTCTGATTTAGTTGCTCATTGTACTGAATCAGCTCCTGCGAATGCTCATTATTCAGTTCCTTCATCTTCGCCGGCATCACCAGATAAAAAATCACCGCTGCTCCCAGCAGAAGACCGGCACCGATATTTAAGACCGACTGCCAACCGGTATTCTCCTTGTAGCTGGGAGGAATGATCACGTCATCATCCTGCATCTGACGATGGGAGAAGGCGTTTTTCAGCTTCTTTCGCTCCACCTCCGCCTTTCCGGTTCTGGCCTTCACAATAGACATATACCAGGAAGCTTTGGGATTGTTTTTATCAATCTTTAACACCTTATAAAGGGATTTACCCGCCTTGGTGAAATCCTCATGTTCAATGTAAAGCAGCGCCAGAAGAAGGTGGGCCTTCACAAAGTTGGGATTCACCTCCACCACACGGGTCAGCTGCAGCACAGCCAGATCATCGCTTCCGGTCTGTGCCTGAAAAAGTGCCTGATTATATTTTTTCACATTCTGGCTGACCTTCTCCAGGCGCTCCGGCTTCCGCTGAATCTGGCTTAAATAATAATCCGCCGGATTATCCCTCTCCTGCAGGTTCATGCTGAGGACCCACTGGACCAGCGCCTCCGGCACCTCTCCCATCTCATAATAGATGAGACCCAGCAGATTTCTTGCGTCAATATGGTATTTATTCAAATTCAGACATTTCTGCAGCCACTGGACTGCACCTGTCAAATCTCTTCTCTTCGCCCGTTCCAGGCCGGCATTATAAAAGCTGTTGGAAACCAGGCGTATTTTCTTCATCTGATCTGTCATCGTTCGCTTATTCCTTCAGCTGTTTTAGTAATTCCATCATGATATCGGACATATCGGTCAGATCGCTCTTCACAATAGCATCTCCGATTGCCTCCACCTCCAGGCTTGGTTTAAAATGCTCCAGTTCCTGTTCAAAATTTATTGTAAATGTATCGTCACTCACCGTTTTCTTCCTCCTTTACTGCTTCCTTAATCTCCCCAACCAGATACAGAGAGCCGGCGCAGAATACCGTATCCTTCTCTTTCTTTTCCCTCAGCGCTTCCTGTAAAGCCTCTCTGACCGTAGGAATCACCAGAAGCTTCCCGGGAAGCGACTCCTTCGTGCCGCATTCTTCCTGCCGGCGAACAAAGGTTTCTCTGGCCGCTTCCTCCAGCCGTTCCAGTGCCAGTCCCCTGCCGTACTGGATCTGTGTCAGGATCAGCACCTCCGGCGCAAACTCCCGCAACAGGATCTCCGCCATCTCCCGGTACTCCTTATCGGAAACCACCGCAAAAAGCAGAATCCGCCGTCCGCCTCTTTGCTGTGCTATCTTCCGGGCAGAGGATGCAAAAGCCAGAATCCCACCTTCATTATGAGCTCCGTCAATATAGACACCGTCCCGGATCTCTTCCATCCGTCCCGGCCACACCGTACGCCGGATTCCCTCCGCGACAGCCATGGGAGAGATCTTCAGCTGCATGGCCGCACAGAGTGCCAGCATTGCATTCGCTGCCTGATATTCCGCGGCAAAGGGAACCGTAAGCCGTTCCGGCGCCCCTTCTTCCTTCCAACGCTTCTGCCACAGCTCCGGAAGCTGCGGTACCAGAGTTAGAACGCCGTCCCGAACCAGTACCTCCCTGTACGAAGTATTCCCCACCGGAAGAATCGGACAGTCCAGTTCTTCAGCCTTTTTTTCTATCACTGCGGCAGCCGACCCATCCGAAGTATCATAAACCACAGGAACATGGGGCTTTAAAATCCCCGCCTTCTCTCCCGCAATGGCCGGAATGGTATGACCCAGATATTCCATATGATCCATACTGATAGAAGTAATGACCGTCAGAACCGGTGTCTTGATACAATTGGTCGCATCCAGGCGGCCGCCCAGCCCCGTCTCCAGAATCACATAATCCGCCGGCTTCTCCGAAAGCATCAGAAGAAACATCAGGAACAGATATTCAAAATAGGTGGGATGGCCGGCACCGGCCTTCTCAAACTCTGCTCTAGAATCCTTTACCCGATGAAAGGCCCGCAGAAAGCACTCATCCTCCACTGACTGTCCGTCAAAACAAAACCGTTCTTTCACGGAGACCAGATGAGGCGAGGTGAATACAGCCGTATGGCAGCCGCTCTCCCGCAGAATCGAAGATAAAAAGGCACAGACAGATCCCTTGCCGTTTGTACCTGCCACATGAATGATCCGATACATTTCCGGATTCACTCCAAGCACCTCAATCATCCGCCGCAAATCTTCCATCGTGTGTTTCTCTCTGGAAAACTTTGGGATTTGGTCCAAATATCCTGCGGCTTCCTCCACCGCCGGGTTCTGCTCTCTCATCCTGTGTATTTCAGCCCTTTCCAAAAACATGTACCTTACTATTATAATATAACCCACCGTTTATGCAAGAAGTTTATTTCGGTAAATTGTCTCTCCGATCGACAGCCGCAAAAAATGGAGGAACAGACCGCCGTCAGGCTTTCTGTTCCTCCGTTTTCTTACCGGTTTTTAAAGATAGAGACGACTGCGCGGAAAATCTCCACCAGCACATTCCACATCCTGCGAAGCGGACCCACATCGTCCGCATTCTCCGACTCCAAGTCAGAAATATCTGTTGTTTTATCCTCGTCACTGATTTCATCCGTCCGAAGAACAATCTGAAGACTGTGCGGCGACGGATTCTTCGCGGAGGTAAAGGAGATCATATCCGCCTCCGGATCCAGATTCAGAAACTGATTTTCCTCCTCAAATTCATCCAGTTCATCGTCCAGTGTCTGTTTCATCTCCCGGCCGGCATCCCGAATCTCTGCCACCGCATCCAGCATGGAAACGCTTTTTTCCATCATCTGCTGCAGTCCCTGAAGACTTTCCCGGCTTCCTGCATCCAGTGAATCCCCGGCCGAAATCAATGTCTGATTGACCACAGAGAGCAGACTGTACGTGGAATTCAGTGCTCTGGTCAGACGGTTTAAGAGCTCCTCCGTATCACTGAAAGAATCCAGGATCGAAGGCACATAGCCATCCATCGTAGCAATCAGGACACGGGAATCATCCATCAGATTAATCAGCTCATCCGTCACCCCCCGCAGGGCTGAAACGGTAGAAGCTGTGCTGGAGGCCAGATCCGCTGCCCCCGCGCAGACCTGATTGATCCGCGTCACTGCCGCATGAACTCCTGCAATCAATTCGGTTCCGCCTTCATACGAGGAGCGGGAACCGGACAGAAGTGCCCTCACCGCTGCCGGATATGAGGTTCCCGACAACGCCTGAAGTGCCTCCTCTACTTCATCGGCGTAAGGATCGATCTCCTCACTCCACTCCTCAAAATCCTCGTTGTTGACACCGCCGCTTCCCGGAATTCCGGAAGGACCGGTCGTAAGAAGCCAGCCGTCCTCCTCCATTCCAAAAGCATTTACCTGGGACTCAGTGGCAGCGCGGGCCGTCCTGTCATAGCGAAACGCATCGGAGTGTTCCAGACTTTCCTCCAGATCTTCCAAATCTTCTTCCGCTTCTTCTGAAAGAGTGCTTCCGCTTCCCAGCATTCCTTCCAGGGAGCCCAGCATCTGAGAAATCTCCGCCATCTCATTTCCTATCATCTGAAGAAGCAGCTGCTCTTCTTCAGGGCTGACGCCCTTCTCCAGCTGATCTGCCACAGAATTCAGGGAATTCTTCAGACTCTTCAGACGATCATACAGACGATCCAGCTCATCCTCCGTATCTTCCAGCGTATTGGAAATGGCATCCATATTGTAATTAATATCAGTTACCGCATTTTTCGCTGTTTCCAGATAAGGAATCAGGACCGCCGTCTGCTGTGTCACCGAATTCAGATCAGCGATGGCCTGCGTGGACAGCGCTTCGATCTGCTTCCGTTTTCCGCTGATGACACTTCTTCCCTGATCTAGATCCGACAGTCCCCCGGACACACGAACCACGTCCTGACGCATGGACTCCATGGATTCCAGCAGGCGATCCATACTTTCATACATCCGATCACCGTCTTCTCTCCAGGTATCCTTCAGCTCCTTGATATCCTTAATGTGATTTAAGGTATCCAGCGTGCCGGGAACCATCATCATAATCACGCCCACGCTCTCAAAATCGTCGGTCCCGATGCGGACCGTATAGTCCCCTTCCTCTCCTGGAAGTGCCGCAAATACAACCGCGGTCATGTTTCCCAGGGTCTGCGTCTGGGAGCCGGGGGCATCTACACTGTAGCATTTCTCCATATCCACCGGGACCGCCACCGTCAGAACCATATTGTTCCGATAATACGCCCTGGCCTCCTGATTGGGATTGGCCTCAATATGTATCTCCACCAGTCCGGACGCACCGGCCAGAGAGGACGCATCCGCCGAAACCCCGTTCAGCTTATACGATACGTCAAAGGTCCAGGGAAGCTCCATACTGCCGTCCGGCATGGTACACTGATAAAAAAATCTCTGATTCCCCTGCGGAAGCTGCCAGGTCACGCTTCCGTCTGCCAGAACCGGTTCCGTCTTATCTGTCATATTGACAACCTTCTCATAGGTTCCGTAATCCGTATATTCTTTAATCCCGTTGGTACTGCAGCCCTTGACCACATTGGTCTTTGTCGGTGTCCCGTAATAATCAAGATTCACATACATGGTCTCATCAACTTCCACCCTCGGCGCTGCTGCCTGTACCGGAGCTGCCATGCCAAGTATCATCACGGAAGCCATAAGGACCGAAATTCTTCTTCTATTTTTCTGCCGCATGATCCTGCGCCTCCTTTTCCTGTTTTCCTGTGGCGCGTGCCTTCTGTGCCAGCTTTCTCAGCCGTTCCAGCTTCCTTTGCCGCCGCCTTTTCAAATAATGCCGGATCCGTTCCAGCTCATTTTCCATTAAAATATGATCAAACAGCACCAGGAATGCCGGCATCAGCGTGCATACCAGAAGCATACTCATCCAGGCACCTCGACCGATGAGATTACCCATATCTCCGATGGCAGCGATAGAAGAAATATGATACAGAATATAACCGGCGATGGTCAGGATCGAGCCAGAGGTCAGGATCGCCGGAATACTCCGCTTCAGCGCCAGAATTGCCGCTTCCTTTTTCTCTGCTTCCTTTCTGCATTCCAGGTAATTATTCGTAGTCAGAATCGCGTAATCCACAGTCGCTCCCAGCTGAATACAGCTGACAATGATATACCCCATGAAAATCATGGTGTCTCCCCGTATGTAAGGTACTGCCATATTGACAAAGATCGCCATTTCAATAGGAATCATAATAATAACCGGAATAATCAGTGAATGGAAGCTGAACATCACCACCAGAAAAACACCTATCATGGACATGGTATTGACTCGCCTGTAATCCTTTGTGATGGTTGTCTCAATGTCCTGAGTGGAAGGCGTCGCGCCCACCAGATAGGAATTGTCCGGATAGTACCGCTTCATGATTGCCTGAATCTCATCGGAGCACCGGTAAGCCAGCGGGCTTTCTCCTTTGCTTTTTACGTAAATGAGAATTCTGGAATACGCATCCTTATGAAGTTCCTCCGTAATACTTTCAGGAAGAAACTCCTCCGGAACTCCCTCCGGCAGCTCTCCCGCCAGAGACACTACGGTCTTTGTATACGGAAGTTCCTCCACCTCATCGGTAAACAACTTTTCATCAATGGCAGATACATTGGGCACAATGGCCATCATCATATTGCTTCTTCCAAATTTCTCACGGATCAGCTGCTCATCCTCGTACACCTTCGTTCCCTCTCCGGCTCCCACTGCGTCATTTCCGAAGAGGAAGGAGTTCATATTCTGTGCCGTATACGCAGGAATCGCAAAAATCGCTACAAATATCAAGACGGCATAACGCATCCGGTAAATTCCGCGGCTCAGACGATCGAATGACGGAAGGAATGAACGATGGGCCGTTTTTTCAATCAGCGGGGTCAGGCGCAGAATCATCGCGGGCATAAAAAACACAACCGTTAACAGGCTCAGCACAATTCCCTTCGCTAAGACAATTCCCAAATCAAAACCGATGCTGAATTTCATAAAGGTCAGCACCAGAAAACCTACAATCGTTGTCAGACTGCTGGCAAAGATCGAGTTCAGCGCCTCATTGATGGCATTTTTCAAAGCCTCCATCTGCTCCAGCCCCTTATTCTTCTCTCTGGTAAAGGCATGAATCAGGAAAATAGAATAGTCCATGGAAACGGCCAGCTGGAGTACCGCTGATACGCTGTTGGTCAAAAATGAAATCCGGCCAAGAAAAATGTTTGTTCCTTTATTAATGACAATGGCCACTCCCATGACCAGCAGATACAGCACCGGCTCGAACCAGGAATTCGTCGTCAGGCAGAGGATCATGAAAATCATCAAAACGCCAATTCCCATGATCATTGCCATCTCTTTTTCCACATTTTCCGCCAGAGACTTATTCTGCACCGCCATTCCCACGTAATGACCCTTGTCTCCGGTGATTTCCTTCATGGCATCTATCGCCCGGGCGGTTTTCTTGGCAGTATCTCCTTCTTCAAATATCACATCCATGACGGCACAGCCATCCTTATAATACGCATCTATACTGTCAAAATTCAGAAATGCATCGGAAGAGAATACGTTCACACTGCTGTCCAGCCAGTTGATCTTATCAACTCCGTCCACCTTCTCCAGCCGATCCTTATAGGCTTTTGCCTCATAAAGTGTGACATCCTCAAGCATGATCCGGGCGGTACCCGGATAACCGAAGGTATCTTCCATCAGATTTAATCCCGCCCTCGACTGGACATCATCCGGCAGATATTCCGTCAGATCATAATTTACACTGACAAAAGGAGCTGCCAGTGCAGAGAGCAGCACCAGAATCAGAAAGACGATCTCTATCTGCCGGCATCGCTGAATGATAAAAGCGGGCAGAGAAAACCCTTCCTTTTTTTCTTTCTGTTCTTCCTTCTGTTTTTCTTTTCTTTTCTGCAAAAACTGAAACTTCACGGTTTTCAACTCTCCTGTCCCTACCTCATGAATACAACCATGTAGTAATCCTTTTCGCCAACCTTCTCATGGGCGATCCCCATCTCCTTATAATAAATGGCACGATCGGTTCTCTTCTTCTCATCACTGTCATGATTTCTTAACAGCTTCTCTTCTGCCTCTGTGGCATCATCACAGTTCATCAGGTAGACCTCCATTACCCGGCGTCCGCTCTGATAACCAATCTCCTTTAAGTAGTCCGACAAAGTTCCCTCATCCGGAATCCGTCCGCTTCCATAGCCCCGGCTTCTGGCCAACTCCAGCCGGTGCTCCGCAATGGCCTGAAGTGTACCGTTAATCACATAGCTGGCATCCTTATCATAATTAATCTTATCGTCTTCGTAATAATCCTCTTCCTCATCACCGTCGAACTCCTCATTCTTCAGTTCATTTAAGGCATCGGCCAGGTCCTGCTGCTCTTCCCCATAAAAGCCAATGGTATAGGCACCACCGCCGCAGTTCTTCTTCTGCCTCACCCCGGCCAGACTGCCATCCGTGTGAAAGGCATACTGCGTATCATCCTCATACAGCATGGTATTCTGCATCGCTCCCGACGGTTTCAGATAGTACCATCTGCCGCCCTCCCGCAGCCAGCCGGTCTGCATCGCTCCCGCTTCATTCATGTAATACCAGACTCCGTCCTCTTTCTGCCAGCCGGTCATCCTTCTGCCGTCCTGTGCCAGCAGATACCAGATATCTCCCTCCTGCTGCCAGGTTCCTCCCTCCGCCAGCGCAGTAAAGGGAAGTGCCAGTACAAACAGGGCGGAAAGCAGAACTGCGCTGCGGCTCCGTTTTCCCGCCTCTTTCTGTCTCATAAACCATTTCATTTTCTTTCCATTCCGTTTCATTCTCCAACTCACCTTATTTTCCCGAAATTTTCAACTTCTCATCGTTATTTCTTCTAAACAACATGTCATTCATTAATTGACATATGTTGATTTTTGATCTATGATGTATTATACTAAGGAAAGAGAAGGAATACAATAATCACTTATACACGTTGATTCTATTAATAAACAATTTTATTTATTTTGTTCATTATTTATTCTTTTTCTATTTTAAAACACTTATAACGAAAATGATTGATAAAAACGATAAGAATTTAAAGGAGTCATATTATGAAGCAGGAATTGTTAGATCGGCGGGTTCGGAAAACCCGGCGGATATTGCGGGAGTGTCTGACCAGACTTCTGAAAGAAAAAAAGATTCAGGACATTACCGTGCGGGAACTGGCCGACATGGCCGATATCAATCGCGGTACCTTCTACCTGCATTATAAAGATGTCTTCGATCTCCTGGAACAGATCGAACAGGAGCTGACCGAAGAGCTGGAAGACATTCTGGATCATCACAGCGTGGATGAACTGCTGAGTCGTCCCTCTCTGCTCTTCTCTGATCTCTATCCCACTGTTCAGGAGAACGCCGATATTATCACTATCCTGATCGGAGAAAACGGTGACTTAAATTTCGTCAACCGCATCAAGGCTATCCTGCGGGATCGCTGTCTGAAGAAATGGCTGACCTCCAACTATTCCTGCAGCACCGATCTCTTAGAAGCCTACTCCGCTTTCATCATCTCCGGCTGCGTCGGAATCGTCCAGTACTGGCTTGAAACCGGGATGAAAGAAAGCCCGGAGCAGATGGCGAAAGCAACAGAGGATTTTATCCTGCGAGGGATTCGGGTGCTGGAGAAGTAGAGAAGTAGCGCAGAAAGTGAGGGCGTCGCGCCAGCTAACGCCCGGCGTAGTGGAGTGGCGATATCTTTCAAAATCAGGGAGGATATCGCTGCTTTTATTTGTCAAGAGGCGGACGCAGAAAAGGAAGCGAGGTCCGGCAGAGAGAAACGCCCTGAAGGTCTTCTGTATTCGATGGGCTGTTCTAAGACTCTGACACAGAAAAAAGACGGGTA
>JAEDOC010000112.1 GCA_016302185.1 Clostridium sp. | reverse complement strand
GCAGCCACCAGCCGCGAGGAGATCGGCAATCCGGTGTACCCGCCGGCGAAGCGGATTCTGCGTGAGCATGGGATTTCCTGCGATGGGAAATACGCGGTTCAGATGACCCGTGCCGATTATGATAAATATGATTACATTCTGGCGGCAGAGGATTACAATATCCGGAATATCCTGCGGATCATCAGAGAGGATCCGCAGCACAAGGTTTGTCGGCTGCTGGATTTTTCTGACCACCCCCGGAATATCGCGGATCCCTGGTATACCGGAGATTTTGAGACGACCTATAGAGATATCGTGGAGGGCTGTGAAGCGTTTTTGCGTTACTTAGAAAAGGAAAAACAGGAAAACTTCGGTGGAATATTTCCTGGTTCTATGTTATGATAGACTTAAGTTCAGACAATGGTATAACCACTGTCGGAAAGAATGGAACGGAAGAACAGAACAGAACATAGCAGAAAATAGCAGAACATGCGAGCAAGCAGAGAATGCGGAAAGGAACGGACAGAACATGAATTCATTTGTATTTGAAAATTCCACAAAGGTATACTTTGGAAAGGGCTGCGTCAGTGAGCATCTGGCGGAGGCGGTGAAAGAGGTTGGTCAGACCGTGATGCTGGCTTACGGCGGCGGCTCGATTAAGAAAAACGGCGTGTATGAGGAAGTGATGGCAGCGCTGCAGGCAGCAGGAAAGACCGTGGTGGAATTTCCGGGGATTATGCCGAATCCGACCTATGCGAAGGTACTGGAGGGAAAAAAATGCGTGCAGGAAAATCACGTTGATTTTATCCTGGCTGTGGGCGGCGGTTCTGTGATGGACTGCTGTAAGTCGATTTCCATGGCGGCGGCAACCGAGAAGGACGTGTGGGACGAGTACTGGGCGAAGGAAGGCGTTGTGGATTTCACTCCCGTGCCCATGGGCGTGATCGTAACCGTGACCGGAACAGGCAGTGAGGTCAACGGTGATTCTGTCATTACCAACGAAGAGCAGAAGATTAAAACCGGCCGGGATTACCGCCGCTGCAATGCGAAGTTTGCGATGATGGACCCGCAGCATACTTATTCCGTTTCCGCGCTGCAGACGGCAGCGGGCGGCTTCGATATGCTGAGCCATGTGATGGAGACGTATTTCAGCGAGCCGGACGAGGACAATTTATCTGATGCGATTTCCGAGGCGCTGATGCGCAGCATGATTAAAAACATTCCGGCAGCGATTGCGAACCCCAATGACTATGAGGCCAGAAGCAATCTGATGTGGGATTCCTCCATGGCAGAGATTCGTATCATCAAGCTGGGAAAGAAATGTGATTTTGAGGCGCACCAGATTGAGCACCAGATGGGAGCTTATACGGATTGCAGCCATGGTATGGGACTGGCAGTGATTCACCCCACCTATTACCGTCATATTTATAAATACGGTTTGTCCAAGTTTGCCCAGTTTGCAACCAATGTCTGGGGGATTTCACCGGAAGGAAAGAGCAAAGAAGAGCTGGCGCTGGCCGGCATTGATGCGCTGGAGAATTTCATCCGGGAGATTGGCCTGCCGCTGACGCTGAAGGGACTGGGCTTTGAAGATAAGAGCCTCTTAAAAACCATTGCGGATTCCTGCGTGATCAATCAGGGCGGTTACAAGGTGCTGACCCATGAAGAGATTCTGGAGATTTTAGAGGAGTGCTGGGAATAGTTTCCGCGGTGAACGGAACAATGGAAGGAGATGGGAGTATGCCGCATATCGCAGTGAGTATGTATCCGGGCCGTGACGACGAAATCAAGAAAAAGCTGGCGTTAAAGCTTCAGGAGACCGTGGCGGAGGAATTGAAGGTTGATCCGAAGGTCATTACTGTTTCTGTAGAGGATGTTCCGAAGGAGCAGTGGCAGGAGCATATCGAAGCCATTCCGAAGGAGAACAGATTCATTTAAAACTACATAAAGAGTTACATAAAAAACTACATAAAAAACATAAGCTTCATTGAAGAAGCTTCATAGAAAAAGGAACCGAGAAGGTCTGCGATCCGGCAGTGTTTTCGGTTCCTTTTTTGACGGTTGCTGATATTTTTTTCATTCACGGTTTTTTGCCTTGACAATTCATAGGCGGAGTGCTACTATAAACATATGAACAATTATTCATATGAGATAAAAACCAAGCGAAGGGAGGAACTGTTTTGGCAATTCATGATGTAGAGTGCTGTGATTCTTTTCAGGTACATGAGGATATCGTTCAGGCGGTCAGGGAGCGGATGCCGGACGAGGATGATCTCTGTGACCTGGCGGAGATTTTCAAGGTGTTTGGCGACTCCACCAGAATCCGGATTCTGTATGTGCTTCTGGAGTCGGAGATGTGTGTCTGTGATATCGCCCAGCTGTTAAACATGACTCAGTCGGCGATTTCCCATCAGCTGCGGATCCTGAAGAATTCCAAGCTGGTCAAGAGCCGGAGAGAAGGAAAGTCCGTGATTTATTCCCTGGCGGATGCGCATGTGTGCAGCATTATGAATCAGGGCTTTGAGCATATTAAAGAGTGAGAAAATTCAAAGGAATCGGGAGGAAAGAAAATGAAGAAGAAATTTAAAATGGTAAACCTGGATTGTGCGAATTGTGCGGCAAAGATGGAGAACAATATTAAAAAGATTGATGGTGTGGTGGATGCGACTGTCAGCTTTATGACCCAGAAGCTGACCATTGAAGCGGATGAGGAGCGTTTTGACGAGATTATGAAGAAAGCGGCGGAGGCCTGCCGGAAGGTGGATGCGGACTGCACCATCGAATTCTGATTCCGGTCTGCGTCATACCTGTGCGGAAGAGGGAGAAATTATGACAAAGAAACAGAAAGTGATGCTTGGAAGAATTATTGTGTCTTTTCTTCTGTATCTGGGAGCGATCATTCTTTCGATTCCCGGATTTCTGGTTTTTCTGGTTCCATATCTGATCATCGGATGGGATATTGTGTACAAAGCTGCCCGGGGCATTGGAAACGGACAGATTTTTGATGAGAATTTCCTGATGACCATAGCAACCTTTGGCGCCTTTGGTGTCGGGGAGTATTCTGAGGCAGTGGCCGTGATGCTGTTTTATCAGGTGGGAGAGCTGTTTCAGGATTATGCGGTGAACCGGTCCCGGCAGTCCATCGCACAGCTGATGGATATCTGCCCGGAATATGCCAACATCGAAGAAAATGGTGAGCTGCGCCAGGTGGATCCGGATGAGGTGGAAGTGGGAACGGTCATTGTGGTGAAGCCGGGTGAGCGGATTCCGCTGGATGGCGTGGTGGTAAGTGGAGAATCGATGATCGATACCTCGGCGCTGACCGGAGAATCCGTACCGCGGAGCGCTTCTGCCGGAAGTGAAGTGATCAGCGGCTGTGTCAACGGCAACGGACTTTTGCGGGTGGAGGTGACGAAAGAGTTTGAGGATTCCACCGTGACCCGGATTCTGGAGCTGGTGGAAAATGCCAGCAGCAAAAAGGCCAGGGTGGAGAATTTTATTACACGTTTTGCCAGATATTACACCCCGGCTGTGGTGATTGCGGCCGCTTTTCTGGCGGTGGTTCCGCCGCTTCTTCTGGGCGGCGGCTTTGGAAGCTGGCTGAAGAGGGCCTGCATTTTCCTTGTGATTTCCTGTCCCTGTGCGCTGGTCATCTCTGTGCCGCTGAGCTTCTTCGGCGGTATCGGCGCGGCCTCGAAAAAAGGTGTTCTGGTTAAGGGAAGCAACTATCTGGAGGCGCTGGCCCAGATGGATACCATTGTATTTGATAAGACAGGAACCCTGACCAAGGGCGAGTTTCGTGTAACTGAGGTACATCCGGTGGGAAGAACGGAGGAAGAGCTCCTCACGCTGGCGGCGCTGGCAGAGTATTATTCCAACCATCCCATCGCAGAGTCCATTAAGACGGCCTGGCGGGAGAAATGTGCAGCCGGACAGGAATCTGCCGCGTCCGGTCAGAAGCTCTGTGCATCGGATGCACTGGATGCGTCCCGCATCGGCGAGACGGATGAGTTGTCCGGCCACGGGATCCGGACCTCCATTGACGGTCATGCGGTGCTGGCGGGCAATGGACGTCTGATGGAAGAAAACAGTATTGCCTATCAGGAGTGTGAGGGGATCGGAACGGTGGTTTATCTGGCGGTGGACGGTGCCTTCGCCGGAAGTATTCTGATTGCGGATTCCATTAAGGAAGAGACGCCGGAAGCGATTCGGCGGCTGAAGGCGGCCGGTGTGAAAAAGACGGTGATGCTGACCGGAGATCGGAAGGCGGTCGGCGAAGCTGTGGCGGAGAAGATTGGGCTGGATGAGGTATACACGGAGCTCCTTCCCGCAGATAAGGTAGCGCAGGTAGAACGTTTGCTGGCAAAGATGGATGAAAAGCATCATCTGGCTTTCGTGGGTGACGGCATCAATGATGCACCGGTGCTGTCCCGGGCGGATATCGGTATTGCCATGGGAAGCATGGGCTCTGATGCGGCCATCGAAGCGGCGGATATTGTGCTGATGGATGATAATCCGGCGAAAATCGCAGCTGTAGTGAAGATCGCCAGAAAGACTCTGGGGATTGTCCGCCAGAATATTGTCTTTGCCTTGGGAGTGAAGGCCCTGGTGCTGATTCTGGGTGCGCTGGGTGCAGCAAACATGTGGGAAGCGGTCTTTGCTGACGTGGGTGTTGCAGTGATTGCGATTCTGAATGCCATGCGGGCACTGAAGACAGAGGATTAAAAACAGATGGAGATACTTTGCATTGGTTCTGCGGTTATGGATATTACCGGCTGGCCCATTGATCAGACGCAGAGCTGGAAGGAAAAACAGCGGATCTCGGATATCCGGATCCAGCCGGGCGGGGATGCGGTCAATCAGTGTGCTGCCCTGGCGGCGCTGTATAAGAACCCGGCGGCTCTTATCGAGTCAACAACGCCGTGCCCGGCACTGGCCGCCTGTGTCGGCGCAGACCTGAATGGGCGGATCTTAAAGAGTACCCTGGCCGGGATGGGGATTGACGTGCAGTATGTGAAGGAAAAAGCGGACTGCAGTACGGGAAGTGCTATGGTTCTGGTGAACCGGAGTGGGGAGCGGAGAGTCTTTTCTGTGAAGGGCGCTCACAGCACGATTACCGGAGAGGATATTCCCTGGGAGCTGCCGGAGGAATGCCGGGCCATATCTCTGGCCAGCCTATTTTCCATGCCGGTGCTGGAGGAAAACGGGCTTCTGGAATATCTTCAGATGATAAAATCGGGAAAGGAACGCCTGGTGTTTGCGGATCTGGCATCGGATAAGCTGGGTCTGGGCCTAAAAGGAATTGAGAGATTTCTTCCCTATATTGATTATTTTCTTCCCAGCCTTTATGATGTACTGGAGATGACGAGGACGAAGACGGCGCCGGAGGCGGCGAAGGTTTTTCATGAGCTGGGCGTTCCCCATGTGCTGATCAAGTGCGGAGAAAAAGGCTGCTACTGTTCTTCTCCGGAATTTGAGGGGCAGATTCCCGCCCTGGCGGTGAAGACGGTGGATACCACGGGAGCCGGAGACTGCATGTCCGCATCATTTGCCTCCCGGATCTTAGCGGGAGACGGTGTGGAAGCGGCCTGCCGTTTTGCCTGTGCGGCTGCCTCCTACGGAACCATGTTTCCGGGGGCCTGGGCAGGGGAACTGTCAGTGGAAAAGGTTCATCAGCTTTTGAAAACAGAGCGGAAAAACAGTACGAAAGAGGAATAAGAGATGCTTACATTTGCGGCAGTACTGCCGGCGGCATTTTTGCTGCATTATATCTACCAGCATGACACAGTGGAGAAAGAGCCGGTATCCCTTCTGATCCGGATTCTGGTCTTTGGCATGATTGCCACGATCCCCACTTCCCTCATGGAGGGGCTTCTGGGGTATGCACTTGGAATTTTTGTGAATACGGAAAGCCGGTGGTATCATTTTCTGCATATGTTTTTTGTGGTTGCGCTGGTGGAAGAATACTGGAAGCGGTGGGCGGCGGGAAAGGTATGGAACCATCCGGCCTTCAATTACCGGTTTGATGCGGTGGTGTACTGCGTGTCCGCGGCGCTGGGGTTTGCGGCGCTGGAAAATGTGCTGTATGTGATGAACGGAGGTCTTGCCACGGCGATGCTGCGGGCCTTTACGGCAGTTCCTTCCCATGCCATTGACGGCGTGATTATGGGATGCTTCTTCGGCGAGGCAAAGCTGCGGGAACGGCTGGGCGATGAGCGGGGAAAACGCAAGTATCTTCGATTAAGCCTGTGGATTCCGGCCATTGCCCATGGAATATATGATTACTCTCTGGTATCAGACCGGGAATACGCCGGCCTGTTCTTTGTACTGTTTGTGGTCTGTGTGGATATTTGGGCGGTTCGTTATATCCGGCGTGCGTCACAGCAGGATATGCCGTTGTGAAAACGGTGCAAATAAAGAAAAGCAAGAGAAGTGCGGAGGATGAAAGCCTGCCGGATTCTCTTGCTTTTTTTGTTTTCTTTTGTAAATAAAAGGGTTTTAATCCCGGAGCTTATTCCGGTTTGAATTCCTCTTTGCCTACACCGCAGATCGGACATACCCAATCGGACGGAAGTGATTCAAATGGAGTTCCCGGTGCGATTCCGTTATCCGGATCACCGATTTCAGGATCGTATACATAGCCACAGGGCTCACAAACATATTTCTGCATGATAATTCCTCCTTTAAAATAATAATTATTACTGATATCAATAATATATCGCATTTTTATTTCCAATGCAACTGTTTTTTCAAAAAATTGCTTCCAGAAAATGTTAAAAATTTCTTGCTTGCCATTTTTGTAAACAATTGTTATTTTTTTCATAAAGAGAGTGTTGAAAATGTTCACTTAT
>JAEDOC010000111.1 GCA_016302185.1 Clostridium sp. | reverse complement strand
TTTGTAAACAATTGTTATTTTTTTCATAAAGAGAGTGTTGAAAATGTTCACTTATCTTTTTCTAGATTCCGGTTTTCTCAGTTTGAAAAATCTTCTATTCTGTACGATTCAGGGGATGGGAGACAGTCGCTTCCCCGGAATTCTGTCTATGCTTGGGGTGGTAACCCATACCATGCTCAGCGTGTTCCTGATCGCCGGTATGAAGCTCGGTGTCGGTGCATCGGCTCTGGCGATTTTAATCAATAATGCGTTACTGTCTGTCTGCCTGTTTTTACATCTGGTGTCAATCGGTTCCGGCCACCTGAAACTGGTACCAGCGATGCGGATTCCGGGAAGCATCTGGCTGGAGCTGCTAAAAAACGGCCTGGTGAAATCGGGGATGATGGTTGTGATCGGCTGGGGCAGTATGATGATGCAGCGGGAGATCAACCGGCTTCCGGAAGAGATCATTGCAGGGGATGCGTATGGAGATGTGATCAATAATTTTCTGATGGAGCCGCTCTGTGCGTATGCGACGGCAGCGGGGATCATTACCGGGCAGAATGAAGGAAAACGGAATGCGAAGCTCATCCGGCGTTTCAATCGCCATTTATTTGGGCGGGCCCTGTTCTGGTGTGTCGGATTCCTGCTTCTGGGCTTTTTTTCAGCTCCCCGGATCCTGAGAATTCTGGCGGGAGATGAGACACCGCGCCCGGTGATAGCGGCGGGAGTATTGCTGTTCCGGTTCTGCTGTATCGGCTATCCCGGACTGTGTGCCCTGCTTATTTTCAGAAGCGCGCTGCAAAGTCTGGGAGAATATGGGATTCTTCCCTGGCTGGGAGTGACGGAGATGGCAATTTCGATGGTGCTGTCCCGGTTTGTAGTGGATTATGGATACCGGGTGGTGGGGTTCTCCTACATGCTTCGCTGGTATGTACCCGGAATTCTGGCTCTGATCTGGTACCGGCATGCCTTAAAACAGAGAGAAGAGCAATGGAAAATGGATGAGGTGCGGGAAGTGTCAGAGGGGGTGTAGCAATTGCGCAGCGAAAAAGAGTATGAGCAGGCCTTGCTGGAATGGCGGTGGCGTCAGCTGAGGCTGCAGAGAAAATACAAGGATACGGCAGCAGGATTTGTGGATTCCATGGCGGAGCGGCAGGCATTCCGGCAGTGGAAGGAAGAGGTAAAGGAATTTAAGGAGAGCAGAGAACACCGGCTCGTATCCGAATATGTATCCTTTGATGAGATTTTTGTAGGACGGAAAGAGTATCTGGTACAAATAAGAGAAGCGCTGAAGGAAAAAGCGGGACCGGTTATCCTGTATGGGATCGGCGGAATCGGGAAAAGCGCCCTGGCCAGAGCGTATATAAAAACATATGAGGCGGAGTATGATCATATTTTATTTCTTTCCTTTAATACCAGCCTGCAGAGCATGATTTGTGATGATTACAATCTGGAAGTGTCTAATCTTCAGTATAGTAAGGAACAGTACGGAAGCAAAGCCAGGTATTTTCAGGTAAAGTGTGAAACGCTGGTACAGATGGTACAGAAATTTCGTGTTTTGATGATCATCGATGACCTGAATACAACCTTTGACCGGGAGATGGAAAAAGTATTTTCGATTCCCTGTGATATTCTGGTAACGACAAGGATGGATCCGTCCTTCTGGGGTGTTCCCTGCCGCGGGATTTTTGTAAAGGAGCTTCAGACCGAAGCGGAGTGGGAGGCGTTTACGGAAAGCTATCGTATCGGAGTCCTTCTTCCGGAAGACAGAGAGCAGCTCAGACAGTACCGGAAGAAGGTGCATGGGCATACGTTAAAGATGATGTTGAAAATCCGGAGCATGGAAAAAGAGGAAGAAGAAATGACCGGCTTTGAGGAGAATCTGTTTCGTCGTTTTCCCTTGAAAAAGGAGGAACGGCGGGCGCTCTTATATCTTTCGGTCATGCCGGTGCAGGGGATTCCCCGCGGGCTGTTTCTGGAGCTTTCGCAGATTTCGGAAGCTGCTCTGGAACGGCTGGGTGGATTTTTGCTGATTCAGAAAAACTGGAGCAGCCGGTGGAAGGATGAAATGATATCGCTTCATCCGATTATTGCGGAGGCAGCTGTAAAAATCTTCCGGCCATCTCCTGTGAATTGCAGCTGTTTGCTGAAAGGAATGGAACGATATTTGAATGGAGAATCCCCGGAAAAGAAAAACACCTGGGGCAGAACGCATCTGGAAAATCAGAGTCTGGAGCCGTATGTCCTTTCCTTTGTAAAGGCATTTCCGCAGCCGGCGCCCTGGCTGGCATCCGCTTTTGATGAACTGGTCACATTTTTATGGATTCAGGAATATTTTCCGGAAGCGGAAGCGTATTCTCTGCTTCTGTTTGTTTCTGTAGAGGCGTATTACGGGGAATGCCATCAGCTGACCGGACAGATGGCGTTGCGCACGGCGGCGGTTTACTATAATGAAATGAAATTTTCTGTGGCCGGTAAGTGGTACATAAAAGGGCTTACGATTCTGGAACACTGCAGGGTCCATGACCGGAGCTATTGGTATGCAAGAGCATCGGCGAACATAAAAGTATCACGGATGTACCGGCATGAGAAAAAATATGATCAGGCAATGGCCCTGGCAGAAGAAGCTCTGAGGTGTGCCAAAAACTATCAAAAGGAATTTGCGGATAAAGGAGAACAACCGCGGATTGTGATGGGATTTTGCCTGCTGGAACAATCCAAGCTTCTGCTGTGCCGGAAAGAACTTCGGGAGGCGGAGTGTGTCTGCCGGGAGGCAATGGAGAGTGTTCTCGCTGCCATGCCGGAGGACAGCTTTCTCATGAATGAGATCCGCTGCCTGATGGTTGATATTTTAATCGAAAAAGGAGCCTGTGAGGAGGCAGAACAGATGGCGGGGAAGGCTTTGGAGGAAGCTGCTCGTTTTCGGGGAGAATCCTTTAAAAATACACTGATATGCAGGGAAACGCTGGCAGACATTTACCGGAAACAGGGAAAGACAGAGAAAGCACTGAGAGAATATGAGCTGGTATTAAAGCATCTTTGCCGGAATTACCCATATGAGGACAGGTGGAAGGAACGGATTTATAAGAAAATAGGGGAGGAGCCGCTCGATACGGATAGGACTGCGGCGGCGTGCCGAAGCTGATTTGCGGCACGCCGATCGTTTATTTCCCAAGAAATTGTTCCAGCACCTTTACAATTACGGCATGATCCTCATAGCCGGCCAGTCCGGAGATACAGATGGATCCGATCAGATCGCTGTCCTCCAGCACAATGGGAAAGCCGCCGCCGAAGATGGAGAATTCCATCGGATCAAAGCACATATTTTCCATGGTTCTGTTATCAAATTCGCGATCCAGTCTTGCCAGCTCAGAACTGGTGCCTCTGGCCATGACCATATTGTGCTTTCGCTCCATCCAGCGCACATGATTTCTGGTGGATCCCTGCGGCATGAACTGGAAGACAACCAGATCATTTACCGTGATGCGGATGCCGAACGGTCTGCCCATCTGCTTGCATTCTTCGTACAGCAGGCTGCCGATTTGAAACGCATCGTCACGAGTGAATTTCTTAAATTTCAGGCGTTTTTCCTGTTCGATACAAACTTCCCTTTCTGTCATGACTCATCCTCCATAAAAAACCGATACGGGCGAAACCGCACTCCTCCCGGAACTGGTGACAGATCTATTATAATTCGGGAAAAACAGGTTGTCCATAGCTCATGAAAAATTGTGTTCGGTTAGATTTTCAAACGGCTCGTGTAACATATTTTTTCATGCGTTCTCATACGATGTAAAAAAGATTCTGAAGGTGAAATACCTTGAAGGAATATATCGAAGAGCGGGCAATTGCCATCGCCAATTACATCATAGACCACAATGCGACTGTGAGGCAGACAGCGAAGCGGTTTGGAATCTCGAAGTCTACGGTACACAAAGATGTAACGGATAGATTAGAACACATCAACCCTTCCCTTGCCGCCCAGGCCCGGGTGGTTCTGGACATTAACAAGGCAGAGCGCCACATTCGCGGCGGCATGGCAACCAGGGAGAAATATCAGCACCGGCTGGCCATCTGCAGTAAAAAAGAAGAGTAGGAAAAAGAATAGAAGTATTGGAACAGGCAGGTAATCCACTAATCGGATGACGTGCCTGTTTTATCATTCCCCATTGCGAAATAGCGTAAGAACAGATATGATATTCGTAGATAATAAAAATCATTTAATATACGGATTCTATAACAAAATGGAGAAGTGATGAATACCATGAACCGACAGGAGATATTTGCCTGGTGCAGACGTCAGTACGGCACGGAGCCGGACTATCCGTGGAAAGACCGTAATGCTGTTCTGCGCCATACAGACAATAATAAGTGGTACGGTGTTGTACTGGAGGTAGAGCGCGGTAAGCTGAGCCTGCCCGGAGATGGCATGGTGGATGTGTTGAATCTGAAATGTGATCCAATACTGATAGGTTCTCTTCGGACGCAGCCGGGATATTTTCCCGCTTACCATATGAATAAGGAAAAATGGATCAGTGTTCAGTTAGACGGCCCGGAACCGGATGAGGAAGTGAAACAACTGATAGATTTAAGCTATCAGCTGACGCAGGCAAAGATAACTCAGAAGAAGGAAAGAAATTCAGAGGTTCTTACATCGCCGGACTGGAATGTTTACTTTGACGGAAATTTCTGGGGCCATCATGGGAGAGACCGCGCCGGGAGAGAAATTGCGGTTGAGAAGGAGTTTTCGTGGGCGGGAAGACAGTGGCTGATTCCGGCGGTTTATTCCTGCGGCAAAGGGCTGGTGGTTGATTTTTGCATGTGTGTGAATGCAGAAGAAATCCGGTCATTTATGGAAAAATGGAACCTGAATTGGGAGAATGACTCCTGTGAGAGATTTACCAGAGAGCAGCTGATGAAAATGGAGTTGGATAACCCTTTGTGTCTGGATTTTAAGCCGCAACTGACCCTAAATAATGGGCGAACGCTGCGCGCTTCCCATGGCTGTGCTGTCAGCTACAATCCCTGTCTTCCGGAGCGAATTGTCTGCGAGGCAGAGGAAAAGCAGGCGGTCGATCATTATGACCTGGATGCCTCCTGCGGTTGGGTAATTTACCGGTATGCTTTTCCCTGGGGCTGCAAGCGCCGTCCGGAAATCAAAACACTGTCGCTTACGATGGAACAGAGAGCGGCAGCGATTCCCGGCTCCAGCTTCAGGACTTCCGTCCCAGGAGATACGGTGTCTTTTACCTACCCGGCAAATGGGAAGAAATATGTTCTGACAGTCAGGAACATAGAGCCGCAGACAGTACCGGAACACTGTTTTACATCGGAGCGTTGGGAGTACCCGACGCATTATTGTATGATGAGCTATACCATCCATCCGGAACTGCCGGAGGGCGGATTGACGGTCACGGATTGCGCGGAAAGTGATCGGCCCAAAGAAAGACATCCATCTTCGTGGGAGTCGGATTCGGTATCCGGCGCGGCCGCAATTGGCATCATCGGAGGTACAGATGGGCCAACGGCGGTCTGTTTCAGCGATGAGGGTCACGAAAGTCTCAGAACAGCCTGTTCTGCCCTGCATTTTGCGCCGGTAAACAATGTGGAATGGCGCATGATATTTCATGAAAGACAATATGAAAACTCAGACATAGAGCTGTTCTGAGCCGATAAAAAACGGGTATGCCGCTGCTATCTTGGGCATACCCGTTTTTAACGCAGCGGAACATGTAAAACATGCGTTGGTAGTTCCTACCGCTTAATATCATAATTCATATTCATCAGATTCCGGATGCTTTCCGCATCGTCCGTGATATTCGCATCACCGCGGATGGTGTGCTTGATTACGCTGCTGGCAACGGCAAAGTTGATCATATCCATGGGCTTGTAGTTGTGCATCATGGCATAGATCAGGCCGCTGGCGAAGGCGTCGCCGCCGCCGACACGATCCAGGATGTTGAAGGTAAACATCTTGCTTTCAAAGGTGTGATCCTCGTACCACATGAATGCCTTTAAGCTGTTTTCACTTCCGCTGTGGGCATAGCGCACATGGCGGGCGATGCATTTGATATTGGGATAGCGCTCCACGAAGGCCTGGAAGATGTCATCCTGCTCTTCGTAGCTGGGGCGGAAAGGAACGCCGTCCTTTACATCTCCCTTGCTGTGGTCATTTTCATCCTTCCAGAGATGGTAGGGCTCGATACCCAGCAGTACATCAACGTACGGAAGACACCGGGTGCAGAAATCTCTGGCCTCTTCCCAGCTCCAGAGAGTGCTTCGGAAGTTTCCGTCAAAGCTGACGATGATGTCTTTTTCCTTTGCAATTCTCAGGCAGTCCATGATCAGCTTTTTACAGTTGGGAGCCAGTGCCGGGGTAATACCGCTTAAATGAAGCCAGGTAAAGCCGTCCAGCAGTGCTTCCAGATCAACGGTACTGAAATCAAATTCGGTAATAGCGCTGTTCTTCCGGTCATAGATAACCTTGCTGGCCCGGATTCCGAAGCCGGTCTCCAGATAATAGGTGCCCAGACGATGGGTCGGAGTCTGCTCCGGAGTGCTTAAGATCACCGGGGTGCAGTGTACATCATTGCTTCGCAGCATACGGACAGCGCTTTTTCCCAGACTGTTGTTGGGAACGACCGTAAAAAAGGTGCTGTCAATCCCCAGATTGGCCAGCGCCAGAGCGATATTGGCTTCGCTGCCGCCGTAGCTGGCGTCAAAGCTGCTGGTCATACGTATCTTTTCATAGTTTGGCGGGGTAAGCCGCAGCATGATCTCGCCGATGGTAATAAATTTATGATCGTTTTCAATGCCATGGAGTAATGGATTACTGTGTTCCATGAGAATCCTCCT
>JAEDOC010000110.1 GCA_016302185.1 Clostridium sp. | reverse complement strand
ACGGTGAGATTATCCATCTTACCGATGAACCGCTGACAGAGGGAGACACAGTGAAAGGTATCGTGGACTGGGAAGTTCGTTTTACCAATACGCAGCAGCATTCGGGAGAGCACATTGTGTCCGGCCTGATTCACCGTCATTTTGGCTATGATAATGTGGGATTCCATATGGGAAGAGAAGAAGTGACTCTGGATTTAAACGGAAGTATCACCTGGGAACAGCTGATGGAGATTGAAAAAGAGGCAAATCAGGTGGTTTACGCCAATCTGCCGGTACGGGTATATTATCCGACACCGGAGGAGCTGAAGGTTCTGGATTACCGCAGCAAAAAGGAACTGACCGGAGAAGTGCGGATTGTGGAATATCCGGGGGCGGATATCTGCGCCTGCTGCGGCACGCATGTGGAGAGAACGGGTGAGATTGGTGCGATCAAGTTCCTGTCTCTGATGAATTATAAAGGCGGTGTCAGGATCTCCATGCTCTGCGGAGAAAAGGCCATGGAAGATTATCGGAGAAAGACGGATCAGACGATTTCCATCTCCGCTCTTCTCTCGGCAAAGCCGGATGCACTTACGGAAGCAGTGGAACGCTTAAAGAGAGAGGATGCAGAGAAGGACGGAACCATTGCGCGGATGTGGCGGGAACTGATGGCGCTGAAGGCAGAGCGTTTTCCGGAAGGGGAGAAACTGCTTCTGGTATTTGAAGAAGGGCTGTCTCCGGTTGCGATCCGTCAGTTTTGCGACCTTCTGCTTAAAGAGAAGAAGGGAAGAACAGCTGCCGTCTTTTCCGGCAGCGATGCGGATGGTTACAGCTATTGTGTAGGAAGCACAGAACGGAATGTAAGGGAGGATGGAAAGAAATTAAATGCTTCCTTAAACGGACGGGGCGGGGGAAGCCCGCAGATGATTCAGGGGACCTTCCATGCCCCGGCATCGGAGATTCGCACCGTTTTTTCTGAGATTTTTATGCAGGAATAATCTGGGGAGGTAAGATGGAGATCAATCGTTCCATGATGAAGAAGCTGATGCTTCTGATTCTTTATACCATTGTGCTTTTGGGACTGGCATTTCGCTTTGAGCTGGTCTGCCGCTTCTTTCGCTGGTGTGCGGGATTGTTTCTGCCTTTTTTAATCGGAGCAGCCATTGCCTTTATCTTAAATGTACCGATGCGCAGGCTGGAAGCTCTTCTGCCGAAGAAGCGCCGGAGCCGCGGTCTCAGTCTGGTGCTTACGCTGATTCTGGTGCTGGGCGTACTGGGAATCGTATGTCTGGTGGTTATTCCGGAGCTGACGGAGACGCTGATGAGTCTTACGGTACAGATTCCCCGCTTTTTTGAGCGGATCCGCCGCTGGGTGGAGGTTACCTTTGAAGAATATCCGGAGCTGGTAACCGCAGTGGACGGAATGCAGCTGGAAATTGACTGGAAACAGGCGATGGAGAGGCTCATCGGTTTTATTACCACCGGTGCGGGAACGGTGCTTTCCTCCACAGTAACAGCGGCGGTGTCCATCGCCAGCGGACTGGCCAGTTTCAGTATTGCTTTTATTTTTTCCATCTATCTTCTGCTGCAGAAGGAAACTCTGACGAGACAGGCCAAAAAGCTGTTATACGCCTATTTTCCGGAAGCCAGAGTAAATACATGGATCCGGGTTCTTCGGATGACAGAGCAGACGTTTTCAAAATTTTTAGCCGGACAGTGTTTGGAAGCGGTGATCCTGGGCCTGATGTTTTTCGTATCCATGACCTTTTTCAGACTTCCCTATGCGCTGCTCATTGGTGTTCTGATTGCATTTACCGCGCTGATTCCTATATTTGGCGCCTTTATCGGCTGTGCAGTGGGGATTTTTCTTACTCTGACCGTGAATCCTCTGCAGGCGGTGTGGTTTACCATTCTGTTTTTTGTTCTTCAGCAGCTGGAAGGCAATTTGATCTATCCCCATGTGGTCGGGAATTCTGTAGGACTTCCCTCCATCTGGGTTCTGGTGGCCGTATCGGTCGGCGGAAGTATGTTCGGAATCGTGGGAATGCTGGTTTTTATTCCGTTGTGTTCTGTGTGTTATGCACTGCTGAGGGAGGATGTGAACCGGCGGCTGAAGCGAAAGGCCGGAGCTGTCAAAACAATAAAAAAAGAGGGAGCGGATGAATGATCCGTTCCCTTTTGCATACGCAGATTTATTCTCCCTGAACCATGAATTTAATCAGCCGTTCCACGTCTTCCGGTTCATAAGCTACCAGCTCCAGCTCCTTGATATAGCCGTTGGAGAAAATCGTAGCCATGGAAACGTACTGACTCAGTTTGGATTTCAGGTTGATTCGGTCACCTTCCCTGGAAACCAGTTCTACGGTACCTTTACACTGGTTAATGACGTCAAAAAATTTTTCTACGTTTGTAATATTTTGGATTTTCATAAGGAAACCCTCCTTTTCTTCGTAGTTTTATGGTTATTTTTTTAACAAAGTCATTATATCAAAAGATAAGGGGAATCTCAAGAAACAGATTTCCTAAAAATAACAGGGAAAAAGAAAAACTGCCTGTGAAAAAAGCAGGCAGTTTCTGGAAAACTCTGATATTTAATTGTCAAAATCGATATGATAGGTACCATTTTCTGCGGTAATATGAACATAGGACAGATTAAAGTTCTCATCCAGAACATCAACCTTGTACTCAAACACGGTTCCGTCCGGCTTTCGCGAAAGAAAGAGATACGTTCCGTTCTCTTTGTCCTCGATTTCATCGCAGATTTCATCATAGATGGCTTCACCATCGACGGAACCGGGGTATCCGGATTCTGCAATCTTTTCTTCAATAGCACGATAAAATTCATCCATAAATGCTGCCTCCTGTAGTGTTACATGCAATCTGGTTCCAGTATATCGGGAAACGGGTTATTTGACAAGCAGAAAAGCTAACTAAGACCCAGCCGCTTCATGATGTCAAAAAGCAGTAGCTCAGATACCCGCAGGCCGCCCCGGCCGCTTCCTAATTGGATGTCAGGTTTGTTGCTTCCGTGGAAATCGGAGCCTCCGGTGGGCAGCAGATCATACCTGCGGCAGATTTCACGGAGAATACTGCTGTCATATGACGTATGGGAAGAGTAATAGACCTCGACGCCCATCAGGCCCATCTCCTTTAGTGTCTTTATCATCTCCTCTGTCTTTTTCCAGCCGAGCTTATACTGCATCGGGTGAGCCAGAGCAGGAAAACCGCCGGCACTGCGGATCAGAGCAATACAATCCTGCGGAGGGATGGTTTCCTTAGGAAGAAAATACTTTTTCCCCTGATTTAAGTAGAGGCGAAAGGCCTGATCGATGCTGGTAACATATCCTTTTTCGTAAAGTGCGCGGGCAAAATGGGCTCTGGTTATGACGAGGTTGACATTTCCACCATTTAAGTCAGAGAGAGAAAGGTCAAATCCATCTCTCCGGAACCGGGAAATCATCTCTTCGTTGCGGAGAGCTCTGGCTTCTCTCAGTGCCTGCAGGGCTCCGGCAAGTCTGTCTGCCTTCGGATCCAGAAACAGGCCAAGAATATGAATCTCCGTACCTTCGTAGAGGCTGGAGAGCTCTGTGCCGGAAACCACAAGAAGCGGTGTTCCTTCTGCCGCCTCTTTGGCTTCTGTGATGCCGCTGATGGAGTCATGATCCGTCAGGGCATAGGCCGAAAGTCCACAACGAAATGCCAGATCAGTGACCTCAGCGGGAGACAGTGTTCCGTCAGAAACGGAGGAATGAACGTGTAAATCGACGAATTTCATAGGAAACCTCCTTTCCTTACACACTAGACTCTGACAGAAAAAATGTCAAGGGAGAAAATGGAAGCCAGAAAATTGAAATTTAAGAAATATGTTATTTTCTTTTTTTCTATTTGTGATATACTGTAGCAGGAATAATTGGTAATTGTGCAGAACAATTATTTTACGAAAATAAAACAGACAGGTGAAAGAAATGAGTAATTATAGCAGCAGTTCTTCCAGAAGAACAGGTAATACAGACAGGACGTCAGCCGGTCGCGGGGCGGGGGCAGAAAGCAGCCGCAGTGCCTCCTCTTCCCGTCATGCATCCACCCGCAGCAGTGCGGGTCGGAACACAACGGCGAGGAGCACTTCTGCGCGGAGTGCCGCAGGAGCCCACAGCAGCTTGGCAGGCCGTTCTTCGGTGCGCAGAAAGAAACGCAGAAGAGGACCGGATCTGACGAAGATCCTGTTGGGAATTATCGGAGTTCTGGTTCTGATTATCTGCATTTCTCTGGCAGTGAAGGGCTGCGGAAAGAAAGCGGAGGATCCGACAGAGAGCGAAGTATCCGCGGAATCAGAGGAGAATCTGGGGGAGAAAGTAACCGTAGACGGAATTGATATTACCGGATTAACCGAAGAAGAAGCCAAAAAAGCGATTCTTGACTCTTATAACTGGAGTATGAAAGTAACCTATGAGGATAAGGAAACTGCGGTAGCCAACCTGATGGAGACCCGGGTGTCTGAACTTCTGGAGGAGATCTATACCGGTGAGAAAAAAGAGGCCTCCTACGAGGTAAAAACCGATAATATGACGGAAGAAGCGATGGCGGAGGCTGCCCTGATTGCCGGAGAATGGAACATGGTGGCGAAAAACGGAGGTATCTCCGGTTATGATAAATCCAGTGGAACCTTCACTTTTACTGAGGGAACCAACGGCAAGGTAATTGATCAGGAAGGTTTGGCTTCTGAGATTGTGGAAGCAATTCAGGCGAAAGATTTCGCCAGAGTGATTACAGCATCCGTTAAGGAAGTATCTCCGGAGCTGACGGCAGCGCAGCTGAAGGAGAAGTATAAGACCATCGGAACCTATACCACCAAAACCACATCCAACAGTAACCGAAATGAAAATATCCGTTTGGCCTGTGCGGCGATCAATGGAGTGATCGTGAATCCGGGCCAGGAGTTTTCCTTTAATAATGCGACCGGTGCACGGACAGAGGAGAAGGGCTATAAACCGGCGACTGCATACCTGAACGGAGAAGTGGTTCAGGAGCCGGGAGGCGGTGTATGTCAGGTTTCTTCTACCTTATATAATGCGATTGTATTTGCCGGACTCAAGAGCACAGAACGTCATGCCCACAGTTATGAGCCTTCCTACGTTACACCGGGAGAGGATGCGGCTGTCAGCTTCGGCGGACCGGATTTTAAGTTTGTAAACAACTCGGATTATCCGATAGCGATTAAGACCAGCTTCGCCAATCAGGAATTATCCATTTCCATTTATGGAGTTCAGGTTTTAGAGAACGGAACTAAGATCCGTATGGTATCAGAGAAAACCAGTGAGCTGGATCCTCCGGCACCGACCTATGAAGAGGATCAGACGCTTCAGCCGGAAGAACAGAAGGTTGTGAAGGAAGCCGTTCCGGGAAGCCGCTGGACAACCATGCTGGTAACCTATAAGGATGGAGCGGAAGTCAGCAGAGAGATGTTCCATACCAGCACTTATCGAGGTAAATCAGCAATTATTAAGAGAAATACTACCGGCGTAGTGGTTACCAGTGCACCGGAGAGTCAGGACGGGACAGCTGCGGAATCTGATGCGGCAGGAGAGTCTTCTGGAGTCACAGAAGGTTCAGAAAGCACAACCGGCGGAGAAGGAGGTCCTGCGTCCACTGCCGGAACAGAAGAAAATACAGGAGAGAGCAGCGCAGAGGGAGCAAATCAGCCGGGAGCGTCGGATACACCCAGTTCGCAGGCACCGATCAGTCCGGCTCCGGGCGGAGCGGTGACACCGGGCGGCTCCTCCGAAGTCACTCCGGGGAATCCGGTGATCAGCGGAGGACCGGGCAGCACAGCAAATTAACGGCAATTCTGCCGCAGGAAGAAATCGGAGGAGATTCGATGACAGAAAGATCGAAACATGCGACAGAACAGAGGAGAAGAAGCAGTAATGGAAGAAGCGGGTGGTACTCGCTTCTTCTTTTTCTGACGGGCGTTTTCCTCCTCCTTCTGGGAATCTGCCGGGGAGAATTGACCACAGTATTTATAAAAGCGGCCAATATTTGTATGGAATGCATCGGTATCGGATGATAAGATGAATTGCATACGCCGGCGAAATGCGTATTGTTTTGAAAATAATACGCAGGAACATGGCTTTTTTGTTTGCATTTTAACGAAAAGTTGTTATAATATATGAAGGTAAAATTTCCGAACTAGGAACTGTTACTTATTTTTCATTCACTATTTATAGGAGGAATATTCATTATGGCAAGAAAAATGAAAACCATGGATGGTAACCATGCTGCAGCTCATGCTTCTTATGCATATACAGATGTAGCGGCTATCTATCCGATTACCCCCTCTTCTCCTATGGCCGAGGCCACAGACGAATGGGCGACAGACGGAAGAACCAATATTTTCGGTCATACTGTTCAGATTACAGAGATGCAGTCTGAGGCAGGTGCCGCAGGTGCCGTTCACGGTTCCCTGGCAGCCGGCGCGCTGACCACTACCTACACTGCTTCTCAGGGTCTGTTATTGATGATCCCGAACCTTTATAAAATTGCAGGTGAGCAGCTTCCGGGTGTATTCAACGTATCTGCCCGTGCTCTTGCAAGCCATGCATTATCTATTTTCGGTGACCACTCCGATATTTATGCATGCCGTCAGACCGGCTGCGCTATGCTGTGCGAGTCCAGCGTACAGGAAGTTATGGATTTAACACCGGTTGCACATCTTGCATCCATTAAGGGCAAGGTTCCGTTCATCAATTTCTTTGACGGTTTCCGTACCTCCCACGAGATCCAGAAGATCGAGACCTGGGATTACGAGGATTTAAAAGAGATGGCAGATATGGATGCGATTGATGAGTTCCGTAAGAACGCATTGAATCCGAACCATCCGTGCCAGAGAGGTTCCGCTCAGAACCCGGATATCTTCTT
>JAEDOC010000109.1 GCA_016302185.1 Clostridium sp. | reverse complement strand
CTTCGCTGCTGCTGAGGGCGCTATCGGTATCGCTGAGAAGGCAAACAAGGTTCGTCAGAAACCGCTTCGCGTTATCTTAAACGGTCTTGGCAAGGATGCTGCTCAGATTATCGCAAGAATCAATGGTTTTACATATATCGAGACCGAGTACAATCCTTATACCAATGAAGTAAAGGAAGTATTCCGCAAGGCATACTCCGAGGGACTTCGTGCGAAGGTAAACTGCTACGGTGCCAACAGCGTTCCGGAAGGCGTTGCTATCATGTGGAAGGAGAATGTAGACGTTTCCATCACCGGTAACTCCACCAACCCGACCCGTTTCCAGCATCCGGTTGCAGGTACCTACAAGAAGGAAAGACTGGAAGCCGGTAAGAAATACTTCTCCGTTGCATCCGGCGGCGGTACCGGACGTACCCTTCACCCGGACAACATGGCAGCAGGTCCTGCTTCCTACGGTATGACCGATACTCTGGGACGTATGCATTCTGACGCACAGTTTGCAGGTTCCTCCTCCGTACCGGCTCATGTAGAGATGATGGGTCTGATCGGCGCAGGCAACAACCCGATGGTTGGTATGACGGTTGCTGTTGCTGTTTCCATCGAGGAAGCAGCGAAGGCAGGGAAATTCTAGTAACCTGTGTACAGTTTCATTAAAATAGTAAGATAGAAAAGCTAAGAGCGACAGGCGTATCCGGAGATTCCGGGTACGCCTGTTTTTGCGGTAGATATTGAACAAAAACACTTCCGGTTTTACTTAGAAATTACACAAATTTTACATATTCTTGAAAAATAGTTGAAAGACCTGTTTCCTCTGTGTTATGATCAATTCAGTTCGGCTTTTTTCGACGGTGAAAAGAATGAAGTCGAAGAAAGCAAACACAGGAGGAAATTGGAATGTCAATTGGGGATATAAGCAACCTGTTTTCCTTTGCCGGAGGCCTTGGTATGTTCTTGTACGGCATGCGGATCATGGGAGACGGTATGCAGAAGACGGCGGGAAGCAAGATGAACCAGTTTCTCGGCATGGTAACAAATAACCGGCTGCTGGGTGTGGCGCTGGGAGCTCTGATCACGGCAATTCTGCACAGCAGTGCGGCCACAACGGTCATGGTAGTTGGTTTTGTCAATGCGGGGATTCTGAACCTGACGCAGGCAGTGGGAGTGATTATGGGTGCCAATATCGGTACCACAATCACGGCCTGGATGGTTTCGTTAAATCAGCTGGGGGATGCCTTTGCGATTCTGCAGCCGGCTTTTTTTGCACCATTGTGTGTGGGAATCGGTGCGGCGTTTATTATGTTCTCCAAAAAACAGAAGATGAATCTGGCCGGTGAGATTGTCATCGGTATCGGACTTCTGTTTGTGGGCCTTACTTTTATGAGCAGCTCGATAGGTCCTTATACGGATGCTCCGATCTTTGCACAGGCCTTTGCGGTGATGGGACGCAATCCTTTGCTGGGAATCATTACCGGTGCGCTGGTGACGGCTTTGCTTCAGAGCTCGACCGCATCCGTGGGAATTCTGCAGACTCTGGCAATGAATGGAGTGGTCAATACCGGTGCGGCTATCTATATCACACTGGGACAGAATATCGGTACTTGTCTGACCGCCCTGCTTTCCAGTGCCGGAGCTAACCGTACGGCGAAACGGGCTGCCGCGATTCATTTCTCTTTTAACTCGCTGGGCGCGGTGGTGTTCGGAATCGGAATGTATGTGATTTCCCTGCTGCGGCCGGAGATTGCCGGAGCTGGGATTGATTCGGTGAAGATCTCCATGTTTCACACCTTTTTTAATGTGACGAATACCATCCTCTTGTATCCGTTTGCCAACCAGCTGGTAAAGCTTTCTGATTTGCTGGTGAAGGACGGAAAGGAGGAGAAGGAGGATCAGGAGAGCGACAGAGAGGTTTCCTCTGCTCTTCGCCATCTGGATCAGCGTATCTTTGAATCTCCGGCTCTGGCGATTGAGATTGCACAGATGGAAGCGGTTCATATGGGACAGATTGCCCTGAAGAATGTCAAGCTTGCCACGGAGGTGCTGGTAACCGGTGTTTATGACCGGGTGGATGAGGTGTATGAGAATGAGAAGAATATTGACCGCCTGGAGGAATTGCTGACACAGTATTTAATTAAGGTAAACAACCTGTCCCTGACGGAACATCAGAAGGTTCTGGTCAATAATCTGTTTTATGGAGTCAGCGATATCGAGCGTGTGGGTGACCACTGTGAAAACCTGGCGGAGCAGGCAGATTATTTAAGAGAGCATAATCTCAGCTTTTCTGAGACGGGAATCCAGGATTTGCAGGAAATCAGTGAGAAAGTAATCAAATCCTTCTCCCATGCGGTGGCAGCCAGACAGAGCGGCAATATGGATGATGTTCGAAAGGTCAGCCAGTATGAGGATGCTGTGGATACATTGGAAGAGGATATGAGAGAGAAGCATATTGAGCGTCTTTCCAGCGGAAAATGCGAGCCTTCTGCCGGTGTGGTATTCCTGGATATTATCAGCAATCTGGAGCGTATCTCAGATCATGCGTATAACCTGGCAGGTTATGTAAAGAGCGAATTATAAAATGAATTTAATTTAATATGGAAGAAAAGCGATCCCTGCAAAAGCCGGAAACGGTTGCGGGGATCGCTTTTTTGTTTTGATATTGCAGATAAAATAAAAAAGCTGCGGATACAATCCACAGCTTTTTCAGTGACCTGTCCGGGAATCGAACCCGGGTTTAAGGCGTGAGAGGCCTTCGTCTTGACCGCTTGACCAACAGGCCATAAAGTGTCTAAATCGAGGCGACAAGATTCGAACTTGCGACCTCTGCGTCCCGAACGCAGCGCTCTACCAAACTGAGCCACGCCTCGACGTTTTTGCTTGTTTATCAGCGACCTCTATATATTACCACAGGCCGCTGATAAAAGCAAGCATTTTTTGAAAAAATTTTAAAAAATAATTCTATTGGATCAAAAACACTTCCGCCTGGCGGGAACCGAACTGACGGCTCTGGGCGTGGCTGTCAAAAAAGATGTCAATATGGTTGCCGCGGACCCCGCCGCCCACATCTTCTACGGTGTAGATGACGCCATCAATCATGACCTTGCTTCCCATGGGAAGGACCCGGCGGTCGGCGGCGATGGTGTGATTGGCAGTGGCGGTGGCACCGGAGCTGGTACGCCGGCCCCAGCCCTCGGAACAGGAGCGGCAGGGACAATATGCCGTCAGCCGGAAGGTACCTAAGGAATGGGTACTGATATCCTCACCGGATTCAGAAATGCCTTTCAGGTAATAGGCATCACCGGTAATTTTTGTACCGTTGCTGTAGCCGGCGGCACTGTAGATGCCGTCAGGAAGATTGCTCAGATCCACGGCAACCGTAAATCCGGGGGCGGCTTCCTGGCCGAACAGTCTGGTCAGATCACTTCTCTGTGTGTTCGGATCTGCGATCAGCTCCTGTACGGTCTGTCCGGTAGAACGATCGGTAATTTTAATCTGCAGTTCATCAGCCTCACAGGTACCTGCGGTATCATAAGCCCAGCCGTGAATCTGAGAACCGTTGAATGAGTCAATGCTTCCCACGATGGTACCTGCAAAAGTCGGGATTGTATGGAGAAGAGTGAGGGCGGTTATGAGGAGGACGGTTTTTATTGTTTTCGTTTTTTTCATAAAACGCTCCTTTCTGCGATCCATGATTGGATTGTCAACTGAAAAATGTTTCAAATTATTACATAGTTAACAAAAATGTAACAAAATGGACAACAAAGACGTATTATACATGTTTTTTTTGATTTGTCAAGTAAAAAGCAAAAAAGCAGCTTTCTGCCTGTATTACTGCAAAATAAAAAACAGACATCGGATTTCGGCATTGCTGTGCCTGTTATCGGATGTCTGTGGATGGATTTTATAGCAAATGATTATTCGACTGCATATACGTCGACGGTCTGCTTTCCGTAATTCAGTGCCTCCTGATGGGTATCGAAATAGATGTCCAGGAGATTGGAGGAAACACCGGAACCGATATCTTCCACGGTATAGATGGTGTCTCCGATCATCAGCCGGGTTCCGATGGGAAAGCGGGTAATATCGGCAGAAATGGTATGGTTCGCTGTGGGGACTGTACCGGAATAGGTAAGTGCAAACCCGCCGCTGCAGCAGCTCTCGCAGTTGCAGTAGGCTGTAGTATCAAATTTACCTAAATAGCTTCCGCGGGTTCCGGATTCCGAAGGTTCCGCCGACGGAGAATGGGAAATGGTTTTGGCCGAAGTTTCGGCTGTGGCTGAAATCTCAGCGGCCGGCCCTGTGGCTGCTTCTGTTTCGGCGGCAAAGGCCGGAACAGCACACATCGCGGTTACTGCGATACTCAGTAAAGTTGTATGTAAACCATAGCGTACTCTTGTTTTCATAAAGCTCCTCACAATTCGTTTTGGTCTTTTTTACAATTATTATGCTGATTGTTATGATTTATTATCATTATATTACAAAAATGTTAAATGTCAAGTGGGGAGGCAGGGGCATGGGGAGATTGGCAGGGAGATGAGGAGAAGCAGAAAACAACTTCTGGAGTTTTTTTACTGTTTGTCTACCTTATATAGTAGAAATTCCGGCAGAATGGAAAATCGTAAATATTTTATAAAAAATAAAAAATCTGTTGACAAATGAGTTGCTTCGTAATATAGTATCAATTGTAAATGTTAGCACTCCATATGAACGAGTGCTAACAAGGACAAAAGAAACCGGGAAATGAGAGTTTCGGCTTCCGGGAAGCGGGAGCAAAGAAGAATGAGATGAGAGCCGGAGAAAGGAGCGCGGAAGATGGAACTGGATGAAAGAAAAGTGAAAATTTTAAAGGCGATTATCCAGAACTATTTAGAGACTGGTGAGCCGGTCGGTTCCAGAACCATTTCCAAGTATTCGGATTTAAAGCTCAGTTCGGCAACCATTCGTAATGAGATGTCGGACCTGGAAGAGATGGGGTATATCGTACAGCCTCACACTTCTGCCGGCCGGATTCCCTCCGATAAGGGATATCGCTTTTATGTGGATGAGCTGATGAAGGAGAAGGAGAGTGAAGTAACCGAGATGCGGGAGCTGGTCATCCAGCGGGTGGATCGGGTAGAGCTTCTCTTAAAGCAGCTGGCAAAGCTTCTGGCAGCCAACACCAATTATGCGACACTCATCAGCAGTCCCCAGTATCATCACACCAGGCTGAAATTTATTCAGCTGTCCAGAGTGGAAGCCGGAAAGCTTCTGATCGTGACAGTGGTGGAAGGCAATATTATTAAGAATGCCATTGTGAACGTGGATGTGGAGCTGACGGATGAGGATATCCTGAATCTGAATATTTTGCTGAATAATAATTTAACCGGCATGACCATGGAACAGATTAATCTGGACATGATTACGAAGATGAAGGAGCAGGCAGGAGAGCGCAGGCAGGTAGTGGATCTGGTGCTGAATGAGGTGGCGGAAGCGATTCGGGCAAATCAGGAGGATTTGCAGATTTATACCGAGGGAGCGACCAATATTTTCAAGTATCCGGAATTGAGCGACGGACAGAAGGCCAGCAAGCTTCTCAGCACTCTGGAACAGAAGGAGCTGTTAAAGAATCTGTTTACGGAGAATGAAGACGGCGAGAAGAAAAACGAAATACAGGTTTACATCGGTGATGAGACACCGGTGGAATCCATGAAAGACTGCAGTGTGGTAACTGCCAATTATGTTCTGGGTGATGGACTCCGCGGCAGTATCGGAATCGTGGGACCCAAGCGTATGGATTATGATAAAGTCGTATCGACCCTCCGCTCGCTTATGAGCCAGCTGGAAGATACATTTAAAGACGAAGAAAGGTGAGTTTGACAGTGAGCGAAGAGATGAAAGATAGAGAGAATCTGGAGCAGGAAGAGAATCCTTCTCTTGTACAGCCTGAGGTTCCGGATTCGAAGGCGGAAGAGGCAGAGGCGGAAAGCAAAGCTGCAGAGCCGGATGCCGGGGAAGCTGCACCGGAAGCGGATGAGGCTGCACAGAAGGACGCTGCTTCGGAGAAGGAAGAGAAGAAAGGTTTCTTTTCCAAGAAGAAAGATAAAAGAGACGAACAGATTGAAGAATTGACGGATCGGTTAAAACGCAATATGGCGGAATTTGATAATTACCGCAAGCGTACCGAGAAGGAGAAGGCCGCCATGTATGAGGTGGGAGCAAGAAGTGTGATTGAAAAGCTTCTTCCCATCGTGGACAATTTTGAACGAGGGCTTGCCGCTGTTCCTGAGGAGGAAGCGAAATCCGCATTTGCCGAAGGAATGGATAAAATATACAAGCAGGTGCTGAAGATGCTGGAGGATATGGGAGTGAAGCCGATCGAGGCGGTCGGTCAGCCCTTTGACCCGAATTTCCATAATGCGGTAATGCATGTGGAAGATGAAAGCCTTGGTGAAAATGTGGTAGCCGAGGAGTTCCAGAAGGGTTATCTATATCGGGACAGTGTTGTCAGACACAGTATGGTTAAGGTGGCGAATTAACAAAGGTAACATTGTTTAACAACTTCATATAAACATTTATTACATTGATTTTAAGTAAAAGCTTATTTTTCAGGAGGAAAAAATCATGAGCAAGATTATTGGTATTGACTTAGGTACAACAAACAGCTGTGTAGCAGTTATGGAAGGCGGTAAACCGGTAGTTATCGCGAATACAGAGGGTATCAGAACCACACCGTCTATCGTGGCATTTACAAAGACCGGCGAGAGACTGGTTGGTGAGCCGGCAAAGCGTCAGGCAGTTACCAATGCAGAAAAGACCATCTCTTCCATTAAGAGACACATGGGCAGTGATTACAAGGTAGACATTGACGGAAAGAAGTACACTCCGCAGGAGATCTCCGCAATGATTCTTCAGAAACTGAAGGCAGATGCAGAGAGCTATTTAGGCGAGAAGGTAACCGAGGCAGTTATCACGGTTCCGGCTTACTTCAATGATGCGCAGCGTCAGGCAACCAAGGATGCAGGTAAGATTGCCGGTCTGGAT
>JAEDOC010000108.1 GCA_016302185.1 Clostridium sp. | reverse complement strand
CGGAATTGGCTTTACAGGAGCCAATTCCGGTTGCACCTAAGCCGTAAAATCATCCAGATTTTACGGCGCATTGCAACGTTCCCCGTCCTTTTCCTATGTTGCAGTCCTAGAACAGCCCATCGAATACAGAAGACCTGTGTGCTGTTTTCTCCGTGCTTCCACTGCTTCTTTTTCGCGTCCGGATTCATCCTCTTCCAGAAGATATCTTCGACTCACTACGCCGGGCGTTAGCTGGCGCGACGCCCTCATTTCCTGCGCCAAATCTCTATCTCAGAAGCTCCTCTGCCAAATTCGCAAGCGCTGCCTTGTCGCTCTCTTTCACTGCTCCCTTGATGGTTACCACCGGATCCACCAGGCTGATATCCTTCATGGTTTCCAGTACGGCTTTCATGGTACGGGCTGCAGTCGGCCCCCAGGAGCCATTCTCCACCAGACCAACAGTTCTCTTCTGATAGTTCTTTGCTTTTAAGTGATGCAGAAAATCTTCCATGAACGGAGCCACACCGCCATTGTAAGAGGAAGCCGCCAGAACTACCTTTCCGTAACGGAACGCATCTTCCAGCGCTTCTGCCATATCCTCGCGGGCCAGATCGGTAACTGCCACCTTCGGGCATCCTTTCTCCTTTAACATGGAGGCGAGAAGCTCTGCCGCCTGTGCGGTATTTCCGTGCAAAGAAGAATAGGCAATAAATACACCTTCCGACTCTACGCCATAGCTGCTCCAGATCTGGTATTTCTCCAGCACATGGCCGATGCTCTCTTTTAAGATCGGACCATGCAGCGGGCAGATTACCTGAATATCCAGAGCTGCCGCCTTCTTTAACAGCGCCTGCACCTGAGCTCCAAACTTACCTACAATATTGAAGTAATATCTTCTGGCCTCGCAGTCCCAGTCCTCATCTGCATCCAGGGCTCCGAACTTACCGAAGCCGTCTGCGGAAAAGAGTACCTTATCCAGACTGTCATAGGTAACCATAACCTCCGGCCAGTGTACCATGGGAGCCATCAGGAAGGTCAGTTTGTGATGGCCCAGATCCAGCGTATCCCCTTCTTTTACAGTAATGGCATGAGAAAAGTCCAGATCAAAATACAGGGACAGCATCGGGAAGGTCTTCGCATTGCCCACCAGCTGAATTCCCGGATATTTCTCCACCACTGCCTTGATGCTGGAGGCATGATCCGGCTCCACATGACTGACTACCAGATAATCCGGTGTTCTGCCGCCTAATTCCCGCTCCAGATTTGCCAGGAATTCCTCCTGTTTTCTCTGATCCACCGTATCCATCACTGCAATCTTGTCATCCAGAATCAGGTAAGAGTTATATGCAATTCCATTTGGAATGATATATTGTCCTTCAAACAGATCCAGACCCTTATCATCCACTCCGATGTAGCGAATATCTTTCGTTATCATATCAGGCACCTCCGTCTTTTTTTATTCTCTTTCTATCCTATTATCTTCTTCCGTCTTCTCTATTACCGGTTTTCAATCTCCATGATCAGGTCCACGCGTCTCTGATGGCGTCCGCCCTCAAACTCCGCGTTCAGCCATTCTTCCACGATCATCTTTGCCAGCTCACTTCCAACCACACGGGCGCCGAAGCACAGCACATTGCAATTATTATGACGTCTGGACATCACTGCCGTATACGGCTCACTGCAGACACAGGCGCGCACACCTTTTACTTTATTTGCTGCCAGAGAGATTCCTAATCCTGTACCGCAGATGGCGATTCCCAGATCCGCTTCGCCGGATACTACAGCACGTCCAACCTTCTCTCCATATACCGGATAATCACAGCTCTCTTCCGAATCTGTCCCCAGATTTAATACTTCATATCCCTTCTCCTGCAGGAATTTCACAATAATGTTTTTTAACTCCACTGCCGAATGGTCATTTCCGATTGCAATCTTCATTGTCGTCTCCTTTTCTTCCTGCCGGCTCCAAAGCGCCTGGGCAGTGTTTCTTCTTTCCTCTGTCAGGGTTCATTGTAGTAAAGATTCTATGCCATGTCAAGTCCGTGAACCCTTGCTGCTCCTATTTTTCTCTTTTCGATTGCCCGGCAAAATGCTATACTGTAGCTATTGGAGTTTTCGTCACTGAAGAAAAGGAGTTGCCCTATGGAAATCAAGGACATGCGATTATTTGTATCCATGGCAGAGGAGAAGAATCTGACCCGTGCGGCAGAGAAGCACGGCTACACTCAATCCGCCGCCAGTCATATTCTGAAAAATCTGGAGAAAGAAGCTGGCTTTCCTCTCTTTTCCCGTTCACAAAAGGGCCTTGTCCTTACCAACAACGGACAGGCGCTGCTTCCCTATGTGCGTCGGATCCTTACGGACAATGAGCTGTTTGAGCAGGAGGTCGCATCCCTGCGCGGCATCCGGAAAGGTCACATCACCATCGGAACCTACCTAAGCATCTCCATGCACTGGCTCCCGCCCACATTACGCCGTTTTTACAACGATTACCCATATATGACGGTAGATATCCGGGAAGGCGGTTTTCAGGATATTGACACCTGGCTTGAAAACGGCGCCATCGACTTTGGATTAACCGGTTTAGACCCTACAAACCATCTGGAATGGATTCCGCTGAAAAAGGATCCCTTTTTCGTCATCTGCCCCGCAGATTCCCCCTATGTAAAACAGGGATATTTTGATCTCCACGATCTGGAGAAGGAACCCTGTATCCTTTTAGAGCAGGCCACCGAACACGATCTTTACCGCGTCCTTACCCCGCTGGGAATCACTCCGAATTCCTGTCTGTCTTCCTATAATGAGCATACCATGCTGGCCCTGACAGAACAGCATCTGGGCATCTGCGTTCTCCCCAGCCTTGTTGTGGAGGGAAATCTGGGAAACCTAAAGGCACTTCCCGTCAATCCTCCTCTGGAACGGGAGCTGGGAATCCGGATTCCTTCTCTGAAAAATGCATCTCCGGCCGCCCGGCTTTTTATCCAATATCTGCAGGAAACCGTAAAAGAATTCTTTTCATAAAAAACAGACAGCAGGAAGCGGGGGGAGCTTCCTGCTGCTTGTTTTCTCTCATAAGGTGCTAATTTATTCCAAATTTTGTTATGCGTTCCGTGTCTCTTCGTTTTTCAATTTTTTACCTGTCACAAACGCGATTAAAAAAACGGCTGCTGCTAAGATAATACTGGACATAATGTACCTCCTAAATTTGATTTTTTATTCGCGCGCGCTTTTTATTTTGAAAACGTTTTCTCTGTTTCTTTTGTAACTTTAGTATAACTTCTTTTTTGAGTTCTGTAAAACGAAGAAAATGCATGCCTGGAATGAAAATTTTTCATGTTACTAAAAACGTTTCCGTTCATATTTCGTTCACAAATCCTTCAAAAACCTTTTACAATCCTCTCATTCTTTCTTCATGATTTCCCTCTATACTAAAACCATAGCAATCAACAATGCTTACAAAATTTTTTTCATAATACTGAGCTGATGAGAATCAGCTCTCCTCCCTTTTTCAAATATCAAAAAGCCTCTCGCTGCTGGAGAGGCTTTTTGTTGTTTGTATTTCTGTCAGACATCCTCCCGCTCCGGCCGCTTCACCTCCCGCAGAAGGCACAGCACTCCCAGAAGATTCGGCACCGCCATCAGTCCGTTGAAAATATCCGACAGCGTCCAGACCGCCGTCAGTCTGGATACCGCCCCGAGGAATACAGCCATCAGATACACTCCCGGATACCATCGTTCCGGCTTCCGGAAGGCGGGTACAGCGACAGCCAGATATGACACTGCCTGCTTTCCAAGATAATACCAGGCGATAATCGATGCAAAGGCAAACAAAGCCAGAAACAGGGCAGTCATCCAGCCGCCGAAACGCCCGAAGCAGCCGGCGAAGGCAGCCGCCACGGCAGCGCTTCCATCTCCGCTCCCATCCATACATAGCAGGACAAGGGCGGTCAGCGTACAGCTGACCATGGTATCAAAAAACACCTCAAAGATAGCCCACATCCCCTGCGCTTCCGGTTTTTCCAAAGGGGCGGAGGAACCGTGCAGCACCGCCAGGCTTCCCAGCCCCGCTTCATTGGAGAAGACACCTCTGGCCACCCCGAACCGGACTGCCTGCGCCATCGTATATCCGGCCGCACCTCCGGCAGCGCTGCGAAGCCCAAATGCCTGGGAAATAATCTCTGTCAGAACAGACGGGATCCGTGTACTGCAGGACAGAACCACGATACCACTGAAGAAAAGATACAATCCGGCGGAAACAGGAACCAGAATTCCGGCCGCCCGGGAAATTCTGTGAATTCCTCCCTGAATCACTGCTGCCGCCAGCAGAGTAACTCCCAGCGCGCAAAACCACGAAGGGATGGAATATGCATATTGCAGGCTGTCTGCAATGGAATTGGATTGTACCATACTTCCCATTCCCAGGGAGGCCAGAACACAGAAAAAAGCATACAGCAGGGAAGCCCGCTGCCAGCCCAGCCCCTGTTCCAGATAATAAAAAGGGCCGCTGTCCCCGCCCTTCCGGTAACGGATGCCAAGAAAAACCTCTGTATAGGCGGTTGCCATTCCCAGGGTCGCAGAAACCCACATCCAGAATACCGCACCCGGTCCTCCGGCAGCCAGTGCCGTGGCAACACCGGCAATATTACCCGTCCCGACCGTTGCCGCCAACGCCGTACAGGCTGTCTCCACCTGCTGCTTTTCTTTTTCCTCTCCGCTTCCCAGAAGCCCCGCTGTACTTCTCCACCACCGACAGAATCCCCGGATCGGAAATCCTTTTAAATGTATGGTACATGCCAGACCGGTCCCTAAAAATAAAAAAAGAAGGCCAGGCCCCCAGACCAGTTCCTGCAGCTGAGACAACAGCTTCATCCGCTCAAACCACCCTTCTCCCGGCTTTCCATTCTATGGTTTCTTATATGCATTTTTCCAGATTTCTATGCGGAAAGATCATCGAATTTTCCCTTCTCTTGTGCTATACTGTTGTTGTAAAAACAAAAGGAAGGCTGTTTGCGGCAGACGCCGCATGAACCATAGAAAGAAGGAATCTTTATGCCAGGCTTTACCACTCACTATATTTTCGGCATGAAAGCCTACAATGATATGCCGGTCAACCAGTTAAAACATATTGTGGCGAAATACCGCTGGCTCTATCAGCTGGGTCTTCAGGGCCCGGACATGTTTTTCTATAATATTCCGGTGCTTCGCCACCGGGATTACCGCAACGTCGGTTCCCACATGCATGAGCATCAGGTACATGAATTTTTTGAATGCTGCCTGCGTCACATCGGTCTTATCACCTCACGACAGCAAAAGGAAGAGGCCATTGCCTATTTTGCGGGATTTCTCAACCATTATATTGCTGACTCCATCTGTCATCCGTTTATCTACGGGCGAATCGGATATAGTGTAAAGAATCCAACCTCCATGCATCACGGGATGCATGCCGCCCTGGAAAATGATCTGGACGCGATCCTGTTATGGCGTTATAAAAAGAAAAAGCCGTCCGAATTCAATCAGACGGCCAGTATCTGCTTAAACGGCCAGGAGATCCAGTTCATTTCCCATTTTCTGGCATCCTGCATCAATGAAACATACTACCCGATCACGTATCGGAATAACTTTCAGGTCAGTCCCGCCATGGTGCACCGCTCTATCTGGGCGCTGCGCTTCGGCTGCCGTACGCTGTCCGATAAATCCGGCAAGAAGAAGCACAGCATCGAGCTTCTGGAGTCTCTGGTGGTAAAGCATCCCGTAGCCTCCTCCAAGCTGGTCACGGATACCATCAGTGATTACCGCAAAAGCTGCAACTTGGATCACGAGGTCTGGTGCAATCCATGGAATCCATCCATTGCTTCCACAGCATCCTTCGTTGACCTGTTCCGGCAGACGCTGTCCAAATGCAGCAATGTCTACTATCTGCTGAATCAGGCGATTACCAGCCCGGTATCCTTAGACAAACAGGATCTCCACATGCTGCTCTCCGAACTGGGAAGCAACTCCTATCACAGCGGCCTGCCGGTGGACTGAGCCATCCGGCAGTGTCAACGCAGCGATAGTATCAGTTATTCTGTGTATACAATGCTTTATAAGGATTATCCGTATTTGGCGTCAGCACATAGAAGGAAGCATTCAGAATCTCCTCCGTGCTACCGCCGAATTCCTCACAGTATTCATCCAGCAGAGGCCGAATCTCTTCCAGATCCGCCGCCTCTGCTTTTTTTGCACACACCTGAGGAGGCAGATCAAATGGAAGCTCCTCCATCCGCAAAAACATCTTCCCACCATGCATGCCGGTGCCGCAGAAGCGTCCCACCAGAGGCAGACCCATGGGATTGTGAATTCCCAGAACCACAATGGTTCCCCCGGCCTGATACTCTCCTAAGAAACTTCCGGCCACGCCTCCGACCACAAGCTTGGGAACCTTTTCCCGGTAAGCCTTCATATGAATTCCTGCCCGGTAACCGATACTTCCCTTCACAAAGATCTTTCCGCCCCGCATGGCATATCCGGTGGCATCACCGGCATTGCCGTGAATATAGATCGCTCCGTCATTCATGGTGTCCCCGGTGGCGTCCTGGGCAATTCAGAATCTCCACCTCTCCGTCCTCGCAGGAACGGATCTTTTCATTCAGTGTATCAAATAACATGTCTTTTGCATCCAGTGTTGTCAAATCCGTCACCTCCCTATTCTCCGGCGTGCTTCACACCCAGAATTTCCAGCTCTTTTTCATTTAAGCCGATGCCCCGCAGCATCAGACGGTTGCCCCGCAGCGCTTCAATGGAATTGATTCCCATGCCGCCCATCATCTCCATAATCTCATGATTCCATCCGTTGACCAGATTGACCAGACGGCGGCTGGCCTCGATGGGATCCAGACGGGCTACCAGATCCGGACGTTGAGTTGCAATTCCCCAGTTGCACTTGCCGATCTGGCAGGTCCGGCACATGTGACAGCCCATGGCCAGCATGGCCGCAGTAGCGATATAAACCGCATCCGCCCCAAGCGCAATGGCCTTCACGATATCGGCGGAATTATGGATCGTACCGGAAGCGATAATGGAAACATCCCCACGGATTCCCTCGTCACGAAGGCGCTGATCCACGGCTGCC
>JAEDOC010000107.1 GCA_016302185.1 Clostridium sp. | reverse complement strand
ATACTCCTGAACCTTTGCCATCACATCATCTGCGTTTAAGCCATGTACCATGCAGGCCTCCTCTAAAGACTCGCCGATGGAAGACGGACAGCCGACACAATGCATGCCGCACTGCATCAGAATGTATGCGATACCCATATCATATTCCAGCATCTCGCCCATTGTTGTTTTCTTTGTAATCTCCATGATTCGTCTTTCCTTTCTATCCATTCATTTTATTCCTCCGGTACTTTTCTCTTCCGAAAAGACTTCCGGCAGAAAGTGTATTCTCCTTTATCTTAACACGCTTTCTGAAGTTTTACTATCCCTTTTTCACGATTTCCCGTTTTTTGTGCTTTTTCACGATTTCCTGTTTTTTGATGCCTTTTTACGCATCCGCCTTCCCTGCCTGCCGTTCCAGCTGCGCATAGTACTCTCTGGTCATACGAATAAAATCTCTGGCCTGCGGACTGACCACCGCATTTTTCTTATACAGGAACAGCAGCGGTACACTGAAGGGCGGATCATCCACGGTAAAGAACGCCAGCCGTTCCAGATGAGATACCTGACGGATTCCGCCTTCCGGGAGGAAGGTCACACCAAAACCGGCGCTGACCAGGTTCACCGCAGTCGTACTGCTGGTAATAAACAATTTTTCCGCCGCGCTCATATTCTGCTTGACAAACAGATTTTCCATGGCCTGCCCCATCACATGCTCTCTGGGAAGCAGAATAAAACGTTCTCCCTTCATCCGCTGCAAATCAATAGGAGCCGGGTGCTCCACCGAGGTCTCCATTCCCTGAATCAGCGGATTCTCCCGATTCACCACCAGCAGCATTCTTTCGTGAAAGATCATGTCATACACCAGTTCATCCATATTGTTGGGGGAATTCATCAGGGCAAAATCAATCTTTCCCTCCAGCAGTAGCTCCGTCAGCTGACTGGAATAATACTCGTGAACCACTACCCGCACATCCGGATGCACCTTCGTATAGGAGGGCAGAATATCCGGCAGAAGCACCGAACCCCGCCACAGTGTCATCCCCACATTCAGCGTCTTCACTCCGCCATCCTTTAACACCTGCAGCTGCGATTCGAAGCTGCCGCTTAAGCTTCCCATCTTTTCCAGATAGCTCAGATAAAGCTCTCCCGCCTCTGTCAATGTCAGAGGCGAATGACTCCGGTCAAACAGGCGCAGCCCCAGCTCCCGTTCCAGACGGGCGATACACTGGCTGAGATAGGGCTGTGACAGATACAGCTTCTCCGCCGCCTTGGAGATGCTCCGCTCTCTGGCCACCGTAAGAAAATACTCCGGATTCTTTACATACATTTCTTTACCCTCTCTCCAACTATTGTTTTTTACTTATAATGTTATGCCACAACAGGGAATAGGATTCTCTGAAAAAACATGATATAGTATCATCAACCCAAGAAAATAAATATTTTCTCTTCCCCATTTATAATAATATTACAATAGTAATATGTCAAGGAAGACGGGTTTTGAAGGGATGAAGGGATTATCCTTATCAATCGTTAAACAACTACCTCTAGCGAAACAGGGGCGAAAAGAAATCAACTGGCTCGATTTCTTTTCGCCCCTGTTTCATCTCATTCTTTTTTCCGCGCTCTCTCCGCCACCGCCAGACACAGATTCCACAGCGGAACCAGGTACAGATAGCAGGCAGCCAGAATTCCCGCGGAAGGTGCCCCCACCGCGGCCAGCGGCACAGCCCCGGCAATGGACCAGGGAACCAACGGTGCTACTACAATCGCCGTATTCTCCAGATCGATGGCAAAGCGCTTCGCATCCGGCTGGGTTCCCCGGCAGAGCTGACTGGTCAGCATCACAGAGAGTGTCTGGTTGCAGGCGACCATGGAGGTCAGCATCGATACCAGCAATGTACTTCCAAAGGAAGTGAGCCGCAGGCTCAGCGTCTCAATTCGCTGCCGGATGGGATTTAAAAGACCGGTTTCCTCAAAAATACCCGCGTAAGAGGAAGACAGCATGACAATGGCTGCAGGCCGCACCATGGAGATGAGTCCGCCTCCGTTGACCATGGCAGACAGCTTCCCGTTGGAAGTCTTGTATCCGAACACCATCACCGACAGCAGGCGTGAAACCTCCATCCCCTGCAAAGTGATGCTGAAAATCAGTGCCAGCAGAATACTGGCCAGAAGTGTCCTCTTTACCGGAACCCGCATGGCCGACAGCACCAGAATCACCGCTGCAGGAAGCACCGCAATCCAGTGAAGCCGAAAGCTCTCCGCAAACAGCCCTTCCACATCCAGAAGCTGTATCTCCTGTCCGGCAGAACAGCCCAGAACGTAGTATAGCAGGCAGGACAGCACCGTCGGAACCCAGGAGGTACGAAGCATGCCGTGAATATTTTCAAAAATATCCGTTCCCGTCAGATCGCAGACCAGATTAGCACTGGAGGAAACCGGAGAACACCGATCCCCCCAGAAAGCGCCGGACAGAATAGCCCCGCCCACCAGCATCGGATTCATCCGCATCGCATTTCCCATGGACATACAGATCACCCCCATGGTCGCCGCGGTGCCAAAGGAGGTTCCCGTCAGCACGGACAAAAGGGAATTCAACAAAAAAGTTATGACTAAAAAAGCGGACGGCACAATCAGCCGGGACGCATAACAGACGATCACCGGTATGGTTCCCGAAGCTCTCCAGAGCGCTGTGATCAGCCCAATCAGCCCAAAGATCATCAACACATTTTTCACTGTTTTAATTCCCGCCAGGGACATGGAGAAAACCGCTCCGGCCGAATGTCCTTTCCGCAGACCATACAGAAAAAAGAGCAGATACCCCACCGCCAGCGCATACAGAATCGAGGCACCGGTAAACAGACAGACTGCCAGTGCCAGAATAAACGAGAGCAACACCACTGCTTCCAACATAATCGTATCCTTCCTTCTCTTTTGTATTATCCCAGTATAGCGTCAAAAAACGATTCTGTCTATCAGTTCTTGCGCACTCTCTTCGCTCATATATATAGTAGCGATCCTCTTTTAAGGAAGCTTCCATGACAAAACGCCCTCTTCTTGCCGGGACCCTGCTTCTAACCCTGGCCGGACTCCTCAGCCGGATTCTCGGCTTTTTTTACCGTATTTTCCTCTCAAGGACCATCGGGGCCGAAGGACTGGGAATCTATCAGATGATTTTTCCCATTCACGGAATCGCCTTTGCCCTCTGCGCCGGTCCTATCCAGACCTCTATCTCCCGCCTGACCGCCGCCAGCCCGGAAAAAGGAAAAGCCATCTTCCGCACCGGTCTTGCAATCTCCCTGACCATCGCCATGGCACTCCTGTTTACCATTCGAACCTCAAAAGCATTTCTGGCAGCCCATGTTCTGCTGGAATCCCGGTGTGAACCGCTGCTTCCCGTCATGGCCCTCTCCATTCCCTTTTCCGCCATCCACGCCTGCATCTGCGGCTACTATTACGGGCGGAAGAAGACTGCCGTTCCCGCCCTCTCCCAGCTGGTGGAACAGTGCATCCGCATGGGCGCTGTCTTCCTGATCGCCCGGATAGCCGCGGAACGAAAGGAACCCATTGAGGTTTCTCTGGCTGTCTGGGGCATGCTGCTGGGAGAGGCCGGATCCGCCATCTTCAGCTTTCTGGTGTACAGCTTTACCTCAGATAATGATTCTTTCCCCGAAGACCATTCCTCCGGCACAGAGGTGTCCAGGCCAAGGTTTTCCGATGCAGCCCCACTGATGGCCATGGCTCTGCCCCTGATGGGAAACCGGCTCATCTTAAACTGCCTGCAGAGTATGGAAGCCATCTTCGTTCCCAATAAGCTTCTTGCCTTCGGAATGAGCAGCAGGGAAGCCATCAGCACCTACGGTGTCCTGACCGGCATGGCGCTTCCCTTCATTCTCTTTCCCTCGGCCATCACCAATTCCCTGGCAGTCATCCTTCTTCCTACCGTATCGGAAGCACAGGCGCAGGGCAATCAGAATCGAATCGAGAGCACCATCGCCATGGCACTGCGCTACAGTCTCTATATGGGAATTCTCTGCATCGGAATCTTCACTCTTTTCGGAGAAGAGCTGGGATTAACTGTCTATCAGAATCGGGATGCCGGCATCTTTATGTCTATTCTGGCCTGGCTGTGCCCATTTATGTACCTCTCCACCACCATGGGAAGCATCTTGAACGGCCTGGGCAAAACCGCGGCCGTCTTTCTGCACCATGCCGTCTCCATGCTTCTGATTCTGGCAATTGTCGTATTTGCCATCCCCCAGTATGGAATCCATGCCTATCTGGCAGGACTGCTGCTGGGGGAGCTGCTTCTGGCGGCCCTTCATATACATACCCTGTCCGCTGCAGTACCGATCCGCTTCCATGCCGCTGCGATGCTGGTAAAACCGTCCCTCTGCCTGATCGTCGCCATCGGAATTCTGCGTGCCCTGCTGCCCTGGCTTACCCCTTTACAAAAAATGCTTCCGGCAGAATTTCTCTTTGTTCTGGGAAAAGCCGGACTTCTTACGGTTCTCTACGGTGCCGGACTACTTCTGCTTCACGTTCGTACCAACAGTGTAAGATTTCCGTAAACTATTAATATTTCCTGCGAAACCTTAATTTTCCGTCACCTTTCTTGCGGCAGCTGCGGCTTTGCTTTATACTGAATCTATAGAAAAAGGTAACAACCGGAAGCTTTCCGGTACGGGAGGAGGAACCTTATGAAAAAAAGAAACTACCAAATCTTGTCCGCGCTTCTCTGTCTCATCCTTCTGCTGCTTTCCGGCTGCGGATCCGGAAGTAAGTCCGCCGCCCCAGAGATGACTATCGCCGAAACCATGGCAGCAGCGGAAGAGGTCTGCGAGGAAGACAGCGGCTTCTACGGAGCAGAAGCCATGGCAATGCCCTCTGCCGTTACAGAAAAGGGAGAAGGGAACGCATCGGGCACTTCTGCCGCTGACAGCGCAGACAGCACCCAGAGCAATTTGCCGGCAGGACGCAAGCTGATTCGGAATGTCAGCATGTACGTGGAAACAGATGACTTTGATTCTCTGCTTTCTTCCATTCAGGAGCATGTATCCGGCTTTGGCGGCTATATCGAGCGCTCCGACATCTCCGGCCAGCGTACCAACTACCAGGGAAGTCCGCTTCCCCGCAGCGCATACCTTACCATCCGGATCCCGTCGAAACAGCTGGATTCCTTTACCGCTTCCGTGGAAAACGGAGCCAATGTCATCAATAAATCAGAAACGACCGAGGATGTCACACTCCGATACTCCGATATCGAAAGCCGGAAAAAATCTCTGACTATCGAGCAGGACCGGATCTGGGCGCTGTTAGAAAAAGCAGATACGCTGGATGCGGTTATCTCCCTGGAGGAACGGCTTTCCGAGATCCGCTATGAACTGGAAGCCATGGAATCCCAGCTGCGGCTCTATGACAATCAGGTGGATTACAGCACTGTGGACTTATCTGTTGATGAAGTCACCGTCTATACACCCACTGCACCGGAATCGGTAAGCGAGCGAATCCAAAACGGCTTTTCCAGAAGTCTGGAGGACGTCTCCGACTTTCTCATCAACCTGTTCGTCGGTATCATTGCCGCCAGCCCCATCTGGTTTCCGCTTCTGGTGCTTCTGCTGATTGGCTTTTCCATCGCAAAAGGCATCCGGAAGAAAACGAAAGCAAAAAAGGCTGACAGCTCCGCACCAAGCGACTCAGCACCAAAGCATACGTAAATTTCTGAAAAAGCCGGCTGCCCCCGCAGGGACAACCGGCTTTTTCTATTATTTTTCTATGCACGTTTCCTGAGGGACTGTCTTACCACGCCCTCCGGATCCTTCACCAGCAGAATGACTACCCAGATTACCAGCGCCAGCACTGTCGCTGACAGCCCCAGGAACAGATCATTCAGCATCTCTGTCGGAGCCGGGGTAAAATACGACGCTCCCAGCTCAGCATATTCAAACACGGCATCCACAAACCACATGATCGATGCACCCCAGTAAAGATAGCAAAGCACTCCTACCTTTAACGCTCTCGCCCGTTCACTGTTATACCATACAATCGTAGCCGCTACCGCCGCCAATACTGTAATTAATAATGTCATTTTATCACCTTTCCGGTTTTGAAATCACATCTCTGCGTTCCATTCGATTCACTGTAAAGGTCAGAGCAGCCCAGACAACCGTTACAAGAACAGCCATACTCACTCCAACCGTAGACATCTCCTGCAGCATTTCCGCTGCATCCGCCGGATTCCCGGCAGCCGTCAGGAACGGGAAAAACGGCTGGATCTCGCCATGCCATAAATGCTCAAAAGCCAGCAGTGCGGAACCGCCCCATAAAAATCCGTTCAGTCTCTTTAATTTGCAGGAAAAATGTTCCTTTCTCAGTTCATTTAAAGAAACGCCCTTCTCCAGATCCTTCTGATCCTGCTCTTTTTCCTTCTTCTCCAGAACCTTTGCCGCAATGGTGGTAACAACTGCCTCACCGGCCGGTACTAAAAAACATGCCATAATGATTTCCTCCTGATCTCTTTTTTATTCTTCCTCAGTCAATACGTACGGAGTCTCCTGATATACGTAGTAGTTCAGCCAGTTGGAGTACAGCGTATTCGCCATATTTCTCCATTTTAACACCGGCATGGAGAACGGATCCCCGTTCTCGTAATAATTGTACGGCACCTCCGGGTTCAGTCCCTTCTTCAGATCCCGGTGATATTCATTATTCAGGGTCATACGGTCATATTCCGGATGACCCTGCATGAAGATCTGCTTGCCGTCCCGGCTCATCACCAGGAATATGCCTGCCATATCGGACTTGGCCAGAATCTGAAGCTCCGGATGCTTTAAGATATCCTCTTCCCGCACTTCCGTATAACGGGAATGGGGGCAGTAAAAATAGTCATCCAGGCTGCGCACCAGCGGCACCTTCCGATCCAGCACCCTATGCTCATATATGCCTGACAGCTTCTGCTTTCTTAAATACTTCGGGATTCCGTAATGGTAATAGAGGCCTGCCTGAGCGCCCCAGCAGATATGAAGGGTGGAAGTCGCATGCGTCTTGCTCCACTCCATGATCCGGGACAGCTCTTCCCAGTAATTAATCTCCTCGTATTCCATCAGCTCCACCGGCGCAC
>JAEDOC010000106.1 GCA_016302185.1 Clostridium sp. | reverse complement strand
ATCCCCAGCACATTCTCAGATGACAGTATTCTGCATTCTGTTTGGTTCTCACAGGCTGCTTTATGTTAAATTCAGACAATACCGGCGGAGCATTTACAACATAATTCGCACAAAAGGCGCAGCAGCCAGCCGGAAAAATCCGCCAAGCCGCTGCGCCTTTCAAACATCCATTTTCATTCTCTTAACAGAAGAACTACGATCTTCTTCTCTCCTTCTCCCGGAAGCTTTTCAGCACAAGGGAAGCAGAATACTGATACGCATAGATACAGCTTTTCATCAGCTCCTGCTCCTCCGGTGTCTTGCAGACACTTAAGATCATATCCTCTTCTTCTTTTTCCAGATAGGCCTCGCCGTTATTATCCCTCTCCTTCACCTGCTTGTAGATCCGGTATTTTTTATAAAAATCCGGGCAGGGAAACTGCTTGTTCTTCACCGGTTCGGGAACGATTCTCAATTTATAGCGGTCAGACATCCGGGCCAGAATATTATGTACCTTCTGGCAGCTTTCCCGCGTACAGTTCTCCTTCGGCGGCATACAAATCATATAGTCCATAGGGTCCCTCTCTTTATCCATCAGATAGAACCAGTATAACACAATCTTCCTTCTATGGCTATTTTTTCTTTTACTTCTGCATCAGAATCAGATCCTCAATGGAAACCTCATTCTCAATCATCCCGTTATCCAGCATGAACTGTTCCGTCTTCTTCATAGCCTCGATATCGGAATCCTTGATGGTCATATCGAAATCATACATCGGAACCATCTCCAGTACCGCCTCCATCGGAAGCTCTGTCTCTTTTGCGGTTGCCTCCATCGCTGCGTCTTTGTTGGTATCGATATAATCCAAAACTGCCTTCTGCGCCTCCAGGAAGGTCTTTACCTCCTCCGGGTGTTCCTCGGCATAGGCACCGCTGGTCGCCACCACAATCGTTGCCTCTGTTAAGCCTTCGCCATTGGTAATCACCGGAAAACCATCTTTTTCCATGTTATAGGCAGCCGGACCGGCCAGGAGAGCCGCATCCACACTGCCGCCGGCCAGTGCCGCCTGAGAATCCGGGATTCCCATGGACAGAAATTCAATATCGTCCTCTGTCATGCCGGCCGTTGCCAGATAAGCTACCAGAAGCTCATGGAGAATAGTTCCCTTCGGTCCGGCCACCTTCTTGCCTTTTAAATCCTCCGGAGACTGAATGGAGTCATCCTTACCGAACAGCTTGAACGCCTTCGGAGAACGGCTGTAGGTGCTGATAATCTTGATGTCGGCATCATTGGCCGCTGAAAGAATGACGGAGGTGGCTCCTACCGCATATAAAAACTGGATATCGCCGGAAGCCAGAGCCTGCGTCTGCTCCGGTCCGGTGGTCAGATCCGAATATGCCACCTCATAGCCCAGTTTCCCAAAGTAATCTGCGAAAACCCCCTGATCCTTCTCCACAATAGACGGCACATTCAGAGGAGATTTTACATAGGTGACGGAAATGGTTCCTTTCTCTTCTGCTGCCTGACTCCCCGCTTCTGCTTTCTCTGTCCTGGAACCCTCCGTTTCGGATACCGCAGTCTCTGTCTCTGCAGCGCTCTCCGCTTTCGTTTCTGCGGCAGTCTCTGCCGTCTTCGTCTGGCATCCTGCCAGTGATGTCACCATCATTGCTGCTGCCAGAATCACTGCTGCTGTCTTTTTCATAATGTTTCATCCTCTCTTTCTTCAATTCGACTGATAATCTCTTTTTTTATCTGAATCATCTCCGAAGAAAGCAGATCCCTCGGAAATGAAAACAAATGCATATCATACTCCCACCGGCAGGCACCATCCTCCAAAATGACGATCTTTGTACCGATGGTCAGTGCCTCGTCAATGCTGTGGGTCACAAATAATACTCCCTTTTTCTCCTTCTCATGAATGGTCAGCAGCTCCTGCTGCATCTGCTTCCTGGTAAAATAGTCCAGCGCGGCAAAAGGCTCATCCATCAGAAGGAAATCCGGCTCATACATCAGAGCCCTGGCCAGTGCAGCCCGTTGCTGCATGCCTCCCGACAGCTGAGACGGATACGCCTTCTCAAAACCGGTCAGACCGGTCAGCTCCAGAAGCTTCGGCAGCTTCTGCCGCCTCTTATCCACTATAGCATCTGCCCTGCTTCCCCTTCCCTTTCTCCTTCCCACACCAAACAGAATATTGCCCTCCACCGTCAGCCACGGCATCAGCCGCGGCTCCTGAAAAATAATTCCGATTTTTCCCTGGTCAATCCCTTCCATCTCCCCGGAATCCAGCGGCTCCAGACCGGCAATCAGTCGCAGCAGTGTTGTTTTTCCGCAGCCGCTCCGTCCCAGCACCACGGTGATTCCCTGATCCTCAGCCTCCATGGTCAGATTCTGAAGAACCGGAAGCTTTCTTCCGGAAACCTCATAGCTTTTATACAATTCCTTCATTTTCATGGCAACTGTTTTCCTCTCTCCTGTCCCATCTGGTCCTTACGTCCGTATCTGTCTCAGTCCTTATCTGCCGGAAGCCCCGCACCGGTCAATTCCCGGCGAACCATCCGCCGGATCAGCAGTTGAAACAGTTGATCACAGAGAATTCCCACGACTCCAATTACCAGAATACCCGCGATTACCTTGTCCGATCGGGACATCTGCTGGGAGTCCAGAATCAGATAGCCCAACCCGCTTCCCGCCGCGATCATCTCCGCACCGATAATGGCTCGCCAGCTGTAGCCTAAGCCGACCCGCATGCCCACCAGAATATCCGGCACCGCCGACGGAAGCACGATTCGGAAAAACCGCCTCCAGGGACCAAAGCCAAATACCTCTCCCACCTCCAGAAGCTTCTTATCACAGGAAACAAAGCCTTTTCTGATATTCAAATACATGGGAAAAAACGAAGCCAGCACAATGATAATAATTTTGGAGGTCTCCCCGATTCCAAACCACAGAATCAAAAGAGCAATCAGGCTGATGGGCGGAACATTTCGCATAAATTCCAGAAAGCTTCCGTAATATTCTTCCATCCATGGCAGTCCATAATCGATCAATCCGCACAGGAAAGCCAGTCCGAACGCAATTCCAAACCCCTTCAGCACCCTTCCCCCGCTGATCGCAATATGCTTCCACAGAACGCCGCTTTCCGCCATTGTCCGGAGAGCCTTCCCCACCTTCGCCGGCGACGGAAGCACATAGGCGCTCCAGAGGCCGGAGGAAGCTGCCAGCTGCCAGGCCAGCAAAAGGAACAGAATCCCAAATATCGTTTTCATGTATCGTTTCATAGCCTTATCCTCAAAAAAAAATGCACCCTGGAAAAGGGTGCACTTATTCGTTCACAAATGAAAACCGTAAGACCGGTTCTTATGCTTCGGCTGTCTTTCCGTCCGGAATCTCTTCCTCGCGTCAGTACCTCTTTCCTTCTAATCTTCTTTGCAGCAAACCGCGGTTCACTGTGCAGAAATCATAACCATTTTTAGTTTATATAGTTTTCTCTCAAATGTCAAGCACAGGATCTGACAACGCTAGAACGGATGCCAGGTAAAGACTGCCACCGACCGCGGCCGAAGCACAAAGCTGCCTCCAATCCGGGTATTCTCTTCTTCCGGATAAAAGTATCTTCCCCGCTCATCCCCGTAGGTATTTACACTGAGATACCAGGCTCCCATCTTCAGCCTCGGGAGTGTAATCTCCTGATCCTCCCAGTAGGTATTGATGGAGACGTAGACAATATCATCCTGCCCTTTCTCCCGATCATAACCGGCAAAGCTGACAGAAAAGGTTCTGGCTCCCTGAGGCAGAGAAAGCTTATCCGCATCTAAATCATGGCAATGCAGCGGTTCCATGCCGCAGACCGCATCCGGAAGCTTCTTACGGATCACCGGATGCTTCCACCGATAAGCAATCATATATTTGAAGAATTCAAACAAATCCCGATTTTTCTCCAGATAAGACCAGTCCAGCCAGGAAATCTCATTATCCTGACAGTAGCTGTTATTATTGCCAAACTGGGTATTGCCAAATTCATCTCCTGCCAGAAACATGGTAGCTCCCCGGCTGCACATCAGCACCGTACAGGCATTGCGGATCATCCGGTAACGAAGCTTTATCACCTCCGGATCCCCCGTCTCTCCTTCAGCGCCGCAGTTCCAGCTCCGGTTGTCATTGGCACCGTCCGTATTATTCCAGCCATTACCCAGGTTATGCTTTTCATTGTAGGCATACAGATCATACAGGGTAAATCCATCATGACAGGTCAGGAAATTCACACAGGAATTATAGCCGGCATACTGTCCGTTGCCCTTCGATTCAAAACCACCGTACAGATCCCCGGAGCCGCAGATGCTTCGGGCCGCTGTCCACGCTTCCCAGTTATCTCCTTTTAAAAATCCCCGAATCGAATCCCGATAACGACCGTTCCACTCTGCCCATCGTCCATGGGCCGGGAAATTACCCACCTGATACAGTCCGCCGGCATCCCATGCCTCCGCGATCAGCTTTACGTTACTCAGCAGTGGATCCGCAGCCAGACTGCTCAGCAGCGGCGGATTGTTCATCGGTGATCCATCCTCATTTCTCCCCAGAATGCTGGCAAGATCAAATCGGAAGCCATCCACCCGGTAATTCACGGTCCAGTAACGCAGACATTCCAGAATCATCTGACGAACCACCGGATGATTGCAGTTTAATGTATTGCCGCAGCCGCTGAAATTGTAATAATTGCCGTCCGGTGTCAGCATATAGTAAATCTTGTTATCAAAGCCCTTATAGCTGAACACCGGTCCTTTCTCGTTTCCCTCCGCCGTATGGTTAAACACCACATCCAGAATCACTTCGATTCCGTTCTCATGAAGCGCTTTGATCAGCCGCTTTAACTCCGTCCCCTCTGCATTGGGCTCCACCGCCGCAGTGTAGCTGGTATTAGGAGAAAAGAAGCTGACCGTATTGTAGCCCCAATACTCCAGAAGGCGTTTTCCGTCCACCTCTCTGGCATTCATGGTCTCATCAAATTCAAAGATGGGCATCAGCTCCACCGCATTGATCCCCAGTTCCTTTAAATAGGGAATCTTCTCCATCAAACCGTCAAAGGTTCCGGGATGCGCTACACCGGAAGACGGATGATTGGTAAAGCCCCGCACATGCATCTCGTAGATCACCAGATCACTCAGTTCCCGGGAAGACTGCGGCATATCCCCCCAGTCAAACATATCCTTCACAATACTGCCATGATACGCTCCCTTCTTCGACTCGCCCCAGATTCGCTGTCCCGCAACCGCACGGGCATACGGATCCAAAAGTACATGTTTCTTATCAAACAGCATCCCCGACTTCGGATCATACGGCCCGTCAATCCGGTAGGCATATTCGATCTCTTTAATATCCAGACCAAACACAATCATAGAGTACACATCGCCTATCCGGTATTGTTCCGGAAACGGAAGCACCGCAAAGGGCTCCTCCTCGCCGTGATGAAATAAAAGCAGTTCACAGGAGGTTCCCCCCTGCGTATGAATCGTAAAATTCACGCCTGTGGTCAGAGCAAAAGCTCCGTTCATATCAAAAAAGCCGGGGCGTACCCGATAGCCTGCCACCTCTCCCATCGGAGAAACTCCCTCCAAATCCTGAAACATATATTTTTGCGTATGTGGTTTCACGTTTTATCCCTTCCTGTTAAGTGTATATGCTCCATTATATCGCAGGATTCCCCGCTTCGCAAGAAAGACGGACTTTCACCAAACATAAAAAGGCGGATGGCCTTCGTAACTTTCTGTTACCAGGGTCATCCGCCTTCTTCTATCTATGTGAACGGTCTGATTTACCGATTTTGTCAGCCTTCAATGGCAATATATTTTTTCTCCGGCACAGCCTTCTTTGCTTCCTTCTTCGGTAAGGTCAGCTTCAGCGTACCATTTTCAAATTTCGCCTTAATATCCTCTTCCGTCATCTCCTCGCCAACATAGAAGCTTCGGCTGCAGGAACCGCAGTAGCGCTCACGACGGATATAACGGCCTTCGCTGTCCTTCTCATCCTTCTTCGAGTTGCTGGTTGCCTGAATCGTCAGATAGCCATCCTTCAGCTCTGCCTTCACATCCTCTTTCTTCACTCCGGGAATATTCATCGTGATTTCATATCCCTGCTCATCCTCCTTTACATCAGTTGTCATCAGCTCTGTTCCTCTGTTTTCCGCTGTCGCGAACCCTGTGTAAGCCCCATAGGGGAATCCAAAAAAGTCATCAAACATATCTCTTGCAAAAATACTGGGCATCATCATAAGTCATTACTCCTTTCCAAAACTTAGAAAACAAAACAATTAAAACTCTGAATCTCTATAGGAACACCGAACAGGACATCAGCCCTCGATGGAAATGTATTTCTTCGCCTCTACCGCGGGCTTCTCTTCCTTCTTCGGAACGAACAGCTTCAGAATCCCGTGCTTAAACTCTGCTCTGATATCCTCCACCGTCAGATCCTCGCCTACATAGAAGCTTCTCTCACAGGCACCGGCATAACGCTCTCTGCGGATGTACCGTCCGGTTTTCTTCTCCTGCTCTTCCTGGTCAAGTCCTTTCGCTGCGCTGATGGTCAGATTGCCGTCCTCCAGGGAAACAGTAATCTCCTCTTTCTTAAAGCCCGGCAGATCAATCTCCAGCTCATAACCGTCCTTCATTTCCTTAATATCGGTCTTCATCAGATTCTGTGCATGTCTGCCGTACAGCTTCTTCTCCGCCTTCCTCTCTGCCTTATCATCAAAGACCGGGAAATCACGGAAGAAATCATCAAATAAACTCTCTCCAAAAATACTAGGCATTAACATAAGTCATCTCTCCTTTTTCTATCTACTATTCTGATTCATCTGTTGTTATCACTTGGAACCGGAAGGATGTTTCTCACTGTTTTTCATCTCTCCTTTGTTCTATGTGTAATATAACACGTATTATTAGCACTGTCAATAGGTGAGTGCTAATTTCACAAAATGTTCACAAATACTGTTCAAAACTATCTAAGATAGAGATGTAATTGAGTAACCTGGAGCGTCGCGTAAGCCGGCGCTCCTATGTAATTGGTCGAAAATATCTTCTGTAAGGAGTCGGACACGGACGCGGGAAAGGGCCTGCCGCCTAAAAACAGGTGCCGGATGGGAATTCTTGTGCAGTCAATGGGAAGTTCTAAGGCCGTGACAGCAAAAAAGACT
>JAEDOC010000105.1 GCA_016302185.1 Clostridium sp. | reverse complement strand
AAGACCTGCGTGCTGTTTTTCGCCGTTCTTTCCCGGCTTCTTTTTCGCGTCCGGAGCCATTCTCCTCCAGAAGATATCTCCAACTCACTACGCCGGGCGTTAGCTGGCGCGACGCCCACTACTCCGCAGTGCCCAAGCTCGATTCCGCTTCGCTTCATCTCGCTTGGCGGCTTCGCCGTATGAAAAGAGCCGTGTATCCAGCTGCTTACATGCAAGCATGACGCATCTGGATACACGGCTCTTTTCGCACTGCTCAGTTAAATCAAAATAATCCATCCTATCTTGTGATCTTATGATAGAATGGAAGAGACAGAAAAAGATGAAAGTGAGGCAGATAGAATGAATTCGGAAATTAAATTCAGATATGCGGAGAGAACGGATATTCCGCTGATTCTTCGTTTTGTTAAAGAACTGGCTGCGTATGAAAAACTGAGTGATGAAGTGATTGCTGATGAAAAGACGATGGAGGAGTGGATTTTTGACAGACAGAAGGCCGAGGTTATTTTTGTTCTTGAAGATGGGAAAGAGGTGGGGTTTGCACTCTTTTTCCATAATTTCTCTACATTCCTCGGCAGAGCCGGGATTTATCTGGAGGATTTGTATGTGAGAGAAGAATATCGGGGCAGAGGCTATGGAAAGGCCATTTTAAAGAAACTGGCATCTATTGCTGTGGAACGCGGATGCGGCAGGCTGGAGTGGTCCTGTCTGGACTGGAATCAGCCGAGTATTGATTTTTATTTATCCCTGGGAGCGGAAGCGATGGATGACTGGACCGTATATCGGGTTGCGGGGAGAACACTCCGGGAACTGGCAGAATAAGAGAAGGATTTGGAGGTATGGATATGATTCGACATATTTTGTTTTGGAAATACGCAGAAAGTGTTAAAGCGGAGCATCGGGAAAAGGAGACACTTCGTTTTTTGCAGAATTCTGTGGCAACAATGAATGGAAAGATAGATGGTCTGCTGTGTGCGGAAATTGGTGAAAATCTTGCCGGTGGGGACTATGATCTTGTGTTCTATACTGAAATGCGGGATGAGGATGCGCTGAAAGTGTTCCGGGATCACCCGCTGCATGTGGCCCACCGGGAACGATGTAAGGATCTGGTGACAGATCGGCTTTGCGGGGATCTGAAGGCACGATAAGGATGATAGTTTCAGACGTTGGATTCGGGAACGACTATGGGACATCAGATTTTCTCCTTGCGCTGGTATGCTGAGCATGATAGAATACTGGTAAAGCATTAAGGTTCTATATTCTTACGGCAGAAGCCGGTTCGGTTTATATTCTATTTTCAATTCAGAAATCTCAATGCTTACAATCCAACAACCAAAAGCAGGAGAGATTTTTGATAAGGATCCGGCACATACACTGTGGGATTTGATGAGCTGCAGAATGAAATCTCCTGCGAAAATTTAACTAGTTTTTAAGGAGATGGATCATGGGAGAAAGATTAAGAAAGAAGAGGATCCAATGGCATCCTGCCTTTTGCTCTGCGGTTCAACTGGTATTTCGTGAGGAAACGATTTCTCTGAATTATCAGAAGGAGTACCTGTTGAATACAAAACCGCTTCAGGCCGATTTACTTATCATTAAAAAGCCGGCAGAAGGTCGGCTGAACAATTCTCTGGGACATATTTTCAAAGGGAATAATCTGTTGGAGTATAAGTCTCCGGAAGATGAACTTGGCATTGACACCTATTATAAAGTTTATGCGTATGCCTGTCTTTATAAATCAGGCGGAGAGTCTGAGGATGCGATTTCGGCCGACGACATTACAATTTCCCTGGTAAGGCATACAAAGCCGGATAAGCTTCTGCGTTATTTTGCAGAACGTGGGTTTCGGGTGACAAAAGAGTATGCCGGAATCTATTATGTGAGGAAAGAGGGCTTGTTTGATACGCAGGTGGTTGTAACAGGGGAATTGGAAGAGGAAAACCAGATCTGGCTGCGGGCGATGGCACCGAATCTGGAACAAAAAACGATGGAAGAGTTTGTAATGAAAGCCACCGGTGCTTTGAATCAGGGTTGGAGGAATCTAATGGATTCAGTGCTGGAGGTGGTTCTTGCTGTAAATGAGGATTATGTGACAGAACGGAAAGGAGATGAGCCGACAATGTGCGAGGCATTGAGAAGAATCATGGCGGATGAAATTAAAGAAGCTTTGGAAACGGCTGAAAAAGAAGCCATTCTGCGAGGAGAAGCCCAGGGAATGGAGAAGGGAATGGCCAAAGGAATGGCCAAAGGAATGGCCAAAGGAATGGCCAAAGGAATGGAAAAGGGAATGGAGGCTGGCGAGGAACGCATGGCGAAGCTTTTTTCCATGTTATATGAAGCGGGGCGCGCTGAAGATGTGAAGCGGGCGCTTTCGGATCTTTCTTATCGCAAATTGCTGTTCGAAGAATTTGAACTTTAAAGAAAAAGAACGCTTTCTGCGAAAAACGGAAAGCGTTCTTTTTTAATGTTATCGAAATGCGGCTACTAATTCTTCCGCATCGTCATAGTCCTGTCCTTTCAGGGTGTCAATAAACCATTCATCAACGCCGTCTACGGCAGTTTTGAAGGAGTCAATATCCAGATCCTCATAGGGAGTAATTGTTACTCCATTTTTGGTTTCCCAGCGGTTCATGATCTCTTCGTCGCCGGCGCGGTTGATGTAGCGCTGGTAGGCGACGGCTTTCTGTCCTGCCTCATCAACAACAGCCTGCTGTTCGGGAGTTAAGCTGTCGTAGAGCTTCTGATTGATGCAGAAGAACAGACAGTCATAGTTGGCATTCCAGATGGAGCAGTAGGGCTGAACCTCCTGGACGCTGGCGGCATCGATGGCAGGAAGCGGGTTTTCCTGGCCTTCCACGGTTTTCTGCTGAAGGGCGGTGTAGGTTTCGGACCAGTTCATGTTGGTGGCATCGGCGCCCCAGCGCTTGTAGCATTCCATCAGAAGATTGCTGCCTGCCACACGAATCTTGATATTTTTCATATCGTCCACAGATTTGATTTCATGGACGTTGTTGGTCAGCTGACGGAAGCCGTTCTCAGCGATTCCCATGCAGTGGAGCCCGTACTCACTTAAGATATCCTTCATCATCTGTCCGGCCGGGCCGTCTAATTTAGCATCGGCGTCTTCCGCGGAGTCATAGATGTACGGAAGGGACACCACGTTAAATCTCGGGTCAAAGGCGGAGTAAATCAAGTTGCTGTGCATGGAGATCTGCACCGGATCCCCGTTCATCAGTGCCTGAATTCCTTCGGACTGATTTCCGCCGGTCAGCTGGTCGGCTGCATATACGTTTACTGTAATCTTACCGCCGGTAGCCTGTTCCATCAGCTCGCCGAATTTTCGTCCGGCCTCGGCCCAGGTACTGGTTTCTGTCGTGGAGCAGGTAAAGTTCCAGGTCTGCTCCTCCCAGCCTAAGTTGGAATAATCATCGATGGTACTGAATTCTGTCAGAAGCTCTTCGGAATTCTGATTGCCGTCATTCTGGGCCAGAACTGTACCGGTATAGGAACCTTCGCTGGCCAATGCCTTCGGAAGTGCGGTGGAAATACCGGGAATATAAGTGATGCCCAGCAGCACGATGATACAGGATACAATCATCGGAACAACGGCTCTGGAGATCTTCGGGATATCCACAGACTCCATCCCTTTTTTCAGCTTCACGGAGATGGCAACGAAGAGGTTGACACCGACCGGAGGTGTGACCTGTCCGATGGCCAGGTTTACGGTAGCGACCAGACCGAAGGCAACCAGATCATAGCCCAGCTGCTTGCAGACCGGAAGCATAATCGGGATGAAGATGTACATCGCGGAGTTGGCATCGATAAAGCAGCCTGCGATCAGGAAGATCACATTGACAATCAGCAGGAAGGTTACCTGGTTGTGGGCAATGCTTCCCAGCAGATTGGAAGCCGCCTGCGCAATACCGAACTGAGTGCAGACAAAGGAAAACAGAGACGCACAGGCAACGATCAGCATGATGCCGCCGGTGGTCTTACCGGAATCGATGATGAGATCCCAGAGATCCTTTACGGATACTTCCCGATAGACAAACATACCCACAAAGAGGCCGTAAACTACGGATACGGCTGCCGCCTCGGTAGGAGTAAAGATGCCGCCGTAGATGCCGCCCAGGATGGTGACCGGCATCAGAAGACCCCAGAAGGCATCCTTGAAGGCTGCCAGACGTTCTGCCCCGCTGGCCCGTTTCTGAGTAGACTGAATACCGTTTTTGCGGACCTCGACCATAACTACAATGACGAGAACTGCGCCCATGAGAATACCGGGAACAATACCTGCGGTAAACATATCGGCGATGGAAACACCGGTGATGGAAGCGTAAACAACGAAAGCGATGCTGGGCGGGATAACGATGGCGATGGAGCTGGCCGTCGCCATCAGTGCCGACGCAAAGGGAGCGGAGAAACCGCCCTGCTCAATCATAGCCGGAATCAGGACACTGCCCAGAGCCGCTACGGTTGCCGGACCGGAACCGGAGATGGCGCCGAAGAAGCAGGCAACGATAACGCACACGATAGCGATATCGCCGCGGCGATGGCCGACACAGGTGTTGACGAACTTAATTAATCGTTTGGAGATACCGGCCTTGGCCATGATATTACCGGATAATACGAAGAACGGAATGGCCAGCAGCAGGAATTTGCTGATGCCGGAATACATATTAGTGGCAACGATGGTCAGTGAGGTGCCGGAGTACAGAATCGCACAGATGGATGACAGTCCCAGACAGATACTGATCGGAATGCCCATGATTAGAAAGACAAAGAATGAGACAAATAAAATTGCGCTGATCATTTTGTTTCCTCCTTTTCTTTCACACAGTAATCAATGAAAAATTCAATAAAATGCAGGATCATGCAGGCGGCACCGATGGGCACGAAGGACCAGAAGATCCATTCCGGCCAGTTCAGCACGAAGGTACGTTTGCCGTTGGCCAGCTGAGTCAATACCTTATCCATGCCGTACTTAAACAGGACGGAGGTGAAGATAACGCAGAGCACCGTGTTGATAAAGAACAGCGGCTTCCGGATCTTTTTCGGCAGACGGTCAAAGAGAATGGATAAATTGACCAGTTCTCCCTCCCTGCAGGCCAGAGCTGCGGAGATTAAAGTGATCAGGACGAATACGGCAACAACCAGTTCCTCAGTAAACGACCAGGACTGATGGATGACTTTTCTGGAAAATACATTTCCGACGGTCAGCACCAGGATGAGGACGGTCGAAGCAGCCAGTGCCAGCTTTTCCAGCATGGCAATGCCGTCCATGAGTTTTTTGTAGGTTTTCATAGTCAGATTCCCTCCCATAAGATTCTTTTTTATAAAAAAAATCCGCCCCTGAACATAGGGACGGATAAAAACCGCAACCACCCTGTTTCTTCTTTGAAACAAGTATGAGTACAACGTACCGGCATACGCGGCTTCTGTAACGGGAAGCACCCGTGGAAACCTAATAAATGATGATTTGTTTATTCGTTCGGCTTCCCTTCTCTGAGATGATATTCAGAACAGTTCTGGTACTGCCTCGCACCAACCGGCAGCTCTCTGAAACAGATGGTTCTGCTCTTACTTGTTCTCTTCACGGAATTTAAAACCATATACATGTGTTAATTCTACACCGTTTTTTTGCGGAATGTCAATTCCTTATTTATAATGAAGGTGTAGTATTTTGTTATTTTGGCATGAATTCAGGTTATGGATTGCTCCTCTGCATCTGTTCTCTGTGCTTTGATAGAACTGATTCTCAATTCCATACCAAGGTCATCTGCCAGACGCTTTAAAGTAGAAAGAGAAGGATTGCCGATTCCGCGTTCTATCTTACTGATATCAGCCTGATAAATTCCGGTTCTTTCAGAAAACTCTTTCTGAGTCATCCGGGCATTATCGCGAGCCAGCGCAAGTTGATAGGCGAGAAGGTGGTTTATATCCGGTTTTTTTGTATTTCGATTAGAATGCCATCCTCCCAAATTATTTCGGCATCCGGATCCAATTCATCGTTCCAGGAGATGCCATACCCGCCGGTGTCTACAGTCATGCGCTCAAAAAGAGTCTTATCGGATTTAAATTGCTGGAGCTTTGGAAAAACAGTGCTTCGATTATAAAATTTTCTTTTGGTATTACGGTTTGAATATGATGTGTCATGTTTGTTTCCTCTTTCTTAAGACAATGTTATATCGCCTCCTTTTTCTTTCATAGTTCCATTACATAGGATATATCCTATATTGTCAAATAAAAAATGACTGCAGGTTTTCTTCTTCACCGGTTGACAAACCCTTCATCTTGGCGTAAAATCAAGGATACTTAAAGCGTTCTGCCCCGCGGTGGTTCGCTTCATAACAGCCATTACGGCGTGGAAGGGGATTAGTAAGCTTTCATACACAGGCAGAGAGGAAACCGTCTGGTGCGAGGTTTCTTGTGTCAAGGAAGGCTGAACCGGCCTTGGAGCCATACATGAAAGTGTATCGTAGATCCGGCGTTAACGGAGAAAAAGGTGAATCGGACAGATGCCTGGGAAGATTTTGTGAATGTACGCATAAAAAACTCAGTTGTTCCGGTTAAGAAGGGTGGTACCGCCGAATTATAAGCCGTTCGGTCCCTGTGATCAGCAGATTGCAAGGATCCGACGGCTTTTTCTGTATTATTTTTTATTCTATTTTATTTATTACCTATGTTGAAAGAGAGGAGTCATATCATGGCAAAGGACAAAAAACTTGTAGAATCCATTACTTCCATGGATGAGGATTTCGCACAGTGGTACACAGACATTGTGAAAAAAGCGGAATTAAGTGATTACACCAGCGTTAAGGGCTGTATGGTAATTAAACCGGCCGGATTCGCTATCTGGGAGAGAATCCGCAATGAGCTGGATCGCCGTTTTAAGGAAACCGGTGTAGAGAACGTATATCTTCCGATGTTTATTCCGGAGAGTCTTCTTCAGAAGGAGAAGGATCATGTAGAAGGCTTTGCGCCTGAGGTTGCCTGGGTTACTCAGGGAGGTTTAGAGCCGCTGCAGGAGAGAATGTGTGTCAGACCTACCTCTGAGACACTGTTTTGCGACTTTTATGCGAAGGATGTAAAGTCCTACCGCGATCTTCCGAGAAACTACAACCAGTGGGCTTCCGTAGTTCGCTGGGAGAAGACTACCCGTCCGTTCCTTCGTTCCAGAGAGTTCTTATGGCAGGAAGGTCATACAGCTCACGCAACCTTTGAGGATGCGCAGGAGAGAACCGAACTGATGCTCAACGTGTATGCGGACTTTACGGAAGACTTCCTGTCGATTCCGGTGGTTCGCGGACAGAAGACAGACAAGGAGA
>JAEDOC010000104.1 GCA_016302185.1 Clostridium sp. | reverse complement strand
CTCTTCCAGAAGATATCTCCGATTCACTACGCCGGGCGTTGGCTGACGCGACGCCTATTACTCCGCAGTGCCCAAGCTCGATTCCGCTTCGCTTCATCTCGCTTGGCGGCTTCGCCGTATGAAAAGAGCCGTGCATCCAGCTGCTTACATGCAAGCATGACGCAGTTGGATGCACGGCTCTTTTCGCACTGCTCAGTTAAATCAATATTTACTCTCCCAGATACTTTTTGGCATCTTTAAAGAAGGACAGGATAATTAACACGATAATAACTGCAATAGGAAAAGCTGCAATAATTGACACAGTCTGCAGATTCGCCATGGAGCTGTCGCTGAACACCAGGGCGATGGGGAGCAGGATCAGGAGGATGGACCAGAAGACCTTGATTCCGGTCTGAGGCTCTTCCTCATTTGGCAGCTCCCGGTAGGAATAGGATGAGGCGACCAGGGCAATGGCATCAAAACTGGTGGCATAGAATGCAACCATGGTAAGAGCCAGAAGTACCAGCACCAGAGGTGCCAGAGGAAGTGTCCGGATGATGGAAGTAATCGCAGTATAGAGATCGCCGGAGGCAGAATACATACTGAGAATATCCAGTTTTCCAGACATCTGGAGACCAAGACTGTAATTCCCGAGAATGATAAAGCTGGTAAAGGTACCACCCAATCCGAAGATATAGCCGCCAAGTACCGTCTGTTTTACGGTTCTCCCACGGGAAATACTTCCAATAAAGAAAGGAGAAGCAACACACCATACCATCCAGTAGGCCCAGTAAAAGATGGTCCAGTTCTGTGGAAAAGAGGTTGTACGAAGCGGATCCGTGTAGGTTGATAATCCGATAAAATTCTGTACCAGATTTCCAAGAGAGGAAAATCCGGTTTCGATGATATATCGGGTTTCTCCTCCAAAAAACAGGACGTAGGCCAGCAGGGCAAGGAAAAGGTAGACGCAGGAAGCGGCCAGCTTCATGATACCGTGCATACCGCGGACAACAGAAATAGTATAAATAATGCATGTGATTACCAGAATGGCAATAGTAATCCATTTGGAATTTTCCATGCCGGTCAAGTCTGCTGCGATCTGGCTCATCAGAGGAGTTGCCAGGCTGAACGTGGTGGCGGTTCCGGCCAGAAGTGCAAATACAGCAATCAGATCGATGAACCTTCCGGCAAAACCATCGGTATGGTTTCCCAGCAGAGGGCGGCAGGCCTCAGAGTATTTTTGTTTTGAACAGCCGCGAACATGAAGCATAAAGCCAAAAGCGACAGCCAGAACCAGATAAAAACTCCAGGGGATAGGCCCCCAGTGAAAGAGAGGATAGGTGCTGGCCCAGTCCTGAATCGATCCCATGGTTTTCAGATGAGGATCCAGAGCATACAGCATCCATTCACAGAGGGAATAGAACAGGATATCGGCAGCTAAACCGGAGGTAAACATCATAGCCCCCCAGGCAAAAAAGGAATACTTTGGTTTTTCATCCTGTTTTCCCAGACGGATGGTTCCGTAACGGGAAAATGCCAGATAAAGAGAGAGGAGAAAAATTCCCAATCCGATGGCAAGATACCAGGTTCCGAAAGCTTCCTGAAGAAAAAACCGGATGGAATCCAGCGTGTGTTTGGATACTTCCGGGGCCAGAAAGAAGGCGGCACATAGAAGCAGGATAATAATCATTGGAATTATTATGGTGATCCAGTCAAGGTGTCTGGAAAGAGATTGCTTTGTTTCATTTTGATGTAAAAATAATTTCATGAGTTCTCCCTTCAAATGGTGCAGGATAATCCTGAATGAATGTTCAAAAAATATAAAAACAATAAATTATTGAACATATTATAACACCGGGAAAGAAGAAAGACAAGGGAAAAATCGGAAAAAAAGAGACCGGCGGGTTTCCGGTCTCTCTGATCTGTCGTTATTGAAGAGGAACTGTTACATTCAAGCCGTAGCCGCGCAGAACATTGGCATATTCGGCTAAGTGGGTCGGGTCATGCGAGAAATTCTCAGCCAGCATATCCGGAATCTGGAAATCTTCATATTTTCGTTTTCCAAGATCCTGATAATGGACAAGCTCTACATCTTTTATCTGATGTTCGCAAAGCAGTTTCGCAAATTGATGGGCATCAGAAATTGCATTGTTAATTCCGGGGATCACGCTGATTCGAACAATCAGAGGGATCTTCATCAGGACGGCGAAATCCAGATTTGCCAGAATAGACTGATTGGAGACGCCGGTAAACTGTACATGCTTGCGTTCATCATAGTGCTTCAGCTCCAGATACAGAAGATCTGTATGCGCGGCTACCCGGGAAAAGTCAAGTGAATTGGAATAACCGGTGGTTTCCAGTGTGGTGTGGATCGAATGGTTATGGCATTCTTTTAGGATGGAAGCGGCGAACTTTGGCTGAAGAAGCGGATCTCCTCCGGAAAGGGTGACACCGTCAGTGGTTTCTCCGCTGGTATGATTTTCCAAAATAATGTCCATGACTTCCTTCTCGTCCATCATCTGTCCTACAAAATGAAGCATGCGGGAGGGGCAATGGACAACACAATCACGGCAGGCTGTGCATTTTTTCGGATCAAAGACTAACTTATTATGTACAAAAGAAAGACTTCCGGATGTACACTGCGTGGCACAGAGGCGGCAGAACAGACAACGTTTGCTGTCCCATAGGATTTTTGTGGGCCGATTGTTGGTTTGAGGATGGGAGCACCAGTTACATCTCAACGGGCATCCCTTAAAATAGATAACGGTTCGTCTGCCCGGACCGTTCTGGACGTTTGCTTTTTCTATTTTAAATACATTTGCCTGCATGGTTTCTCCTGATATCTGTCAAACATGGTAACACTTTGGCATCGCTGCTGGAAATTTCCAGATCAAAAAACGCAGAATTTAATATAACACAGAACGGTTGAAAAGTAAATCCGGCGTTTGTTATGCCGAAAGAACAAGAAAGAGAAAAAAAGAAGAAAAAACAGAATAGAATTGACGAATTGATCATAAAAATTTTAATCAGAAAACACATGCATGGACAAAAACGATAAAAAAATAAAAATGGAATCGATTCCAAATGTGGAAAAAGAAGAAAAGCAGGGCGGCACCCTGCTTTCTCTGTTAATATTTTCTAATTTCTGATTACATTCTGCGGTGTGCCGGCCAGCCATTTTTCCACATTCTCAAACACAATAACCGCACGTTTTATTAGGGCTTCTTTGGTGGCAAATGCTACATGCGGGGTAGCGATCAGGTTTTTGGCATGAAGCAGAGGATGCTCAGCGGCAATGGGCGGTTCGTTTTCAAAAACGTCGATGCCGGCCCCGGCGATTCGTCCTTCATTTAAAGCGTCGGCCAGAGCGGTGCTGTCCACCACCGGACCGCGGGCGGTGTTGATCAGGATGGCAGAGGATTTCATCTTTGCCAGCTCGTCCTTACCGATGAGACCGCGGGTGGCAGGTGTCAGCGGAGTATGTAAGGAGATGATATCACAGGTGGACAGAAGCTCATCCATGGAAACGTAACGGATTCCTTCTATATTTTTAATTGTTCGGCTGTAGGCCAGTACCTCGCAGCCAAAGGCGCGGGCGATAGAGGCAACTCGTAAGCCGATGGCTCCTGTGCCGATAATACCGATTTTTTTCCCTTCCAGTTCGAAACCAACCAGACCATCCTTCGTTCCCTCTTTGCGGACGGCCTGATCACAGGGAATCAGATTGCGGTAAAGGGCGATGATCATGCCAAAGACCAGATCGGCAACGGCAACCGTAGAGTAACCGGCACAGTTGCTGACCAATACCCCCTGCTCCCGGCAGGCATCCATCGCAATGTGATCGATTCCGGTGAAGGCAACAGAAAGCATCTTCAGATTTTTACAGCCATGGATCACATCAGCATTCAGCGGAAGATTGGAGACGGCGATGATGTCGGCATCCCTTCCGCGCTCAATCAGAGTTTCTGTATCAGTTACGCGGGTATCATAATAAACAATTTCTAAATCAGCCGGAAGCGCATCGGCAGCCATGGAAAGCAGTTTTTCTTTGTCTACTCCAAGCGGTTCAATAATTACAAGTTTCATATCAGCAGCTTCTTCCTTTCTATTTCTGTAGTTTTTCCATATCCATGTTATTTCTATTGTACGGCCAAACAGGAGAGAAGGCAAGGAAAAAGGCAGGGAAACGCTGCATGTTTTTTGCATAGAATATATAGAAATAAGAAGAAAGAAAAAAGGTATCACAATGCAGAACAGCTATGAGCAGAATGTCACAATGCAGAGTACTTCAGCGACTCCGCGGTTGTCATTTCTTTATCTTTTGGAAAATACCTCACCGAAGGCGGTGGCATGGGTACGGGGAGGGACACTGGCGCCGCAGCTGTCCGGCCTGGTAAAATTCTATGAGACGCCGTACGGAGGCGTGCTGGTGGAGGCGGAGGTATTCGGCCTTCCGAATATCAGAATCCCACAGTCTTCTGATTTCTATGGAATGCATATTCATGCCGGAGAAAGCTGTGAGAAAGGATTTACGCTTACAGACGGGCATTATAATCCCACCGGCCGGCTTCATCCGGATCACGCCGGTGATCTGGTGCCGCTTCTGGGCAATCAGGGCTATGCCTGGACGGCGTTTTATGATAAGCGGTTCACCATTCCGGACATCATGGGAAAAACGGTGGTGATTCACCGGTTCCCTGACGATTTCTTCAGCCAGCCGGCAGGCAATTCGGGAGCTCAGATTGGCTGCGGTGTGATTATGGCTGAGTAAGGGAAATACGATTTTTGCCGGATAACTTGGCCAGTGTGTGCACAAGAACCTCTGCCCCGCATGCCAGCTGCGCATAGTCCGTCCATTCCTCCGGGCAGTGGCTGCGTCCGCCGCGACTGGGAACAAAGATCATGGCCGTGGGGCAGACATCGGCAAAATTCATGGCATCATGACCGGCGCCGGAGGATAGATGCATACAGGAGAGCGACAGGGAACGGGCGGAATCCTCCAGCAACTGGAGAAGCTTCGGATGCATGATGGCAGGGGCGGCATCCAGTGTCGGTGTGATCTCCCAGAAAAGACCGGCAGCCTTCCGGGCACTTGCTTTTAAGCTGTTCTCGAATGCGTGTAAAACGGTTTTTATGGAGGAGGTTCGTGAGCTTCGGCAGTCTGCGGTAAAAGTAACCCTGGAAGAAACGATGTTGGAAGCGGCCGGAGAGGAGTGGATGGAATTGAAGGTAATGACAGTTCCGTCCTCTAAGCTCAGAGCAGTGTCAGTAGCCGCTGCCATGGCTCTGGCTGCGGCAAGAAGTGCATCGGCCCGCATGGTCAGCGGCGTGGTGCCGGCGTGATCGGCCCTGCCGCACACAGTGATCTGAAAACACTGCAGTCCGACGATCGAATCCACGATACCAATCTGTGTTTGGGTCTGTTCCAGCACCGGACCCTGTTCAATATGAAGCTCCAGAAACGCGGCGATCTCCGCAGGATCCCTCCGTGCCGATGCGATTTGTTCCGGATTCAGGCCATAGGTGCGCATCGCTTCATATTGGGAGATTCCGCTGCTGTCCACGGTTCGTTCCAGCTCTTCTTTTGTGACAGTGCCGCAGATTGCTCTGCTGGCAAAGAGGCCGCCGCCGAAGCGGGCACCTTCCTCCTCCGGCATTGCAATGACTTCGATGGGAATCTCGGGATGAAAGTTCATTTCCTTCAGAACCCGCACTGCCTCCAGAGCAGCGAAGATACCGGCCGGGCCGTCAAAATTGCCGCCGTGAGGAACGCTGTCAAAGTGACTGCCGGTGAGGAGGACGGGACCTTCGGCCAGAGGGTCTCCAAACCGTCCGATCAGGCTGCCGGCGGCATCCACCCGTACCGATAAGCCGGCGGAACGCATTTCTTCTATGATATAGTCAGCCGCAAGGCGGAATTCCTCTGTGTAGCTGGGACGGGTACAGCCGGAACCGGGAGTCTGGCTGAAGCATGCCAGCTCTTCTATATTTTTTTGAATACGTGCTGCGCTGCATGAACTCATAACTTCTGTTTCCTTTCTGCGTCGATATTCTGTCAATGCGCTTGTTTCACTGATTTTATTGTACTGCGGAGGTTTAGAAATTGCAATCACGGGCATAATGGAAGAAGCACTTCCTTCAAAGAGAAGAAAGAACGGAAAACCCGCAAAAAACCTTGCTTTTTTTTATTTTATGCCTTGACACGATTCCGCAAACTGTATATAATAAGCAAGTGTGCGAAATTCAACGGAATTATTGCGCGCAAAAATACAAGCTTAAAAAGCAACCACAGACAATATCACAGGAGGTGAAAAGGATGCCAACATTCAACCAGTTAGTAAGAAAGGGAAGACAGACATCTGAGAAGAAATCTACAGCTCCGGCTCTGCAGAAAGGATACAACTCTTTACAGAAGAGAGCTATTGACGTTTCTGCTCCGCAGAAGAGAGGCGTTTGTACAGCCGTTAAGACTGCTACACCGAAGAAGCCGAACTCTGCTCTTAGAAAGATCGCCAGAGTACGTCTTTCCAACGGAATCGAAGTAACAAGCTATATCCCGGGTGAGGGTCACAACTTACAGGAGCATAGCGTTGTTCTGATCCGTGGCGGCCGTGTTAAGGATTTACCTGGTACCAGATACCACATCATCAGAGGTACTCTTGATACTGCAGGCGTAGCCAACAGAAAACAGGCTCGTTCCAAATACGGTGCAAAGAGACCGAAAGACAAAAAATAATTAATTAGGTAGAATTCTTTAGAAATTTAGAATTTTAGTGCCGGACTTTGATATTGACCCTGTGGGTTGCAGGTTAATCATAGAACCGAGCACGAACGCGAATAGTGCGGTAAGCACTGCATGCGAGTACCTAAGATCTAATGAATGGCTTTGGCTTAGATTTCCGAAGCCGAAGCAGATATTAAGGAGGGAAGTAACGTGCCACGTAAAGGACATACTCAGAAAAGAGACGTATTAGCAGATCCGCTGTACAACAATAAGGTTGTTACCAAATTAATCAACAACATTATGCTGGACGGCAAGAAGGGTGTTGCTCAGAAGATCGTATACGGCGCATTTGACCGTGTAGCAGCTGAGTCCGGAAAGGACGCAATTGAAGTATTTGAAGAGGCAATGAACAACATCATGCCGGTTCTGGAGGTTAAGGCAAAACGTATCGGTGGTGCTACCTATCAGGTACCGATCGAGGTTAAGCCGGAGAGAAGACAGGCTCTTGCACTTCGCTGGATCACTCTGTACTCCCGTAAGAGAGGCGAGAAGACTCAGGAAGAGAGACTGGCAAAAGAGATTCTGGATGCAGCTAACAACACCGGCGCATCTGTAAAGAAGAAAGAAGATATGCATAAGATGGCAGAGGCTAACAAGGCATTTGCTCATTACAGAT
>JAEDOC010000103.1 GCA_016302185.1 Clostridium sp. | reverse complement strand
CACCAGTTCTTTTTCTGTGATATCCTTCTGCATAAACCTCCGTTTCCTCGGATTCGGAGCCATCCGGGCAGCTGCAGAACAGGTCATACCAGCAGAAATGCGCCAAAAGATGATATATCGCCCTTTTTATGTAGTATAACAAAGTCCTGTTTTCACGTCAATGGTTCCCATCCGAAAATCATTTCATTTTTCTCATTCTGATTCATTCGCAGCTGACCGCCGCAGGTACCGGGACCTCATCCCGAAGAAGTAAAAGAAAATACCTGTCGGTATTGTACCAGGAGAACTCCTGTGAACCTAAGAATAACATATCTGATTTGAAAAGTAAAGGAAGAGAAAGAAGGAATCGCCAAAATAAGTATAAGAAAACAGGTAGGAAAATAAAATGTCCGGCTCCCCAGCCCGGAAAGAGGTTGTTTCTCCTCTTTCCGGACTAAGGTCCCGGACATCATTCATTTTAATAATTCCGCTGCCAGGGCATTGCCCGGATCCACAGCGCTCGCCAGAGAGAATTCCAGCTGATAACCGGCTGTTCCTGCTTTCTGGAAGAATTTTTCTTTAATCCGGCCGGTAACAATCTGACTGTCCTCCTGATGCATCCCCATCAGAATAATCAGATATTTGTTCTTGCTGTAGCGGGTACAGATATCGCCGCGGCGCAGGGAGTTGCAGATGGCATCCTTCAGCCACAGCGCTACACTCTGGCTGTTCTTCTTCTCATGGGAATTATTCAGCTGGTTCAGCGTACAGCTCATTAAAAATGCGCTCTGACCGCTGCGCTCTGTCACACGACAAAGGATCCGGTACGTATCCACAAAGCTGGGATACGCACAGTAATACGCTCCGAACGCAGCCGTATCTTCCTCCAGATTTTCCATGATTTCCGTAAAGCAGTCCTCTGTCTTGACCAGCTTTTCCCGCATTCGCTGAAAGCTTTCCATCATCCGCTTGGACGGCGGCAGACCCAGCTCCTCAGAATATCGTTTTATCGTATCATTGTACAGCTTCAGCGCTTCTTCATAGCGTTCCATCAGCATCAGGCTGTCCATCTGGCAGATCTCCCATTCATCAAACGGATACAGAGCCGCAGCCGCACTGTAAACGCGGTACATCTTCTGATATTCCCGATGTTCCCTTAAAAGACCGCCCAATTTCCGTACAATCTCCTCATAGAGCTTCTTTAAACGAATGCTTTCCACAATTACCCAGCCTTCACTGGCCAGCTGTGGAAGGAGCTCTCCCCGGTACAGTTCCCATGCCCGCATGAAATGTGCAATTTTTTTCTCCCGATCCTCGGTCTGCTCTGCCAGCCGGTATTCGTCCTCCATCTCCCAGACATCCAGATAAAGCGGCATAGATCCGCTCCAGGTACAGATTCCCTTGCTGACCCGCACATAATCCTCCTCCGGAAGTCCGGCGGAGACCAGCTGTTTCCGCAGACGATAGACCAGATTGTTCAAACAATTATTTTTATTGCCCAGCTCTTCCCAGTCATAGATTGCCTCGATCAGCTTATCCTTCGCCACACCTTCCCGATGAAGCACCAGAATCTGAAACAGCTGAAGAAAGCGACTCTGACTCCGTTTGCCAAAGGAAACCGGTTTCTGCTCGTAGGTAATCGAAAAACCTCCCAGCATATTCACACATAGATTTTTTTCTTTGTCCATACTCATCTCCCCGGGGCCGCATGAATATCGATGCTTTCTCCAGGGTCTCCTTTGACAAAAAGCAGACTTTTTGCCGGAGGCAGTGATATAATGAACAAAATATCACTTGTAGTATAAATGCATCATTTGTTCAGAAAAAAGATAAAAAAAAGAAGCCGCTGACGCGATTTTGCTTTTTTCTCCCAAACTGGCGTAGCCGTTTTCCTACCGGCAAAAAGTCTACCTTATTTCCAAAACTCATCCGACTTTTTCCTCTTCCATCCACCGTTTCAGCGTCCGGGGAGAGATACCGAGATACTGCGCCCCCGCGGTTATCGTCAGGGCGCCGGACCGGATGCGGCGGAAAATCTCCAAATATCCCTTGGGCTTTTCCAGCCTGGGACGGCCAAATTTCACCCCCTGGGCCTTGGCCGCCTGGATTCCCTCCCGCTGCCTCTGACGGATATTCTCCCGTTCCGTCTGTGCCACATAGCTTAAGATCTGCAGCACCAGATCGGAGATGAAGATACCGGTGAGGCTGCCGTCTCTGGCCCGGGTATCTAAAAGCGGCATGTCTATGACCAGGATATCCGCCTTCAGCTTTTTGGTAATCAGCTGCCACTGTTCCAGAATCTCTTCATAATTTCTTCCCAGACGATCGATGCTCTTTACAATAATCAGATCCCCCTCCCTGGTTTTTCTTAACAGACGACGGTATTCCGGACGGTTGAAATCCTTTCCGCTCAGCTTGTCAATGAAAATGTGCTCCGCCGGAATCTGATATGGTTTTAGCGCAACCAGCTGCCTTGCCTCGTTCTGATCTCTGCTGGACACACGAACATACCCGTATACGCGCTGCTTCATGTTTTTTCCTCCTCTATATAAAAAAACGATACCGAAAGTGGATAATACTTTCGGTATCGTTTTATTATTTTTTATTCCGCGGAGTCAAGCGCGTTCCGGCTCTTTCGCCTACAAAGAGGAATAGCCAAACGTATTTACCAGCGCATCCAGCCGCTTTCCTGCCTTGCAGTACGGACAGCTTCTGTAATCATAGTAGGCATAATCCGGAAGATCCTTTTTGCCGAACACTGACTTCACCGGCATGCCGTTCACTTCGCTCAACGCACTGAAGGCGGCCGAGATTCCCGTCAGAATTCCTCCGTAGTACTGGATACATTCCATCGCCTTGTTGGCAGTCAGGCCGGAAGTAACCGTCGCCATCAGAATCATCACGTGTTTTCCCTGAATCATCGGAATCAGATTGTCACGGAAAATAATCTGGCTGTTGTTATTGAACTCCGGGCTTACCACATAGATGGTCTTGTGAGCGTTTACGTTTAAGAAGCCGCTCTTCGCCAGCTCCTCCGCAAGGAATGCGCCAATCACCTCGGTACCTTCCATACAGACGATGGTATCTACCACGGTATCATTCAGGTACATACCTACCAGAGCTCTGGCAACCTCCTGCGCCTCGCTGGTTCTGGCCTTCATGGTCGTCATATCAATATAATAATTGATATGCGCATGGTTTGTCGCAAAGTGACCGGAACGAATCTTCAGCGGTACATCGGTTCCAAACGTCTTAATCTTCGTGTACTTGTTCCCATTCTCCATAGTAACGCCCCCTTCTCTCTGTTTTTCTTCTTTTATTATACTAAAAGTTTGGCGTTATCACAAGGGAAAATCTGTCACCTGACATAAAAACTTAAAAAAATCTGATTTTACAAGAAAAAATCTCCTCTTATTACAGACGATTCTCGTTATCTCTCATAAATGCATATTCCGCTACAGAACGATCGAAGCCCTTGATATGGTAATATAACCACTCGGTTACATCTTTATTTAAGCTCTCTACAAAAGCCTCGGTTGCTCCCTCTGTCTCCAACATCTCTTTTAACTTCTTTACTGTTCCGCGAAGCTCCTCATGTTTCTTCTTATGATCTGCAATTCCAGGATATTCAATCGCTTCCTGAAGCTTCTCCTCTTCCCCGAAATGGAAATCGGTGTAATCAGATAAATACTCCAGAAGACGGATCGCCTCCTCCTTCGCCGGCTTGTCGTTCTCGCAGAGAATCTGAAGCTTGCAGATCCGCTCGATCAATTCCTTGTGCTGTCCGTCAATCAATTCATTGCCTGTAAATAAAGTTTCATCAAACTGCGCTCTCATGGTAGTTCCCCTTTCTGATTATCTCATATTTATGATAATAATAGTAGTTTTTACTGATAATATGATATCAAAATTTGAATTATTTGTCAATCAATATAGCTGTTTCCCTTCCCTTTGTATGGATGATTTTCAGAAATTGTTTCCCCTTCTTCTCCTACAAAAGTCCCAGCTGCTCCATCGCCCAGAAGATTCCGTCCTCTTCCACCGTCCGCGTCACAAATGTGGCATAGGGCTCCAGTTCCTTATCATGTGCTCCCATCAAAACTGCGTTCTCCGCATATTGAAACATGGCCAGATCATTAGTGCTGTCACCGAAGACCCAGGCATCCTGCTTTGCAATTCCGTATGTATGCAGTATCATCTCAATCGCAGTCGCCTTGGAATGCCCCTGAGGTACGCATTCATAGAAGCCGTTTCCCCGATCGATCACATCAAAATCCGGAATCGTTTTAAAAAATGCTTCCGGGCAGCCGCCCTCCTCCGCGCAGACACAGAATTTATTGATTCCTAAGGCCGGATCCCACCAGCCGGTATCTGCAAGAGAACCACTTAACTTCAATACATCCCGGATTCTCCGCATCATCCCCGTCCGTGGGCCGCCCGGCGCCATCCAGCAGGCATCTGCTCCTTCCAGAACCGCATCCATCCGGCACTGTTCCAGAGCGGTCAGGATCTCCGCTGCCCGCTCCGGCTGAATCTGAAGTTGATACAGAACCTCCTGCCGCTCCTGCGCATCTTCCTGTCGCCTGCCCGCATCGGAGCTGCCCGCTTCCTCCGGGGCAATTCCCGTAAGATATGTGCCGCAGCCGCAGCAGAGCCCGTCTGTTTCCACGGTCTGCCGAATCTCCCTTGTCTGACACCAGGTGCGCCCCGTATTAATAAATACCAGATTTCCCTGTTTTCTTGTTTTTTTTAAGGCAAGCACCGCGCTCTGCGGTACTTGCCTTACTTTGTCACTGAATAACGTTCCGTCAATATCGAAAAATAACGCTTTTCTATTCTTCATTTCTAAATACAATTTCTCCTGTCTTGTCATCCATGCTGTCAACAATCGCGAGAGACTCCACCCGGATGCCCTTCTCACGAAGCCGCTGTCCTCCGTCCTGGAAGCCCTTCTCTATGACAATACCGGCACCCACCAGCTCTGCCCCAGATTCCCGAATCAGAGTGGTTAAGCCATCCAGTGCTGCTCCCTTGGCAAGAAAATCATCAATGACCAGAACCTTGTCTCCCTTTCCTAAAAATTCCTTGGAAACAATGATGTCATATACCGTTCCGTGAGTAAACGACTCTACCTTGGTGGTATACACATCACCTGCAATATTCTTGGTCTTTGTCTTCTTGGCAAATACCACCGGAACGCCGAAATACTCTGCAACGATGCAGGCAATCCCGATACCCGATGCCTCGATGGTCAGGATCTTGTTGATCTCCTCTCCCTCAAATCTCCTCTTGAATTCCTTTCCAATCTCCTTAAACAGGTCGATGTCCATCTGATGGTTTAAGAACTTGTCAACCTTCAATACGTTTCCGGCCTTAACAACGCCGTCCTTCCGGATTCTGTCCATCAAAATCTTCATATTCTGTTCCCCCGCTCGCTTTTGTATGGCTCTTCTGGTTATCTCCCTGCAGCTGCATCTGCAGTGTGCTTATTCCTCTACCGTAACTTTGGCATTCTCTGCCAGAAACTCCAGTGTCTTCTGCATCAATGCCGTATCATCAATCATCTCCTGTGTGATGTTGACATTCTTGAGCATCGCTTCCACATTCTCATAGCCGTAATCCTTCGCCATCTGCTCTTTTTCCGCATCGTCCACCGTGATATTCTCCGCTCTGGCAATCTCTTTTAATACCAGTTCCTGCTTTGCCATCTCCTTCGCCATCTCTCTGACCTGGCCCTTGAAATCATCCTCGGTCATACCCAGCATGCCGGCATAGCTCTTTAAATCCATACCATAACCGGTAATCATGGTAATGTAAGAATTCAGCTGTACATTATACGCATCATCAATATCATCCGTAGAACATACAATCTCAGAGTTTTCAATAATGTGGTTTAAGATATCCGTATCTCTCTGATTATCGCTGCGCTGCTGCTCCTGCTTTAACATACCGTCATAAAGCTCACTCTTCAGCTTCTCCGCATTCTCATAATCAGGATACTTCTCCGCAACAAAGCTGTCGGTCAGCTCCGGGATCACCTTCTTCTTTACCGCATTCACGGTAACCTCAAAGACTACATCCTTTCCTGCCAGATCCTCACTGTGGTAGGCCTCAGGGAAGGTTAAATTCAGAGACCTGGACTCACCCTTCTTTGCTCCGACCAGTCCATCCTCAAAGCCGTCAATAAAGCTTCCGGATCCCAGTTCCAGATCATAGCCCTCTGCAGTTCCGCCATCAAATGCTTCTCCGTCCAGAAGACCCTTATAATCAATATTTACCGTATCTCCAAGCTCTGCTGCCTTATCCTCTTCCACATATTCCGCATTGGAATTCAGGATCTGCTGAATCTGTGCGTTCAGCTCATCCTCCGTTACCTCGGCCTTGGCAACGGTAACTTCAATTCCTTTATAATCTCCCAGCTTCACGCTGCTTTCCGCCACGTATTCCTCCGCTTCCGTCTCCGCAGCTGCTGTCTCCGCGCTCGACTCTGTCGCCGCACCGCTCTCCGCTTCTTCCTTCTTTCCGGAACATCCGGCGGTCACAAGCATCGCTGCCGCCATGCCGCAAAGACCTGCTTTTACTAATCTTCTCATGCCGTAATAACCTCTTCTTTTCTTTTCATTCTATCTGCACGCGTCTGCCCCATTTCCATCAGACCTTCCACACCTTATCTGTCATAAAAATACCGGGACTGCCGCGTATAACAGATATCATACCACAAACAGTCCCGGAAAAAAAGATCCTATTTATTAAATTAGGCTGCCAGTTCTATCCTGCCCCTCCTATGTAAGCTTCCTTATCTGTAAAATGCACAGAAAGCACGGTAGGCATTATAGATATCCAGCTTGGAAGCCAGCTCAAACGGGGAATGCATGGAGAGAATCGGAACTCCCAGATCCACCACATCCACATCCAGTCCGGCCACATAGAGAGCTACGGTTCCGCCGCCGCCCACATCTACTGCCCCCAGCTCACCGGCCTGCCAGTACACGCCGTCCCGATCCAGGATATCAATTACCTTCGACAGCGTCTCTGCACTGGCGTCACTGCTGCCGGATTTTCCTCTGGCACCGGTATATTTAATCAGCACACAGCCCTTGTTCATATAGCAGCTGTTGTGTTCCTCATACACACTGGAAAAGGTGGGATCATAAGCCGCACCTACATCAGAGGAAAGGCAGAGGGAATTTCTCAGCACCTTCCGGCAGTCCGCTCCGGCCGCCGCTGCCAGATCCTCAATATAATGAAGCACAAAATCAGAGTTCAGGCCCGTATTTCCCATGGAACCAATCTCTTCCTTGTCCACCAGCACCGTCACTGTCGTATACTCCGGATCCTGTGCCTGAATCTCCGCGGTCAGCGCTGTATAGGCGCAAACTCTGTCATCCTGTCCGTAGGCGCCTACCATACTGCGGTCAAGTCCCACATCCACAGCCTTCACTGCCGGAACCATCTCAATCTCCGCCCGCAGGAAATCCCGCTCGGTCTTACC
>JAEDOC010000102.1 GCA_016302185.1 Clostridium sp. | reverse complement strand
GAAGACCTGCGTGCTGTTTTTCGCCGTTCTTCCCCGGCTTCTTTTTCGCGTCCGGATTCATCCTCTTCCAGAAGATATCTCCGACTCACCACGCCGGGCGTTAGCTGGCGCGACGCCCTCATTTCCTGCGTTACATCTCTATTTAATTTAGAACTGCTCCCAATGGATTTTACCGGTAGGAAGTTCGTCCAAATTACGCGGTGCCGGATGGTTTTTCGGCATGCCGAGGGATAGAATGGCTTCTACGTTATATTCTTTTGGGATGCCTAAAAGCTCCTGTAAGTAGCTTTCGGTGGTGGTTCCTGCGGGGGAAGCTTTGCCGGCATCCCGCAGCCGTACCTGAATCCAGCAGCTTCCGACTCCCAGGCTGTCTGCCATCAGGTGCATCTGTGTCATGGCGATGGAGCAGTCCTCGATCCAGACATCGGTTTTTCCGGGATCGGCAGCCACCACGATGGCGGCGGATGCTCCTTTTAACATATCGGCGGAGCCTTCCCGGCAGCCTGCCAGTTTCTGAAGCATTTCTTTGTTTTGAACTACGATGAATTCCCAGGGGCGGATGGCCCGTCCGGAAGGGGACAGGAGTCCGGCGTTGAGGATCTGCTCCAGCTTTTCCTCTGGAATGGACTCTTCGGTATAGGTGCGGACACTGCGGCGGTTTTTCATGATTTTCAGTAATTCCATATACATCTCCTGAATCTGCTTGATATTTTATTTATGGTTTCTTTTGCCTTAATTATAAAAGACGTTTGGAACGGATGCAAGTGTATCGTTTATGCACCGGCACCAGAAAAAGCAGGATCCCGGCGGCGCAGAACACAAACAGTACATGAGAGGTCAGATAGCTTCCGGTGAGGTCTGCCAGAATACCCGGAAGTGTGCTGGTCAGCAGACCGCCGAGAGTATAGGTAATCTGATAGTTTTTCAGTGTTTTTGCATAATCAGCCGGGGAACATAAATCCGCAGTCAGGATCGGAATGGAAACGCCGGGGATGGCGGCACCAAGGCCGAAGAAGACCAGAGTCAGGCGCAGAAGAAGAGGGCCGGACACTGCGGAAAAGCAGCAGAGCGTCTGTCCGGAAAGCAGCAGAAGACCATAGCATATCAGGGCATTGGAGCTGCCAAACCGGTCGGAAACAAGGCCAAAGGAGCATTTTCCCAGGATCAGCATGCCGCCTAAAAGGGCCAGAACAGAGGATACTTCCTCAATGGAATGGCCGGTGGTGGTAAAAAGCATGGACAGGCTGGAATAGCTGGTTAATCCGATGACGCCGACAAAAAAGAAGCCGGCGGTGACACGAAGCCGCTCGAGGAAAAGAAGCTGTGGGCCGGATTCGCTGGAATCGGCGGAAATGGCAGCCTTCCTGTCATCGCCGGCAGATATAAGCGTCGAATCGGAGGTAGTGTCTGAGTGCTCGGGGAAAGCAGGCGGTTCATTGCGAACCGTCAGAAGAAGAAACAATGTGCCGGCTGCAATGAGGCAGGCTTCCGTCAGAAAGGTTTTGGAAAGCCCGATGGATTGAACCATCCGGGTAATTAGTATAGGGCCGAGGATAGAGGCAATTCCGGTTCCGGAAGCGGCCAGCCCCATGGCGGATGCCGCGTGTTCCGAAAACCATCGATGGATCAGAAGAGATGCCGGAATGACTCCGCCCAGGCCGTAGCAGATCCCGGAGATTGCTGCGGCGATGTCGTACAGCAGGGACAGCTGTGTGTTGGAAAATTGATGTTCCTTCATGATAAATGGAAAATAAATCGGAAACGCATTGCTTAACAGTCCCACGGACATAAAAATCAAAAGGCAGCTGCAAAAACAGATGACATAACGGTAAGGGGAAAGCACAGGTTTCATGATTCGTCTCCTTTGGTATCGTTTTGATAGTTTTATCATAAACCGGGGAAATATATTTGTAAAACAGATAATATAATTATATAATATAGAAATAGATTATATTTTTGCGATGGAGAATAAGGAGAACGAGGTGGGAAATGAATCAGGGAGAAATCGATGCTTTTCTGGCGATTGTGGAGCAGGGAACCTTAAGCGGGGCGGCGGAAACGCTGTATCTGACACAGTCTGCGTTAAGCAGTCGTCTGGAGCTTCTGGAGAAGGAGACGGGGGCCAGGCTGGTCAGGCGAAGAAAAGGAATCCGGCGAATTGAACTGACAGAGGCCGGAAAACGGATGGTTCCGGTTGCACGGAAATGGAAGGCGCTTTATGAGGAGACGAAGTCGGCTGTGGTTTGTCCGCAGCGGCGCCGGTTAAGTATTTCTGCGGTGCAGAGTATTCAGGCGTATCTGATGGGACCGGTGTATGATCGTTTTTTCCGGGAGTGCCCGGAGTGTGATTTGAATCTGATGTCAGTGGATTCGGAACGGACTTATCAGATGATGGAAAAAGGAGAACTGGAGGCCGGTTTTATTGCCAATCCGCAATATTCCAGAAAAATTGCGGGAATTCCTCTGTTTGAAGAGGAGATGTGCTTTGTTTGCGGGGAGGAGGCCTCCTACACCGGTATCGTGCATCCGTCGGAGCTTTCACCGGGAAATGAGGTTTACATGCGATGGTACCCGGATTTTGTCCGCTGGCATACCTACTGGTTCGGCGGAAGAGAACAGGCCAGAATTGAGACAGACAGCATGCAGCTGATGGAACGGTTTCTTGCGGAAAAGGATACATGGATGCTCCTTCCGATCTCCGCGGTACGGGCCCTGCAGGAAAGAAAAAAGGTCCGTGTGCTTCCGATGAAGGATGGACCGAGACCGCGGATTACCTATCTTCTGCTGCAGGATCGGGAGGAACAGAGCAGGGAGCTTTTGGTATTCTTAAGAATCCTGAAGGAACATCTTGCCGCTCAGGGGATTCGCTGGCTGGCACATGAGGATTGTTTCACATCCTCCCGCTTTGCATAGTCTGACAGAAAGCAGCAGAAGCCGTTCAGTACACTTTCGTTCTCCTCTGATGGCCGCTTGATCAGGATGATATCCCGTTCACACCTGGGATCCCGGATGGGAACCAAAGTGATATTGGCATTGGAGAGAAGTCCCCAGGAATATTCCGGCCAGAAGCCGATCCCCAGCCCGGCAGCAATTAAATTGCGTACACTTTCCGGATTGTCACTTTCACAGATGACGTGAGGCGTGAAGCCGGATTCCAGGCAGAAACGGTCGCAGATGCGACGGATGGGCCGGTTGTTGGACAGACTGATGAAATCCTCTCTTTGTACTTCCTTCAGGGAGAGGGAAGGATGCTGTGCGTAGCGGGAGGAAGCGGGAACTGCCAGAAAGAAGCCCTCTTTCAGCAGGATGCTTGCGTGTTCCGGGAGCGGTTCCCCCGGAAAAACGGTGGTAACGCAGAGATCCTCTTTTTCTGCATTCACTTTCTGATGAAGACGGAAATGGACCTCCGGATGGAGTGCCTTGTATTCAATAATGCAGTCGGTGACCAGGCGGGAGGCAGCCAGAAGATTTAAGTGGATGGTATGTACAGTCTGACTGGCCCGTTCCTGAACTGCGGCGGGCAGATCGTCCAGTGCAGCCAGAATGGGTATCAGCTGCTGTTCCAGAAAGCGGCCGGTATCATTTAATTGGATGGTACGCTTATCCCGATCAAATAAGGTAACACCCAGCTCTGTTTCCAGCCGTTTGATGGACTGGGAGAGAGCCGGCTGTGCGATACGCAGGGCATCGGCGGCCTTGGTAATATGTTCATATCTGGCGGCGGCCAGAAAATAACGAAGCTGCAGTAATTCCATGGAAAGCTCCTTTCTTTTGGCAGGTGGATCTGATGAAATCAGATAGAAACAGTATACCATAGGTGAAAAAGGACATAAATAAAAAATTAACAGTATTGGAAAATAATTCATAAGTTAGATGTTATGAATAAATAAAAAATAAATATTTGAAGTTGTTAAAAAAATAACATATAATAAGACCATAACAGAGAGATGAGCAAGAAAAAATGAGAAGAGACTCAAAAATGGCACAGAGAACGGAGTGAATGAATCGTGCCGGGAGGAGGAGAAAAGGATGGACAGCTGTTGAGTTCGAATTGGAAAGAAAAACATGATAAGATTTTAACTAAATTTACAATAATAATGAAAGATAGTCACGAAAAACGAAAACATAGATGAATTGATAGCGTTAATTTGGTAACAAACCAATCCCCCATCATTTTATCCGGCAACCCGGGTGCCGGAATTCAAACAAAACAGACAAACAAAAAGAAACCGGACAGAGGTTAGCCTGGAAACTGCTGCAGTCCGGTTTCTTTTTGTTTGTCCGCTGCAGAAAAAGCGGGATTCTATTCTTCTGCCAGAATCAGCTCCTTCGCGTAGGGAAGGGTTTTGATCCAGTCACAGAAGGTGTGCCATTCCGCCAGCTTATGGTCTTTTCTTGCAAAATAGATATTAATCAGGGTTTCGTAATTGAAGGAGCAGGTCCGCATCTGATTGTAGCTGCTGGGGAGAAGCTGGATCATGTCATACCAGTCCTCTTTCTTTTTTGTTTCCAGATAGCGCAGGCGGATGCTCTCCAGCTGTGCAACAACAGTTTCCATAAAGGCCCGGGTGTCTGCTGTCATATGGTCGCAGCTGAAATCCTCCATGGCAAAGGGCTTGCTGGAAATCTTGTGCATGGTGCTGGTGGAGTTGGCAACGGTGGCTACTTTGTAGGTATCGTATTCCTTCCACCAGTAGAGCGGTGCGGTGATATCCACGGAAACAAAGATCTGACGGATGAACTTGCGGTGATCGCTGCCGGCTTTGCGCAGCCGCATCGCCAGACCCAGATCGTTGGGTCCCAGCTGATACTGACCGTTTTCATCGTAATAGCTGTCCATGCGGTTCCAGCTGTTCATGGGATTTCTGGCGCCGCGAATGGCGTTTTCAAGGTTCATCACACTTGTTCTTTCTAATGTAATCATAAAAGGGATCCTTTCATTTTCATAATCTGAGGTTAAGAACATTATACCAGACGAAGGTAAAAAATCAATGGCCTTGTTTTCGGGGGAAAAATATAGTAAAATTGCTTCATTGTTTCGGTTACAGGAAATCAGGAGAAGAGCGTCGGAGTCGAGACGATCGGAGAGGAAGACAAAAAAGATGAAAGTTGTAGATGTATCGGGAATCGGAACGGGTTCCGTCTTTTTAATCAAGGGGAAAGCGAACCTGCTGTTTGAGGCGGGAATGGCGTATGCAGCGGACCGGATGGTGGAAAAGATTAAAAATGAACTGGACGGAGGGACTCTGGACGCGGTCCTTCTGTCTCATTCCCATTATGATCACGTGGCGGGACTTCCTGCCGTGCGCCGTGCCTGGCCGCAGGTAAAAACCTATGCTTCGGTGCGGGCGCAGGAGATATTGAAGAAACCGGGCGCGCTTGCGACGATCCGGCGTCTCAGCGGGGAGGCGGCAGAGGCTTCCGGTCTTGTCTGGGAGGAGAACTACCGGGATGAGGATTTACAGATTGATGTGGCGCTTGCTGACGGAGAGACGGTACAGATTGGCGATCATTCGGTGCTGGCTTTCGAGACCATCGGTCATACGAAATGTTCCTTATCTTATATTGTGGACGGAGAGCTGATGCTCTGCAGCGAGACGGTGGGAGTGATGGGGCCGTCCGGCGGCTATATGCCTTCGTTTCTCGTGGATTATCTGGGAGCGGAAGAATCCATAGAGAAGTCCCGCCGCTATCCGGTAAAAGAGATTATTTTAAACCATTATGGACCGGTAAAAAAGGAGGAGCTGGACGGTATCTGGGATCTGCTGCTGCAGAAGCTGAGAGACAGTCGGGACATCATGCTGGAGGTTATGAACCGGTGCAGCACAGAGGAGGAGGCGCTGAAGGAGCTGGAACGCATCTTCCATTCGAAGGTTGATAAGAAAGAGCAGCCGGACGAAGCGTTCTATATTAATGCGGCCAGTATGATGAAGACACTGAAGCGGCAGTTTCCGGAACTGCTGACGGGGAATGCAGCATCCGGAAAACCGGGAGAGACAAAACGGTCGTTTCAGCTGATTGCGGCGGTGGACAAGAACTGGGGCATTGGAAATAAGGGACAGCTGCTGGTATCCATACCGGCAGATCAGAAGCTGTTTCGTCAGGAAACCCTGGGGAAAGTGGTGGTAATGGGGCGGAAGACCTTTCTGACTTTGCCGGGAAAGCGGCCTCTGGACGGTCGGATCAATGTGATTTTATCCGGGGATCCGAAGTTTCAGGTAAAAGGGGCTCTGGTGTGCCATACGTTGGAGGAAGCACTGCAGACCATTGAGACGGTACAGAAGGAGAAGAGACTGACAGATTCGGATGTATATGTGATTGGCGGAGAAAGCATTTACCGTCAGTTCCTGCCGTATTGTTCCACAGCGCATATCACATGGATTGATTACAGTTATCTGGCAGATACCCATATGGTAAATCTGGAAAAAGAAGGGTGGAAGGTAACAGAGGTCAGTGACGAACAGACGTATTTTGATCTGTGCTACGAGTTCCGCAGATATGAAAAATAAACCAGTAAAACGAGGGCGGCACCGGCGTGAAAGCGCGGTGCCGTTCCCATTTTGCTGACATGCAATGATGAAATTGGTTTGATATTTGAATGTGTTGATGTTATCATAGAATTACAGGCAGGCTTTTGGATAAGGAGGAGTTCATTTTGGCAATTATGACAGTATACCATGGCGGGTATCAGCCGATTCCTCAACCGGAAATCCGTGTAGGAAGAAATACAAAAGATTTTGGGCCGGGTTTTTATTGCACGGTTATCAAAGAACAGGCACAGAGATGGGCAAAGCGATACAATACGAAAGTAGTATCAATCTATGATGTAACATTGTATTCTTCCCTGAATATCAAAGAATTTAAAGAGATGACGGATGAATGGCTTGACTTTATTATTGACTGCAGAAGCGGAAAACCGCATGAGTTTGATATTGTGATTGGCGCAATGGCGGACGATCAGATCTACAATTATATTTCGGATTATGCGGAAGGAACCATAACAAGAGAGCAGTTTTGGGTATTGGCAAAATTTAAATATCCGACACACCAGATTAATTTCTGTACAAAAGAAGCATTAAAATGTCTGAGATATCGTGGATGTGAGGAGGAAAAATGATGAAGCAGGAGGCGCGGGAAAACGCAAAGGAGAATGATTTGTTTTATACTTGCGGACTGATTGATTATATCGCGCGAAAAACAAAAAATACTCGTTCTGATGTGGTTAATAAACTTGGAAAAGAAAGATTGGAAAAAATATATGATTTAGCAGATGTATATCATTGTGATAATCTGGATCGGGTGAGTGATGACTTTATTGAGGAAGCTCAAATTGAGGATGGAGAGTATGACAATGTAGGCTGTTGCCGTTACAGTATTCCCTCTCACTGGGATATCGGAAAGGTATATAAAAGGTTGATTAAACGGGTGTCTGAGAATGAGAATATCAATGTAATAGATGCCTTAATGAAAGTTTATAATTCATTCATCAGCCCAAAGATAGATGATTACAATAGCAGCGTGTATTATGAAAATCC
>JAEDOC010000101.1 GCA_016302185.1 Clostridium sp. | reverse complement strand
GAAGCACCAGAACCAGCGTACAGAGCCCGGAGATCAGGAGTATCAGAATTCCCTGCGTTTTCAGCCAGGCAGCCCCGGTCAGGCAAAGCCTTCGCCCCAGCAGAAAGAACTCCCGATGAAACAGCGATCGGTATCTCCGGCTGCGCAGCTCGTCCATTTCCTGCAGGCATAAAATAGAGGCAATCAAAAGAATCACTGCCAGCACCACTATTTTCACCACAGTTGCTGCCAGTCCGAAGGAATTCACCACCAGCTTCGGCATCGCTGCGGATTTGAGCGAATGAGCCGCATCTGGAATCAGCTGTTTTACCAGCTTCAGAAGGATTCCCGGTTCCAACCGGCAGAAATGCTCGACAGACCGGCAGAGCTCTGAAAGCCACCGATCCGCCAGCCGAATCCAGTCCGGCACTGCTTTCACCAGCCGATCCGCCTCCTCCAACAGGCGACAGCCGCCATAATAGAACAGCACCGCAAGAATTGAGACAGCAAGAATTAACTCGACACCACCCAGAAGTCCGATAGGGATTCCAAACCGGCGTCCCCGGATGTGAAATTGCAGCCTCCGTTCCAGGAAGACAGCTGCCGGACGCAGACACAACGCGATCACATAGGCCGCCAGGAAGGGAAGAAATAACGGCAGTAAATACCGAAATCCGAAGTATACCGCCGAGGTAACGGCAGTTATCAGGCAGGCCTTTCTCTGTTTTTCTGTCAGCCGGAACATCTCCTTTTCCTCCTTACCAATTCAGATATAACTTCAGATCATCAGATAATCAGATAAAAAGAAGCTGCAGAGAAGGGTTCCGCGCCTTACCGCGCCGTTTCCTCCCTGCAGCTTCCTTTGTAAGCTTCTCTTTTGTCCTCTGGGAGCTTACCCATGGACTCGCCCGTTTATGATTCGTACTTCTTTGGTATACGGTTATTATAGGCTCTTTTCCCGGAAATATCCCCGGATCCTTTTTTCCAGTTTCTTCCTTTTACCAACCTCTGACATGGAAGCCTCTCTCTTCCTCCTCAAGCGGCAGCTGTCTGGCATCTATTCCTGTAATTTCAATATAATGACCATATTCCAGCATGGAAATCATCCGGTCAATCAATGTCTCTTCCCCCTGAACCTCCATCTCCACCCGGTCATCCGGAAGATTTCTGACCCAGCCGGTCAGCGAAAATCCCTCTGCCAGATATCTGGCCCGGTAACGAAATCCGACGCCCTGCACTCTTCCGCTGAAATAGTAATGCCTTCGTAGTTTCATGCTTCTGTTTCCTCCTCAAACCGTCGGAATATTCCGCCCTTCGGCTTCATGGAAAATTCCATCCGTTTCCCGGTGACCGGATGTACAAAGGAAAGGCCAGCGGAACAGAGGGCCAGACCGCCGCGCTGGCTTTTTCCGCCGTCAGGATTGTATTTGCTGTCCCCCCACAGCGGTGTTCCATGGGCCGCAAATTGCACCCGAATCTGATGATGGCGGCCGGTGAGAAGCTGCACCTCCACCAGAGAAAGCACACGGCTCTCCTGCCGCAAATTTTTCTCCCCGGATCCCGGCAACTCCGGAAGCTCTGCCAGAACCCGATAGGTAAGCTCCGCCCGTTTACTGTCCTTAACCGACTTATCCACAACCCGAGAATAGTTGTTTTTTCCGTCCTTCAACAGATAATCCACATAGTTACCCACAATATCCACAGGTTTTCCACAAACAACAGCCCGGTATGTTTTCTTCATTCTTCCGTCCTGAACCTGCCTGCTTAAAGCGGCTGCCGCCTTCTGAGTCTTTGCGTACACCATGATTCCCCCCACCGGCTTGTCCAGTCTGTGGATAACTCCCACATAAGGCTCCCGTCCCGATGTGGACGTTTTTGTGGTTAATTGTGTGGATATCTTTAAATAGTTTTTAATTTCACTTACCATGTCCGGTTCCAGCCGCCGGCTGGACTGGGCTTCCATACCCGCCGGCTTTTCCGTCACTATAATATCCCCGTCCTCATAGAATAGATTCAGCATCCTGCGTTCCTCCGCCGTTTGTATTATAAAAATAGTAATAGTCTGAGCTGGTCCTCAAAAAATCAGAAATCCTCTTGTAATATTTTCAAAAATAGAGTATAGTATATAAACATAGGTAATGTAGTTTTTAAAACTACGTATAATGTTTTTTAAAACTTCGGCAAAATTTATTATCGTTCGTATCACGGAATCTGTCGAAGTTTCTGAAAGGAGGTTTTTCTATGCTTCATAAAATCAAGAACCCGGGCAGTGCACTGACCCATTTTATCGCATTTCTGGGAGCTCTGATCGCTTCCGTTCCTCTTCTGGTCAAGGCTGCCTCTGAACCGGATCGTGTGCATCTCGCCTCCATGGCTGTCTTCATCGCCAGCATGATCCTGCTGTACGCTGCCAGCACCATCTATCATACACTGGATATTTCGGAAAAGGTCAATAAAAGGCTGCGCAAGCTGGATCACATGATGATCTATATCCTGATTGCCGGCACCTACACCCCGGTCTGCCTGATCGTACTGGGCAATCAGTCCGGTTATCTTCTCCTGGCTCTCGTCTGGGGAATTGCGCTGATCGGCATGGCTATCAATCTCCTGTGGATCACCTGCCCCAAATGGTTTTCTTCTCTGATTTATATCTCCATGGGCTGGGTCTGCCTGCTGGCCTTCCGCCAGATTGTTGCGGCACTCCCGAAGGAAGCCTTCGCCTGGCTGCTGGCCGGCGGTGTCATCTATACCATCGGAGGTGTCATCTATGCGCTCAAGCTGCCGCTGTTTTCTTCGAAATTCCAATACTTCGGCGCCCATGAGCTGTTCCATCTTTTCGTCATGGGCGGAAGTCTGTGTCATTACGTGATGATGTACGCATTTGTAGCGTAAACAATGTATGTCAGAAAGGAACGCCGAACAATCCCAGTGAAATAAACTGGCCCTGATTGTTCCGCGTTCCATGTCATGATTCAATATCACTGTTCATTTCTGTCTGAGCCTGAGATAATTCTGATGAACTTGGCCATCAGCGGAATATAAGTCACGGCAAAAACACCCGCTGCCATTCCTGTCACCATTTTCTTATGTTTTGGTGCAACATGAACTCCGATGATGACACCCATTGCGCACAGGCAGAGTTTTAACATGGCAAAATCTTTCCAGTCACTCTCTTTCACATACTGATTCGCATAGTCAAACAATTTACACATATCATTTCCCCCCTTTTCACACGATTATAGTTCAGTTTTGTGAATCCTTTTATTTCCCTCATCCATACTTCCTGAGCGAAAGCCCTCTAAATCAATGGTGATATACAGAATCCCTAATTTTTTTAATTCCCGGCTAATCTCCTCCCGCTGCATTACCGCAAGGCACAGTTCCGCCGGATCCAGCTCAATTCTTGCAATTTCCCCGTGAAGGCGGAGACGGACATTCCCGTGAAACAGCGTTTTCAAGTACGTCTCTCCCGCTTCAATCCGGCGCAGAACATCATAATCCAGCCTCGCCCCATAGGGAAGTCTTGTCGCCATGCATGGCGTGGACGGGCGGGAAGCCGCCGAGATTCCGGCCTCTGCTGCCATCTGCCGCACCTCCGCTTTGGTTATATGACACTCTGCCAGCGGGCTCTTGATCTCCAGCTCCCGCAGAGCCCGAAGGCCCGGGCGGTAAACATGAAGATCATCCTCATTCGTTCCCTCGACCAGACAGGTAATTCCTCTGGCACCGGCATACTCCTTTAAGGTCCAAAACAGCTGTTTCTTACACAGATAGCACCGTTCCGGCGGATTTTCCCGCAGCCTGGGCAGCTCCAGCTCATCGATTTTTATCACTTCATGCATCGCCCCCAGCTCCTGCGCCACCGCTTTCGCATTCTCCAGATCACAGGCCGGATGCAGCATCGTATGAAAGGTAACCGCTGTCACCCGGGTTCCGTGTTTTCCGGCCGCATCCACCAGAAGATGCAGCAGCAGGCTGCTGTCCACACCGCCGGAAAAGGCCAGGCAGACCGGCTCCCTGGTGTATTCGTCCATCAGACGCAGTAATTTCTCTTTTTTCTCCTTCATCCTACTGCTCCGCTTTCTTCGCATCCTCCATCACACCGTGATATACCTCCGAAAAATCCAGCTTCTGTTCCCGGCAGATTGCTCTCACACCTTCATATTCCGGATAGAAGCGATCCTTCTCCTGCACTCGGCAGATCTTCACGACAGCCTCTCCATATCTGGTGCTCACAGTCCGGAGACTGCGTTCCAGCGCCGTCCGCTCCACCGGATACCGGCGGATTCCGATGGTTGTCGTGGCAGAAAACAGCAGATTTTCCAGAAGCTCCCTCTTCTCTTCCGTGCAAAGCACCGACAGTACGTAAGCCGGACGATTTTTCTTCATATAGGCCGGCGTGTACCAGACGTCCTTCGCTCCCTGTTCCAGAAGAAGCTCCATGGCAAATCCGAGGGCTTCTCCAGTACAGTCATCCAGATTCGTTTCCAGAACCCAGAGTTTTTCTTTCTCCTTCTCTTCCCTTAGAATCATCGCCCGCAGTACATTGGGCTGTGCAAAATCCTTGGTTCCCGCGCCCAGGCCGATTCGCTCAATCGTATACTCGTCCGGCAGCCTCTCCTCGGTCCGAAGCGCCGCCGCGATCGCCGCACCGGTAGGTGTCACCATCTCCCCGTTGTTTTCCGTATGTTTCAGCTTTAAGCCGTAACGGGCCGCGATATTTACCGTCGCCGGCACCGGCACCGGAATCAGTCCATGCTGACATTGGGCAAACCCGCTTCCCTCCGACAGCGGTGAAACAACCACCCGGGTAATCCCCAGATCATGCACGCAGACTGCTACACTGATTATATCCACGATCGAATCAATGGCGCCCACCTCATGGAAATGGACCTCCTCCACCGGAACTCCGTGCGCCTTAGACTCCGCCTCCGCCACAATCCGGAACATCTTCTCCGCCAGGTCTTTCACCTCTTCGGACGCCTGCAGACGGTCAATGATTGCCAGCACATCTCCCAGATTCCGATGCACGTGCGGATGCACGTGAGCATGATCATGGCTATGGTCGTGCTCGTGCTCGTGACCATGCTCGTGCTCATGCCCGTGGTCGTGCCCGTGGTCATGCTCATGGTTGTGCTCATGCTCATGGTTATGCTCGTGCTCATGGTTATGCTCGTGTCCATGTTCGTGATCGTGCTCATGCTCATGAGTTTCCTCGTCTTCCAGATGCACATCAAAATCATAGGCATCAATTCCGCATTTTTTTGTGCGTCCGAAATGCAGATGGTAGCCGCCGATGTCCAGACTCTTCAATGCTTCCTCCAGTACCTGCCGGCTGGCCCCCAGATCCAGGAGAGCCCCCACTGTCATATCTCCGCTGATTCCGGAGGCACACTCCAGGTATAATATTTTTTCTCCATTATTCTTCTCTGTCTTCATATTTTACCGCCAATCTGTTAATCTGAGCTGCCAGATATGCAGCTCCGTATCCATTATCAATATTTACCACAGAAATCCCGTTGGCACAGGAATTAATCATTGTCAAAAGCGCCGAAAGCCCGTGAAAGCTGGCGCCATAGCCGACCGAAGTAGGAACCGCTATCACCGGATTTTCCACCATACCGGCAATCACTGTACCCAGGGCGCCTTCCATGCCGGCGATGGCAATCACACAGTTCGCTCTGGCAATCTGCTCCCGTCTGGACAGCAGCCGATGGATTCCCGCTACGCCCACATCATAGATGCGATCCACACGGCATCCAAAGAATTCCGCCACACCGGCCGCTTCCTCCGCCACCGGAATATCCGCAGTTCCGGCCGTGCAGACCGCGATTCTTCCTCGGCGCTTCTTCTCCGCCGGTTCCGCGATCAAAAGACGGGAAACCGGATTCCAGCGAATCTCAGGGATCTTTTGGCGCACCAGCTCATACTGATGCTCTGTCGCTCTGGTTCCCAGTACCTCGCCATTCTCCCGATATAATGTCTCAAAAATCTCCGTCAGAAAGTCATCCGGCTTTCCTTCACAGAACACGGTCTCCGGAAAACCACTCCGGAGTTTTCGGTGCAGATCCAGCTTTGCATAGCCCAAATCCTCATAAGGAAGATTTTTCAGCCTCTCTTCTGCCTCCGATGGCGACATCGTACCATTCGAAACCGCATCCAGTATTTTTCTCACATCCATTCTGTTTCTCCTCTATAAAAAGAAATACCAGAAAAGTCCTGCTTCAAAAACAGAACCATTGCTCTGGTATCGCTTCTTCTTACTGTTCGCCGGTCTTTCTCACATTCGTCTCCAGGAACCGGTTATATCCCAGCCAGCCATTGTTATCGCCTGCGCCCTTTAACACCTCAATCATTGTCTCCATCTTGGCATCCGTGTTATCCGCAAAATTCAGCGCCAGTGCCTCTAACAGTGCCGGCTTCTTCGGCGAGCCGTACTCCAGCTCTCCATGATGCGCCAGAATACAATGCTTTAATTCTGCAGCCAGCTTCTCCGGAAAGCCGGGAATCTGACGGATCCGCTCACTCACCATCTCCGTTCCGATAATGATATGGCCCAGAAGCTGTCCGTCATCCGTATAATCATTTTCCGGGAAGGCCGAAAGCTCTTTGACCTTACCGATATCATGGAATAGCCCCGCCGTCAGCAGCAAATCCCGGTTCAGCATCGGATAAGCGGATGCAAAATAATCACAAAGCTTCATGACACTCAAGGTGTGCTCTAAAAGACCGCCCACAAAACCGTGATGTACGCTTTTCGCCGCCGAATGGAAACAGAACCGTTTGACAAAATCCTTGTCCTCTATATAGTAGCTGGATGCCAGTTTTTTCAAATAAGGGTTCTTCAGGGACTGCACCAGAGCTGTCAGTTCCCGGTACATCTCCTTTACATCCTTAGAGCTGACCGGAAGATAATCCGCTTCCCGGTATTCTCCCTCATCTGCCTTCCGAATTCGCTTGATATTCAGCTGATTGGATCCCTGAAACACGGTCACATCGCCGTCCACATACACATAATCCAGCGGTTCAAAGCTTCCGATCCCTGGAGAATTCAAATCCCAGATTTTGGAATCAATCGTTCCCGTCTTATCCTGCAGCAGAACGGACGCATATTCCTTCCCGTTCTTGGTCACCGCAATCTGTCTCGTCTTACAGAGGTACACATCCGATATTCTCATTCCCTCCCGAAACTGTTCAATATATTTCATTCTGTTATCCTCTCTCCTTATCAATTCACAAGGCCAGGCATATTACCTGGCCCTGATATCCACAGTATAATCCAGCTCCGTATAGCCTTCCCGGCCCCGACGCATCACCTTTACAAAAACAGGGACTCCGCTGGATGTATTCTCAATCTGTGTCTGCAGTTCCTTAAATGTTGTAATCTCCGTCCCGGCAAATCCGATAATCACATCCCCGTTCTGGATCCCTGCGTTATATGCCGGACTGTCATTCACAACCTCCGTCACATAAACACCTTTGGGCATATCTCCCAGCTCCGCAAGGGCCTCACTGATCTCTTGGCCATGGATTCCAAAATAGGCACACGGAATCCCATTACTCATCTTCT
>JAEDOC010000100.1 GCA_016302185.1 Clostridium sp. | reverse complement strand
GGCGATGGGAAGCCTCTCTCCCGCACACTGTTTTACCAGCTCCGCCATGGATTCTCCCTCCTTTTCCATCTGAAGAAAGGTTCCCAGAAGAATGCCGTTCACTTCCTCAAAAACTCCCATCTGCTTTAACTGATTGACGTAGGCCGTCATCTGGGGCAGAGAACCGCTTCTCGCCTCCAGAAACAGAATCTTTCCCCGCATCTTCGGCCAGTAAGGAGTTCCCGCCAGCTTTAACAAGCAGCGGATATTTCCGCCGACCACAATTCCGCGCATCGCCTCTCCCTGGATCCACTCCCAGCGGATGTCAAACAATTCCGCCTCCGCAAGCATCCTTCGCTGCCGTTCTCCGTCTCTTCCCGCCAGATGCTTTGCCTGATACCAGACGGATGCTTTTCCCGTCCTTGCATAAATCCCGTTCATGATCGTGGTCAGATCGCTGTAGCCGCAGAACAGAGCTCTGCTTGCCGCAATCTCTTCATAATTCAGATAAGGAAGCAATTCATTGGCAACATCTCCTCCGGATACGTCGAAAATCAGTGTCACCTCCGGATCCCGGAAAAACTGCATCAGCGCCCCTGCCCGTTCCCGGGCCGTACCGCAGAACACCGAATGCTTCGCATACAGATACGCACTGGTCACAGGTTCCAGCCCAAGATCTTTTAATATGGCTGTCAATCGTTCTATGTTCTCTCTTTCCCGCTCTTCCAATCCATTGGAACAGCAGACAATGGCAGCCTTCTCTCTTTTCTCCGTCACAGCTCTGTTCCTTTCTCCTCCGCTTTCTCAAAATAATTATTCTTCTTTATATTCGATACACCGGTAACGCGGCTTTCCTTTACTGCGTTTTCCATACTCGATTGCCCCGGACGGACAACCACAGATGCAGGCCATACAATGAGTACATCGTTTTCCCCAGACCGGCCGCCTGACGGCTTTCCCCTCTTCCATGGAAATATTACCTAGAGGGCACAACGCCTCACATCGGCCGCAGCCGGTACAGTCATCCGTGGCAAAAAATGGTTTTGCCTTCACACCAAACGCATAAAAGAGACCATTGATCGGACCGCTCTTCACCCGATCCGGCAGATGAAGTGTTTTCTCTGGAAATGATTTTCCTTCCCGAATCCAGGCAATTCCCTGTTCCAGCACCGGCCGGGCTGCGGCAACAATCAAATCTGCTTCCTCCTTCTCCGGCACCGGAAACATGGCAACATAATTCTCCGGCATCACTGTCTCCAGGACTCCCCGGTAAGTAAAGCCCATATACCTGCACAGTTTTTTCAGTTTTTCTCCTGCGGCTCCGATATCATCTCCACAGGTCATCACAAAATACGCATCCCGGCTGCCGATAAAATGACTGCGGCGAATCCACTGCTCCAGCACATGGGGAAGCTGCCAGGCATAGGTGGGAGACACAAAAATCCAGGGAGTTTCCGACCGGAAGGTTCCCGTCTTCTTCTGACGAAGCAGTTCTCCCATATCCACAGCAGGCTCTCCCAGCTTCTCCGCAAACATCTGCGCACAATAACGGCTGTTTCCCGTTCCCGAAAAATACAATATCATATCATCGCTCCCTTCCCGGCAATTCCAATCCGCTCTCCCATCTTCACCACAGTTTCCATTCCTGCTTTTGTATTTGCCAGAAGATCCTCATCCGGCATCACACTTCCCGGTTCCGTCATCAGAATCACTGTGGAACCGCCAAACTGAAAATATCCTTTCTCCTGTCCCCGGCGAACCTTCGCCGCCTCATGATGATTCACGATTTTTCCTACCAGAAGCGCGCCAACCTCCATCATCAGAAGATCACCAAACTCCTTTGTGTGAAGAATACTGTATTCTCTGGTATTCTCTTTGTAAATCGGATAATAGTCATTCGCAATCGGATTCACCGTATGGAAAATCCCCGGAATCCGGACATTCCTGTCCTTCCTGCCGTCCGACACATAGCAGTAGCGATGATAATCATCCACGGTCAGTCGGAATAAGAAGAGATAGCCGCCGTCAAACCGATGAGCCAGTTCCCGGTTCCGAAGAAGCGACGCAGTGCTGTAGGATGTATGCTTTATCTGAAAACGGCTGCCCGGAGAGATCGGAAACACCGAAAGCTTGCTGTCACAGGGACTGATCAAATGATCCGGTTCCGGATCCGGCGGCCGCATCCCGGACCGTATCCGCCGGGAGAAAAACTCATTGTAATTACGGTACTTCACCCGCTCATACTGGCTCATGTCGATCCCGTGCTTCCGGATAAAAGGCCGAATCAACAGACGGGAAGCGCCGGAAGAAAGAAACATCCCACCAAGCTTCGACACGGTCGGGTGAACCAGAGGCTTTAACAGCAGCCTTCCTCCCACACTGCCGTAAAGGACTGCCAGAAAGCGGTCCTGATCCGTTGTCTGATTTATTATGGTTCCATTACGGAGTATCTGTTTCATTGATTTCCTCGATAATCTCATTCACAATCTGATTGGATTCATCCCCCGGCGACGGCAGATGGAATCTGGTATAAGCAAAGATAATCCCCACCGTAACCGTGACAAACGCAATCATCGCCAGGATCGTCTTCAGTGTCGGTTTTGGAATCTGAACATCCAGAATGAACAAAAAGCCCACCACGGTCAGAACCATGTGCAGCAGAATCAGAAACACAAAATCCGAAATAACAAACTGCAGCCAAAAGGCTACCGGAAGAATAAAGGAGATCGATGTTACCGGAAGTCCCCGGTAGGACTTATTGCAGCCTCCTTCCGTCTTCTGGCGTTTTTCCTCCAGAACATTAAAAAAGGCCAGCCGTATCACCGCACAGGTGCAGTAGAAAAATACAATCGCAAGCCCAAGCGTACCGCGGACTCCCAGAAGATAGCAAATCAGAGCCGGAAAAATGCCGAAGCAGACCACATCACAGAGAGAATCCAGCTGAATCCCAAAGGATTTCTCCTCTTCCGTCCGGTTTTTCTTGGTTCTGGCAATCCTTCCGTCAAAGGTATCGCAGATCCCCGACATTGCCAGGCAGAAGATTGCCATCTTATAGTCACTGTGAATCGCCTGGGTCATGCCAAAGACAGAAAACATCAGTCCGATGTACGTCAGCACCACCGTATAATCATAAACTCCGATAAAATGTATCATGTGGCAGAAAACTCCTTTCTTTTTCCATCATCTCTCTTGAGAATAAAAGAAGATGCAGCCGTCATCAGGGCACTGATGAGCAGCTGAGTATAATATCCAATCCCCCGGCTGAGCACCATAGCCGGAAGAATCAGCTCCTCGCCAAAAAACGGAAGGAAAATCACCAGAAACAGGCTTTCGCTGACTCCCATACCTCCGGGCAGAGGCAGCATATCCGAAGCTACCGATATCATCGCCTGAAGTATCAGAATCACAGTCATCTGTTCCGGCGGAAGGCCAAAGGCAAGATAGGTAAACCAGGTAACCAGAAACAGACAGATTCTCTGCAGGAATGTAATCAGAAATACCTGCACCATCACATGCCGGTGGGTTCTATAGAATTCCGCTGTCCCGTGATACTGATCCGTCAGTCGTTCCAGTCGTTCCATCTGCCGCTCCGGGTGGCTCATCGGACGAATCCGGCAAAACATCTCCATCAGCCGCGCTGCGGCTACCTTAACAAAATGGGGGTGAAATACCAGCATTAAAAGCAGGGTAATACAGGCCACATTCAGCACAATGCCAAGCACCATCACGCCCTCCACCGGCTCCAGGCACGCCATGATTCGCGACGGACGAATCAGAAATACGGCACAGCCGATTACCACCAGCACCAGCTTATACGTGATGGTCACTATGGCCAGCACCACCGTCGCCACCGGCACCGGAATCTCATCCCTGTGCATCGCAACCACCTGCATCGGCTGACCGCCGGAGGCCGACGGAGTAATGCAGCTGAAAAAGAAGCCGATAAAGGAATACAGACAGCAGTGAAAAAAACGGACCGGCTGCCCCAGTGTCCGCATCAGATAATTGATAATTACTGATTCTCCCAGAATAAAAAATATGACACAAAGAATACTTAACAGAACAAAGCGGGGGTCTGCCTCTGACAGATACTCCGCCACATCCCCCGGATCCTCCCCGCGGAATACCAGCCACAGGGTCAGAAAAAAGATGACCGCTACAAACAACAGATTCAGATATAATTTTTTACGGTTTGTCCACACAGAATCATTCACCCATTTTGACCTTTCCTACACCTTTTCGCCCTTGTAACCTTCTCATTCCATCCCTTCTATTGCAGACATTTTGCACTTATTATGCACCATATTCTATTTATTTTAGCATATCCTTTTATGAGATACAACAAATGAAAAGCTTTTCTTTCAGGGATTTTTTCTATTTTCCTCCGCTTCATATGCCGCTTCCCTGCAAATCGCAATTCCATCCACCGCCTCTGAAAAATAGTCCATCAGCAGCATTCCCCGTTCACCGTACTGCTTTTCCAGCAACTGCCTCACCGCACTTCGCAGCTGCTCCCGTGTTCCCGAAAAAGAGCGAAAGAGAACGATAAGAACAATCTCACAAAGATTTTCTATCCTGTTCCGATACCCGCCTGCGTATTCATCCAGAAGCTGCTGCACGCATCCGGCCGGAAACCCTTTTAAAAATTCCTGTTCCAGAGAAAGGCAGCGAAGGAATTCATAAATCCGGTCCACCCCTGTTAAGGACGAAAGATCCCGAAGTACCGGATAATCCAGCATCAGAATCGTATTCTGCGGTTCAAATTTCATATCATACCACCGGAAGAACTCCGGCAGGCCCTTAATAAATGTGTCGCCCAGACACCGGTTCCCATAATCATCAAACTCCGGCAGAAGTTCATGGTACAGCTGCAGCGCCATCCGGACCTTGCGTTCCACACAGATCAGCCCCGTCTCATACGCCTGCCTGGCTGTCATCTGAGGTGTCCTGACTGATATAAGGCGAATCGCAGAATTCATAAATCAGCTTTTCCGTGATTCCTCCGCCAAATTCCACCCTTCTCTGTTCCCGCAGAACATTACTCCTCTCTGCCAGAATCAGCTTTGCGTCCTCTTCACTTAGAACCAGTCCGAACCGCTCCGTTCTCCGGTTTGTCTCCATCACCGCCGCCAGCTGATTCTTCTGCGACAATATACTTACCCAGTTCTTCTCCATCTGTTCCGCCTCCGCTCTATGAATGAAACCGTATTATATCATCACTATCCGTCCACTACCAGTCTTGTTTTTGGGGCCATTTTGTGGTATTATAATGACAGAAAAAAGCAGAAAAATGACCGCGGCAATCTTGTCCCCGGTCATTTTTCTGCTTTTTTGCTGCAGTCTCTGTCACTGCAGCATCCTTTTTTTAATTATCCTGACTTGTCAAGCCGGATAGGGTTCCAGCTTCCCATCCTTCAGAAGCCACGCCTCTCCCCACACACTTTCCCTGCCGTCAATACTCATGAGATAGCTTCCGTCAGGAAGAATCAGGAATTCCCGTCCCAGACTGTCCGGATAGGTAATCTCCTCAAACAATCGCTTTCCATCCAGAATAGTATCCTTTACCATCTGATAATGAGGCAGGATCATCGTCTTTGTCAAATTCAGACCCGGAAGAAACCGCAGATAACCGCTGTCCTCAGATTCACCCGGAAGCTCCGGCTGTGCGTACACCACATCCGCGCTGTTCATACTTCCCGCGCTGATTCCAATCACAATGCCCTCAAAGCCTCGGATCTTCTCTCTCAGTCCAATCTGCTGAAAAAATGCATTCTGAGTCGGCACATGGCCTCCGCCCAGAAAAATCACATCATAGGAGCAAAGGGCCTCTTCCGAAACATCCGTCGTTCTGTGATCCCACACATCAAAAGAACTGACAGAAAGCCCGGACCGTTTCATTACTCCGGCAAAAAAGGATGTCATCTCCTCATTCTTCCGGAAGCAGTCCGGCGATGCCGCAATCATCAGGCATCGGGACGAATCCTTCCAGACCTTCTTCAGGTTTACTACAAAATCATTCCATTCATCCAGACCGGCCACCGGCCTGCTTCCGTCCAGCGGCCCGGTGGGACTGCTGGTTAAAAAGAGTTTTTTCATTCTTTATTCCCACTCAATTGTTCCGGTTGGCTTCGGAGTCAGATCAAACAGTACGCGGTTCACTCCGGCCACCTCGTGGGTAATGCGGTCCGTAATCTTCTGAAGCAGGGCAAAGGGCACATCCTCCACCGTTGCTGTCATGGCATCCACGGTATTCACCGCGCGAAGAATCACCGGCCACTCATCGGCACGCTTGCCGTCACGGACACCCACGGACTTCAGATCCGGAACCACGGTAAAATACTGCCAAACCTTACCTTCCAGGCCGTTTAAGGCAAATTCTTCCCGCAGGATGGCATCGGACTCACGGACCGCCTCCAGACGATCACGGGTAATCGCACCCAGACAGCGGACACCTAAGCCCGGTCCCGGGAACGGCTGACGATATACCATGGAGGACGGCAGTCCCAGGGCTGCACCGCAGGCACGAACCTCATCCTTAAAAAGCATTGCCAGCGGCTCTACCAGCTTAAACTTCAGATCCTCCGGAAGGCCGCCCACATTGTGGTGGCTCTTTACCGCTTTTACGGTCTTGGTACCGGACTCAATGATATCCGGATAGATGGTTCCCTGTGCCAGGAACTCAATGCCCTCCAGCTTACGGGCTTCCTCCTCGAACACACGGATAAATTCTGCACCGATAATCTTTCTCTTTTTCTCCGGATCGGAAACCCCGGCCAGCTTGTCCAGAAAACGATCCACTGCATCCACATAGATTAAGTTGGCTCCCAGCTCATCACGGAACACTTTCACTACCTGCTCCGGCTCTCCCTTTCTCAAAAGACCATGATTTACATGAACACAGGTCAGCTGATTTCCGATCGCCTTAATGAGAAGAGCTGCTACAACGGAAGAATCCACACCGCCGGACAGAGCCAGAAGTACCTTGCGATCGCCTACCTGACGACGAATCAGCTCAATCTGATCGGCAATGAAGTTGTCCATGTTCCAATTGGCCTCTGCCTTACAGGTATCAAACACAAACGCGGCAATTGCCTTCTCCCGTGTCTCTCCCTCAGAAGCTAACGGTGCACTGCCCTTGTGATCGATGGCCCAGATAGGAAGGCCGCTCTCATAAACCGCAGCAGAAGCATCAATCTCCACACCATCTACCACACGGTTTATGCCGCCGTTTAAGATGATTCCTCTCACATTGGGAAGTGCTTCCAGCTGTTCCTTCGTAATGTCATGGGCATGAATTTCTGTATACACACCCATGGCTCTGATTTCCCGGGCCAGACGCGGATTTTCATCGCTGCCCAGATCAAGAATAAGGATCATATCCTGTTTCATAAAAACCTCCTTCAATCATAAAATGTCTGCGATATAATCATCTTATCACGGAGGTCCCGGAACTGGCAAGAAAATCTTGAAGAACTGACACCGCTCCGGCAAACAGCTTTAGTTTTAGGCGGTAGAAAACAAAAGGATTTTGAGAAGGAAATGCAACACGAAATGCGACACAAAAAGAAAAGGCTCTGGCAAATACCAGAGCCTTGACGAGCTGCTGACGGGAATCGGACCCGTGACCTCCGCACTACCAA